>NZ_JBSGVG010000055.1:0-32575 GCF_053608345.1 Nocardia sp. NPDC055050
CGTGGACCGTCCGCGAGCACCGCGTCCCGGAGGGACGGACCACGGTGGTGCACAACGCCCTGGACCACGACGTCTTCCGCCCGCCCGACCGGTGGCAGCCGGGACCCGGTCGGTCCGCGCGTCAGCTCGCTCGGTGGATGGGGTGGACTCGGGAGAGGGCGCGTTTGGCTTCGGCCAGGGAGATCATCTGGTCTTCGTCGTCGATATCGGCGACGGCTGCTTCGGCCCATTCGCGCAGGAGGGTGGAGACTCCTACCCGACGTTCGTCGGCGAGGGATTTCAGCCGGCTGTGCAGACCGAGGGGGAGCCGGATCGACGTGGTCACCATGATGTCTTCGTTGACGGGAAGACGTGGTGGGGCATCGGTGGGCTCGTCGGAGAAACTCAGCCGATCCATGAAGTCGGCGAGTTCTTCTTTGCTGGACGGAAGTCCTGGCTCGCTCATGATCGGGTCTCACTTTCCCACTGCTCGAATTGCGCCAGTTCCTCGGCGCGCATCGTGCGTGCGCCGATGATCACCCACGTCCAGTCCTCCCGTTGCCGCATCACCACGATCAACGGGCGGCCGGCTGTGGTGCGCCCCCACACCGTCAGGACGGTCACCTGGCCGTCGAAGGCCGGGCGTGGCCACCGTCGTGACGCTGCGAGGACCTGCCGAACCTCGCTGGGTTCGATGCCGATCAGGTGAGCGATCGCCCAATCAGGCCACTCGAAACCCATAAGTCCATAATACGCATGTAGTAACGCCATGTGAAAGTGCTGAGTTTCGGGCGGGCGTCGGTACGCTCGCGGTGTGTCGATACAGCGGAGGCCGTGTTGGGCGAGGTGATGCGCCCGCTGTCGGCGTCGGAGCGGTGGTTCTGGCTCGTCGATCAGTTGTCGCCGGCGAATTGCGTGGTCCGATTGCGGGTGCGCGGCCCGATCGGCGCTTACCGCTTGGAAGAGGCCGCGGACGCGCTGGTCGCGGAATTTCCGCTACTGCGGACAACCGTTGTCGACGGCCCGCGTTTCGCCCCGTCCGCCGACCCGCATCTACCGGTCCTGCACCGCATGGTCGACGACCCCGACGAGTGGCGCACGGTCTTCGACGAACAGCTGGCCGAGCCCGTCGACCTCGCGACCGCACCTGGGCGCCTCATCGATCTGGTGTGGCGCCCGGGCACTTCCGAGGAACACCACGACCTGATCCTGGTGCTGTCGCATGTGCTGCTCGACGGCCGCTCGATGACGTCGCTGGGGTGGCGAATCCTCGCTTACGCCTTCGGATCTCCCCTCCCCGGCGCCGCGCGTCCGCCGATTCCGGCTCCCGACGACCTCATCCCTCCCGCACACACGCGCCTGCTGCGCTGCCTGCGCACCAACCTCACCGGTCAGCTCACCGCGATGGCGCGCCGCCCGACCAGCCTGCCCGGCATCGCGCCACCACTTCCGATCCGCCGCACCCGCACCGTGATCCGCACCGTCGAGGGCGACACCCTCACCGAGCTCCGGACCCGCTGCCACCAGCACGACGTCACCGTCAACGCCGCGCTGACCGCCGCCTTGGCCAACGCCCTCGGTGAACTCGCCCCCCGGCCCTCCGGCGTCGCGGGCATCGGCATTCCGGTCGACGTCCGCTCCCGCTTGAACCCGCCCCCGGCCGACGACGAGCCCGGTATGTTCACCGCGGTCGTCCCCACTTTCGTCCCCTACGGCCCTGGCCATTCCCTGTGGGACGCGGCTCGCGCGGCGAAAACCCAACTGCACCAGCAGCTGGCGAAGAACACCGACCTCACCGCCCTGGCCGCCATCCGCTACGGCTGCCCCCGCTCGCTCGAATCCGGCAGGCGCACCATCGAACTCATCGACCGCCGGGCTCCGTGGAACGTCACTCTCAGCAATCTGGGCAGACTCTCACCGCCCGAAACCCCTGAGCCGCTGGATATCACGGCGCTGACGGTCGCCGGGACGAACTCCTGCGCCAGTGCGCTGACGGTCGCGGTGGCCACTCTCGGCACCACGATGTCGATCACCTTCTGTTACGTCGACACCATGCTCCCTCGGGCCACCATCGAATCCCTCGCCGACCGCACGCTCCGCTCGGTGACCCGCTGAGCCGACCGGCAGCACCGAGTCCAGCGGGCGGCCCGCACTCAGGCGAGCAGCTTGCCCACAAGCTCCCGTAGCGCCGCGCGATCCGGTTTGTTCGTCCGCCCGCTGACCGGAATCCGATCCACCACCACGATGTCGTCGGGGACGGCGGTGGTGTCGATGACCTGCGGCAGTCGTTCGCGAAGCAGGGCCGCGATGTCGTCTGCTCCCGGTTCGGCGACAATGGCGAGCACGATCCGCTCATCGCCGATCTCGTCCGGCAGGCCGACCATGATCGCCTCGCGCACCCCGTCGATCGCGGTGATCACCGGCTCGTACAACCCCGGGTAGATATTGGTCTTCCCCCGGATCATCATGTCTTTCTTGCGTCCGGTGAGGACGAGTTCCGTTCCGTCCCACCGTGCGAGGTCCCCGGTCGCGATCTCGGTCAGCGACTCCGCGCCGAGATACCCGCGGCACAGGTTCGGGCCCGACAGCACGAGTTCCCCGTCGTCGGCGATCCGCGCCTGCACGCCACGCACCGGAGCGCCGAGCAGATCCCCGTCGTGCGCGAGCTTGGCGGTGCCGGTCGCGATCGCCACCGGCAGGATCTCCGTCATCCCATAGATCGCGAGAAACTCGGTGTCGGGCAACGATTTCCGTGCCCGGCGCAGGAGTGCGGAGGTGACCGGCGCGCCGCCGAGGGCCACTTGACGCAGATTCGGCGGCGGCTCGAGGTCGCCGGCTTCGATCGCGTCGAGCGCGACAGCGAGATCGGCCGGGGTGTAGAACGTATGCGTAGCGCTCCGCAGATTTCGCGTGAATCGGACAGGATCGATGTGCGTCCCGAACCGTGGATACCGCGGCATCGCCCACCGCGCCCCCGCCATCAACGCGGGCAGTCCCATCATGAGCTGCTCGGTGTGCAGGAAGGCGCCCGGCGCGAGGCTGGTCTTTCCGCCCATCGCGGCGAGTCCCGCGCTCAGCGAAGCACGCGTGTGCACCACGGCTTTCGGGTCGTCCGTCGTTCCGGAGGTGAAGACGATCAACGCCGCCGCGTCGGGACCCGCGGCGGGCAGGGCGGTCTCGCGTGCGTCACCGGTGAACCGCCGCAACGGAATCGACCCGAACGGCGTACCGGGCAACCACACTCCGCTGTGGATATGGCGAACATCGAGCGCGCCGAACCGCGGCAGTTCCAGCCCCTTCTTGCGCCCGAACCCGGCGAGTGGGCCACTCACCGCGTACAGCAGCGATTCTGTTGCGGCCCAAGCTGGTTCAACCAGGCCGACTCGCTTGGCGAAGAGCTCCGGCCCGACGCCGGGGTCGACGAACACGATCGTCCCGCCCGCTGCGATCACCCCGAAGATCACCAGCACCGACGAGACACTCGGCCGGATCGAGAACAGCATTCGATCGCCCGGCGCGAACCCCGCCTCGCCGAGGTTGTGTGCCACCCGGCCGATGGACTCCACCAGCTCCCGGTAGGTGAGCGCGCGCTTGCCGACCGTGCCGAGCGCCGACGCGTCCGGAATCCGTGCGGCTTGCGCGGCAAGCCGTGCGAGAAAGTCGGTCACCGATGTTCCCCTCCACTGCCGATCGGCCCGGCCGCGGTCACCGAATATCGACCACGTCGGGCCGATACCGATGATCGGCGTACCAGGCCAGCGTCTTGCGAATACCCCAGGCGCGCACTCGCCGATTCGAGCCGTGCACCCGCACGTCCCGGCGCAAACCATAGTCGGTGGTGATCGTGCGCACCGCGTTGACCAGCGCCCGGTCCTCGTGGAGATCCTCGATCGCGGTGCGCGGGAATCCGCCTGCGGCAACGTACAATTCGGCGGTGATGGCCATGTTGCACCCCGGTGTCATCACATAGGGTCCGAGATACTTCGGATCCCGGTTGCCCGAGCGCACCTTGCCGAACGTCGAGGCCACTTCCAGTGCCACCCGAATGATCGTGCGGTCGATCCAGGAAACGCCTTCATCGGTGCGCGGAATCAGCTGACCGCTGACCAATCGCAGCCCGGAGCCGAACCCGGCCTTGATCCGCCGGGTCCAGTCGGGGGCGGGCAGGCAGTCGGCGTCGGTGCGCGCGAGGTAGGTGGCGCCTCGGGAAATCGCGTAGCGCATCCCGGTATCGGCGGCGGCGCCGGTGCCCTTCTGCTGCTCGTCGATCACCACGATGCGCGGCAGTGGATGGGCGGCGGCGAAGGCCCGCACCACCTCGACGGTGCGGTCGGTGGAGTTGTTGTCGACCACGACCACCGTGAAATCCGTGTCCTGCTGCGCCGCGATGGCATTCAGGGTGCTGTCGATGCCGCGTTCCTCGTCGAAGGCGGGAATCACCACCCACAGATCACTCACGCGTCCTCCAGTAGCCGGTCCAGCCCGCCGACCTCGTCGACCCAGCGGTGGAAGTCGTCGAGGCCGGTCGTGAACGGCACCTCCGGTCGATAGCCCAGTTCACGGGCGGCGCGCGAGATGTCATAGGTCGCCGACCGGGTGACGAGCGCGACCGCGTACCGCGACAGCGGGGGAGTCCACCGCTGCGCGACCGCCGGTATCCGCCACAGTGTTTCGATCGCCGCCAAGGCCCCGCCGAGCACCGTCGCGGGTACTGTCACGCTCGGTCCGGTCAACGAGAACCGTGCGGCCACCGCGTCCAAGGTCGCCCATACCGGCACCGGCTCCGCGTCGGCGATGAAATACGCACGCCCACCGATCTTCTCGGCCGTCAGCGCGAGAGCGGCGGCGTCGACGAGGTGGTCGATGTAGCACAGCGAAGCCCGAACCTCGCGCCCGCCGGACAGATCCGGCAACCGCCCCGCCCGCAACTTCGCCAGAATCTGCACGATCGGCCCGTGCCGGTCGCCGGGCCCCCACACCGCGCGCGGCCGCAGCGAACACGTCGTGAACTCCGGTGTATCGGAGGCCAGCACCAATTGCTCGGCCACGGCCTTGGTCTCGCAATAGCTGTTGAGAAATCGCGCCGGGTAGGGCACGGTCTCATCGATCCCCACCTGATCCCCGCCGTCGGGCGCCATCAACGCACTCGGACTCCCGATGAACACGAACCGCCGTACTCCGGCCGCCGCGGCTTCCTGCATCAGCCGATCGGTCCCGGCCACGTTCACCGCGAAAAACTCCGCGGGCCTGCCGAATTCACCGAGCAGGGCCGCCGCGTGCACCACCGCGCGCACTCCGGCCACCGCCGCGGCCAGCGCACCCGCGTCGGCGAGATCGGCCACCGCCACCTCGACGCCCTCCGGTGCCGAGGCCGGATCGCGAACCATCGCCCGAACCGGCACCGCGCGCGCCACCAGCCCGCGCACGATCGCGCCGCCGACGAACCCGCTCGCGCCAGTCACCAGCACTGTCATCGCGCCACGCTATCCCGTCGACGATCTCACGAAGCCGCGGCCGGACGGTGCCGCCTCGGTCACTGTTCGCCCTCGCCCAGCGTCTTCCACCAGGTAGCCCCGAGCAGCATGGTCATCACGGCCGCACGACGACCCGAGATCCCCCGTTCAGCGGCCACTTTCCGGGCTGCTGGAATCTGCGCGGCGTGCACTCCGACGCTCAGCACCACATCGATCCAGAAGGCCACCCGCAGCCACCGGGCCCGGAACGGCCGCACCACACCGGCGATCAGGAATATCCAGCCGATCACCGGAATCGACCGCAGCGCCAGCACCGCTCCCGGGCTGGGCACCGCGACCGAAGTATCGGCCGCCGCGCGATGGCGACCATGTCGCGGCGCACTCAGCGGATCCGGAACAACATGCAGAGACCGTGTCACCGCACACCAACCCCTCGATAGGTCACTGCCGCCGCGGTGGGCCCACCGTCGGCGGCGACGAACAGCAACGGTCGTTCGGCCAGTCCCGCGTCACGAGCCGCCACGAACGCGGCGGTCAACGCGGAAGTGTGTGCGTCGGCGGCGAAGTCGTCGGTCACCACCGCGCCCACGCCAAGCTGGGCCGCCAGTTCGCCGGCGAAGTCCGCCGTCGGCTTACCGCACAGCAGCACCACCTGTCCGGCGTCGATACCGTCCGCCGCCAACGCCTCTCGCGCCGCGATAGCGGCGTGCTCGACGAGTTCCGCTGTCCCGGTGAGCAATTCCACCGTCAGCGAGGAACGGCCCTCGGCTCCCATCGCGGACAGCTTCACGTAGCCCTGCGGGTCGGGCAGTACGTCGCCGGCACTCACATGGACTCCGCCGAAACCCGCCGCTTCGGCGGAATTCTCGAGCACGAGAGCCGCCCCTACCGGCTCGAACGCGAACTCCACATCGGCCCGGCCCGACGGATGCGCGTCGCCCGACACGACGACGACATGTCCCGTGGGCAGATCTGCCAGCAGCGATGCGGCCACCCCGACCGCGTTCACCACCCCGCAGGCACCGTTCATCAGATCGAACGACAAGCACGGCACGTCACCGCGCCGATAGTCCAGCCCGATCCCCGCGGCCTGCTGGATCAGCGCCGCGACCGCCGGTTCCACCAGGTTCGCATCGCGATAGACCCCCACATTGATCAGTGCGTCGACCTGCTCCGGCGGACAACCGGCTCCCGCTAAGGCGTCGCGCGCGGCGCTTGCCGCCTGTCCCACCGAGCTGACTCCGCCGCTGCGCGTCACTGCCGAAGAAATGATGATTCCCATACTGTCCTATACCCGCAGATCGCCGATTGTCACCGACAAGAATCCGGCAACCACCCCGGAAGCTGCCGGTACCAGCAGTACTTTCGACCCCGGCTCGATCAGTCCCTGCCGCAACGCGTCGTGCAACACCACGAAATGCGAGGTCGACGCGGTATTGCCGTATCGGTCCAGCACCGCGAGTCCCGGCGGCATCGCCGCGTCGAATTCGCGCTCGGCGGTCTTGTTGATCAATTCCACAGCGGGGCCGCTGAACTGGTGATGGATCAGGTAGTCGTAACCCTCCTCGGCGAAGCTGGAACCGCGGGCGGCCAGGAACTCCAGCTGCCGCGAGGTCCACAGCAGGTACCGGGACTCGTTGTGCATCGCCCGGTTGTCGGTGTAGAGCGCGACTCCCGGCCCCTGGTCACTGGGCATCCCCAAGCACAGCTTCGCGAACGCGGCGCTGGTGTTGAGCTCCACGTAGTCGAGCCCTGGCCCGTCGGTGCCGTCGAGCAGCACGGCCGCCCCGGCGTCGCCGACTGTGAGCGAGGCGAACTGTGGGTCGTACTTCTGCGAGATCTCCCGCACCGCGGTGTCGGCGATCGGCGTGATGCACTCCCCGGACACCACCATGCCGCGACGCACCGCACCGGATCGAATCATCCTGTCCAGCAGGAGAACTCCGGTCATCATCCCGGCGCACGCGTTGGACACGTCGAAATGGATCGCCCTGTTCGCCCCGAGTGCGGTGCGCAGCATCAGAGCGAACGACGGTTCCAGGCAGAAGTCCTCGCCCCGGGTCCGGGTGATCGAGCAGGAGATGATCACATCCAGATCGGCGGCGTCGTAGCGCGAATTGCCCAGTGCGCTGCGGGCGGCGGCCGAGGCGATGGTGAAGGAGTCCTCGGATTCGCCGCGTACCCTGCGCGCCCTGACTCCGCTGACCTTCTCCAGATCCAGCGGCGCGTCGACGGCCAGCTGCGCCAGCAACTCCGCCGTGGTCACTTCTCTGGCCGGCAGATACGCGCCGACGGCTTCGATTGTCGAACTCACCATGCTTGTTCACTTCCAGATATCGCGTGATGCACAGATCACCACCAGCGCATCTCGTCGATCCTAGCCACAGACCTTCACTAATCGGGCGTGCTCGATTAGATTCTGCCGGGGTGTGGAGCTCCGCCCGACGCCATGAACTAACCCTACTCGCCGCTGGTCAACCCTGGTTGCCTGGATTATTGCTGCTGGGACGGTTCGCGCGGCCCATCCGCAAGGTGCCCGAACTCGGCTGGTTCGTCGCCGATCCGCTGGTGGCCCGCCAGATCTACAACGACAGTACCCATTTCAGCATCGTGTCCGAGGGCGCGGCCGGGCACTGGTGGGCGCAGGTCATCGGCGACTGGGTCGAGGATCTGTTCGAGGGGCCCGGCCATACCGACCTGCGGACCAAGGTGCGCGACCTGTTCACCCTGAGCCACACCGATGCTCTGGTCGAGCGCGTGATCGGCCCCGACCTGCGTGACCTGCGCGAACGCCTGGCGGCGGGGGAGACCGTCGACATCGCCGCCCGCGCGCAGATCCTGGTCGGGCGCAGCGTCTCCGACCTGGTCGGCATGCGCCCCGAAGACATCGCCGCGGCCATCGGCGGCGACTACACCGACGATCAGGACGCGCTGTTCCTGCGCCTGTTCCATCACGTCGAAGAACTGGTCAACCTGGGTTTCGGCACGATGGCCTCGACCACGCTCGACCCGGTGGCGCTGGCCCGCGCCCGGGAGCTGGCCACCCAGCTCGCCGTCAACGTTCCCGACGCGTACGCCCGCGCCGATCCCGACACCACCCTCGGCCGCTGCCGCGAACTGGGCCTCGACGTCGAGCATGCCGGCGGCCTGGCGATCCTGATGGCCGTCGCGGGCACCGACACGCTCGCCAGCGCCATGACCAGAATGGTCGCGATCATGCACGACACCGACCAGCATCGCGCCCTGCTCGCCGCTCCTGATCGCCTTCCCGACGCGGTCCGCGAGACCCTGCGCGTCACGAGCCCGGCCTACCTCGTCGGCCGCTCGGTCACCGCGGACGTCCGCATCGCCGACCGCGACCTGCGCGCCGGCGAACACGTCAAGATCCTCACCTGGACCATCAACAACGCCGCGGGCGAGTTCCGCGTCGACCGGGACTACAACCCCGAAACCCGCCAGCTCTGGTTCGGCGGCGGCCGCCACCTCTGCCTCGGCGCCCAGCTCGTCCACTCCGAACTCACCGCGCTTCTCGAAGCCCTGACCGCAGCCGGACGCCCGTGGGAGATCGTCGAACGCCGCTACCGCAGAAAGGTTTTCATCCCCACCTACGAGGCGCTGCGCATCCGCCTCGCGCGCTGAACAGCACGAAAGGCCCCGTCCGGGTGGACGGGGCCTTTCCGACGACGACTACTGGTTTTCCGGCGCGTTGATCCGGTTGCTGAAGCCGATGCCGATGGCGATCGCGGCGGGGACGCCGGTCAGCACCAGGCCCGCGGCCGCACCCAGCGGGATGCCGACGGCGGCACCGGCGAGGCAACCCGCGAGGCCGGTGGCGCCGCCGAGGGCGAGCACCGGGACGCCGAGAACCAGGCCGCCGACGCCGCCGATGGCGCAGCCCGCGAGGCCACCGGTGAGGGTGCCGACGAGAGTGCCGATGGCGGTGATGATGCCGAACTGGGTGGCCGCGGCGCTGACGGCGTCGTCGAAGGCGTCCTGCCGGACGACGTCCTTCAGCAGGGTCGACGGGCGGGCCGAGGCCACGTCGGTGCGCGGGGTCAGGGTGGCGCGGGTGCCGTCGACGGCGGCGTCGATCGGGTACTCGAGGTCGTCGAGCGTGTAGGCCAGCGGCAGGGCGGCGACGATGTTGCCCTGGTTGTCGCGCACCTGGAACTGGTTGTTCTCGGTGGTGAGCGAGCCCGCGTCGGTCTCGACGACGACCGCGTCGCCCTCGATGCCGGTCTTCCAGTTGATGCCGGGCAGCACCTGGTTCACACCCTGGTTCACGCCGTCGAGGAAGGCCGCGACGGGCGCGGGAGCAGGCGCCGGAGCGGCGTGCGACGTGCCGGTGGCAACGCCGAGCGCGGCGATGACGAGTGCGGAGGTTGCGGCAACCTTGCTGATGTTCATGAATGCAGTCTTTCCCTCAATGGCGATGCTCCTTGGGGAGCGCAGGCCCTCGATCGAGCACCCATGATCAAGTGTCCAACTGTTTGTTGCTGAAATGTAACTTAAAAAGTCTTAAGAGTTCAAAACGGACAGTGACGTGCGTCATTGCCGGTGAATTCGATTAACTGTGAACAGCTTTCGCTCGCAATTTACCGGCCGTGATCTGAAGCACATCAATGTCGAAGTCCTGTCACCAGCCGCAACCGTCGTGCGAGGTCGGAGGCGAATACCCGTTCGGGGTCGACTCGGTCCCTGACCCGGCGCCATTCGTCGAGCCGTGGATACATCGTCGCGATCATCTCGGGGGTGGTCCGTGATTCCTTCGCGAGGTACAGCCGTCCACCCGCCGTCCGCACCCGCTCGTCGAGGTCGGCGCAGAATCGGTCGAGTCCGCTGGAGAGCGCGAAATCCAAGCTCAGCATGTATCCGGGATGCGGCCACGACAGCGGCGCCGGATTGCTCGCCCCCATGCGCTTGAAGACGTTGAGGAACGAGTGGTGCCCTGATTCGGCGATGGTGCGCACCGCGTCGGCCAGCTGCTGCTCGGCCCCGAACGGCATCGAGAACTGATACTGCAAGAACCCGCGCTTGCCGTACGCCCGATTCCATTCGCCGAGCAGGTCGAGCGGGTGATAGAACTGCGTCAGATTCTGGATGCGCCCTCGCGACCGCCGGGGAAACAGGCGATGAGCGGCCTCGGCGGCAATCCGGGTGGTCACCGAATTGACCATCCCGTTCGGAAAGATATCGGGCACTGTGAACAATTGTGGGGCATCGAAATTCAAGGGTTTGCTACGCAGTCTCGACGGCAACTGATCGACCGTGGCCAGCGAGCCCCGGCTGAATCCGGCCCGCCCGAGTTTCGCCCCGGTGGAAATGGTGTCCGGCACCGCCATCGAGTAGTCGTACCCGTCATCGGAACCGCCGGTCAGCAATTCCATCGTCTCGTCGAGATCGCGTGTGCGGTCGTTGTCGACGAGGAAATACGCGGTCTCGGTGTGCTTCAACCGAACTCGCGCGCCGATGATGATGCCGGTGAGCCCCATCCCGCCGACCGTCGCCCAGAACAGTGCCGAGTCGGGCCCTCCGGGGCCAAGGTACGTACCGTTCCGTCGGCGGTCAGCAGATCCATCGACACCACGTGATTGCCGAAGCTGCCCTGCGAATGATGGTTCTTACCATGGATATCCGCGCCGATCGCCCCACCGACCGTCACCTGCCGGGTACCCGGCAGCACCGGGACCCACAGCCCGAACGGCAGCGCCGCCCGCATGAGCGTGTCCAGGCTGATGCCCGCGTCGACCTCGACGATCCCGCTGTCGGGATCGATGCTGTGGATGCGGTCCAGCGCGGTCATGTCGACCACCAGTCCGCCCGCGTTCTGCGCCGGATCCCCGTAACTACGCCCGAGCCCGCGCGCGATCACCCCGCGCGGTCCCGCGGTCCGCACCCGTTCGGCGATCACCGCGATGTCGGGGGTGTGCAGCACTTCGGCGACGGTCGGTGCGGTGCGGGCCCATCCGCTGAGGCTGCGGCACGCGCTGACTGGATTCGGTTGCGTGAATGTCACAGGGGCTCACGCTAAAACGGGTTCCTGTGCGCAGCCTGAGGTAATCGTGCGGTTATTGCGGAGATGCCTGCCGCGGGCCGAGGGTGCCGTCGTGCATCGTGGCGACGCGGGCGCAGGCGGCCGCGAGGAGGGGCTCGTCGTGGCTGATCAGCAGGACGCCGAGGTTGTCGTCGGCGCGCGTCATGACCAGCCGGATGATGGTGGCGGTGGTGGCCGCGTCGAGCATGGCGGTGGCTTCGTCGAGGATGAGGTAGCGGGGGTTCTGGGCGAGGGCGCGGGCCAGGCAGGCGCGTTGGAGCTGGCCGTCGCTGAGGGCGTGGGGGCGGCGGTCGAGCAGGTCGGGGGTGAGACCGACAGCGGTGGCCAGCGCGGCGAGATCGGGGACCGTGGCGCCGCGGATGCGGGCGGGCTCGGCGATGATCCGGACGAGAGTGAAGTGGGGATTGGTCGCGGCACGGGGGGATTGAAAGACCATGGCGATGGCGCCGCGAGCCCGGCGGGGTGCCTGCCCGTCGACGGTGACAGTGCCGGAGGTGGGCGTCAGTAGCCCGGCCATGGTTCGCGCCAGCGTGGTCTTCCCCGATCCCGAGTCGCCGGTGATTCCGACGATCTCGCCCGGAGTGATCCGCAGGTCGACCCCGCGGATGACGGATTCCGAGCTGTAGCCCGCGGTGATGGAGTCGGCGATCAGCATCAGGACCTCGGTCGGCGAATCATGCGCGGCAGTTGGGGAACCAAGTGCGTCGGGCCACCCGCGTAAGGGCAGATCTCGGACAGGTTCGTCAGCGCTCGCGGGGGATGGGGGAGCGGGTGCAGGCCGTGTTCGGGTAGGGCGGCGAGCAGGTCGCGCGTGTAGTCGTGCCACGGATCGTCGAGCACGTGCGCCCCGGGGCCGACCTCCATCAGGCGTGACGCGTACATCACCGCGACAGTGTCGGCGATGCCCGCGCGGATCAGATGCCCGAGATCGTGCGTGATCAGCAGGACCGCCGCACCGTCGTCGGCGCACTCACGCAACAGTTTTCCGATCTGGTCGGTGCGTGTGCGATCGAGTCCGGAAGTGGGTTCGTCGGCGATGATCACCTCGGGGTCACCCGCCAAGGCGGCCGCTACGGCTGCCCGCTGGGCCATGCCGCCCGAGAGTTCGTGCGGATACAGATCGAGCGCGGCGACGGAGAGCTCGGCGCGCTCGACGAGGTCGGCGGGGGTGTGTGCGGTGCCGAGCGCGGTGATCGCCTCCGCGAGTTGAGATCCGACGGTCCGTACGGGGGAGAAGTAGGTGCTCGGCGACTGGGGGACCAGGGCGATGTGACGGCCGCGATACGGCAGGTGGGCGGCGAGGATGTCGATCGGTTCGGGGGCCGGGTCCGCGCCACCGAGTTGCAGGCGAACGGACCCGGTGGTGATGGCTTCGCGTGGTAGTACACCCATCACGGCACTCGCGACAATCGACTTCCCGCAACCGGATTCGCCGACGAGCGCGGTGATCGCGCCGGCCGCGATGTCGAGAGACAGTTCGGTCACCGCATGCACCACGCCACCGCGGCTCACCGGAATGCGGACGGTCAGCGTGTCGATGGACAGGCAGGTACCTGACTCGGGCGATCTCGCGCTGTTCATGTGGCCTCCTCGGCGGTCGCCGCAGCGCGACGTCGGCCATGGCATCCCGGCATCGGCGGGTCTTGCCGTGCTCGGTTCATCGCGGCATCCGTGCAGGTTTCGGCGGGGCGAGCAACCCGCGGAGTGACGATCCCGAGACAGCGACCGCCACCGTCGTCAGCACCAGGAATCCAGCGGGGAAGACCAGCGTCCACCACCCGCCCAGCAGCAGCGACGTGCGCGCTTCCTCCAGCAGTGTGCCCAGGCTCGGCTCGTGCGGCGGCAGTCCGAACCCGAGGAACGACAAGGTCGACTCGTGCCAAATCGCGTGCGGGAGAAGCAGAACCACCGCGATCAACGCCTGCGGGGCGACGGCGGGCAGCAGATGTCTGACCAGCAGGTGAGCGCGACTCGCGCCTGCGAGCACCGCCGCGGACACGTACTCGCGCTCGCGCAGACTCAAGCTCTCCGCCCGCACGATCCGCGCCACCTGCACCCAGTGCGTGAGTCCGATCGACAACACCACCGCCAGCGCGTTCCCCCGGAACAGCGCCACGATCACGATTCCGAGCAGCAGATGCGGCAGCGCGTTCGCGGTATCGGCGAAGCGCATGATCACCCGATCCACCCAGCCACCGGCCAGCGCGGAGACAGCACCGACCAGCACCCCGATCACCGTCGACACCGCAGCCGCACACGCCGCGACCACCAGCGAGGTCCGCAATGCCGCCGCGATTCGCACGAACAGCGACCGCCCGGCCGAGTCGGTCCCGAACCACCACTGTCCGGACGGCGCCTGCCGTGCGCTCGCGAAGTCGGTCAGCCGATCGTCGACCCCACCGATCCACGGCACCGTCACCGCGTACAGCACCACCGCGGCCAGCACCGTCACCGCGATACAAAGCCGCCGCTCACCGCCCGCTGACGCCCAGCCTGCACCGCGCCGCCCCTCGGCAGCTTCGCGCGGGACGTCGCGTGCACGAGCGCGCAGGCGATACCGCTCACCCATCGGCGCGCACCCTCGGATCGAGCAGCACCACCGCGACATCGGCGAGCAGCGAGCCGAGCATCACCGCGCAGGTCGTGCCGACAGTCAGCACGGCCAGCAGCGCCATGTCCAGATCCTTCGCGGATTGCACGAACGCACCGGCGATCCCCGGCCACGAGAAGATCTCCTCCACCAGCACCGCCCCGACCACGACCTCCGGCAGTCGCGCGCCGAGGATCGTCACGAACGGGGCCAGCGAGGCGGGCAGGATGTGCCTGCGGGTGATCGTCGCGGGGTCGATGCCGCGCGTGGCGGCACCGACCACGAAATCCTCACCGCGATTGCCCGACACCGATTCCCGCACGGCCAGCAGGAGCCACGGCACCTGTGAGACGGCCAACGCGGCAGCGGGCAGCACGAGATGTCGCGCCACCTGACCGACCCCGGTCTCGGCCCCGGCGTCGGTGAGCCCGGCAGGCGGCAACCAGCCGAGTCCGACCGCGAACACGCCGATCGAGGCCAGCGACACCACGAACGGCGGTAACCCCTGCATCACCACACACGACGCGGTGACCAGCCGATCGATCACCCCACCGCGATGCATGCCCGCCCAGACGCCCGCGCCGAGCGCGACGGCGATCGCCACGCTCATCGCGATCACGACCAGCAGCACTGTCCACGGAATCCGTTGGGCGAGCAGGTTACTCACCGGCTGGGCGAACCCGCGGGAAACACCGAGGTCGCCGCTGAACAGGTCGCCGATCCAGCGTCCGTACAGCTGGTACCACGACGCGTCCAGCCCGAGCTGATCCGTGAGCATCGCCCGATCCGACGCACTCGTCGTCTCGTAGCGGGCGCCGAGATAGCCGACCAGCGGGTCGAACGGCGACACCGCCGCCGCGGCGAAGAGCGCGGCCGACACCGCGGCGAGCACCGGAATCAACGCCGCCAGTCGCCACCCGACCATGGCCCGGAGGCCGCGTCCGCGAACGCGACTGCGCCCCATCAGCGGGTCCAGGTCTGCAGCGACCACCACGGTCCCCAGGTGACGCCGTGCGCGTGCGGCTCGAGAATCGGTCCCGACGTCGTCCAGGAAGAATCCTTCACCACATAGGTGTGATCGAGATGGACCAGGAAGACGTGGCTCGGATCCTGGGCATACCGGCTCTGTACCTCCCGGTACGCGGCGGCGCGCACCGCGGGATCGACACTGCGCCGCGCGGTGTCGAGTCGCGCGTCGATCGCGGGATCCGCGTGCCTGCTCGCATTGTCGTACGGGCTACCCGCACTCGGGTCGAGCAGCGGCGAGTGCAGGGTGTTGTAGGCCTGGGTGTCGGGATCGTAGGGCTCGCTCCCGCCGCCGAGCAGAATCCCGGCCTGTGCGATGCGCGGCTCGATCCGATCCCAGGACAGCGCCTCGAGATCGACCTCGATACCCACCCGCCGCGCATCGGAGGCGAAAGCCAGTGCGAGGTCACGGCGCAACGTGTCGGTGGAGTTGTACATCACGGTGAATCGCGCGCGCACGCCGTCTTTCGCGCGCACGCCGTCGGCGCCGGCCCGCCATCGCGCACCGTCGAGGATCTGCTCGGCACGCGCGCGATCGAAGGCGAAAGCGACCGCCGGGTTGTGGGATTCGCCGTAGACCTCGGCGAAAGGCGTGTAGGCCGGGCGACCGTAGCCGCCGAGGATATTGTCGATCATCGCTTGCCGGTCCACCGCGTAGTTCAGTGCCAGCCGGACGGCCGGGTCGCCGGCGACCGGATCGCGCTCGGGCATCGACACACCGCGCCAATCCGCGGAAGTGTTGGCCTGCACCGACATCCGTTGTGCGAAGGTGGCGGCCAGCAGGGGCGGCAGTGACGTTCCGTCGAGTTCACCGGCGGCCATCCGCTGCGCGCGGGTGTTGTCGTCGGGCACGTAGAGCACAGTCAGCCGCTTGACCGAAGGCGCACCACCCCAATAGCTTTCGTTCGCTTCGAATACCGCTCTCGTCGGCTCCAGTGCTGTGAGCCGATAGGGGCCGGTGCCGATCGGGGCGGTATTGAGCGGTGATTCGGTCGCGGGCCCCGGTGTCGAGACGGACTCCGACGGCACGATCCCGATCAGCAGCTTGGTCGGGAACGCGGCATAGGGATGACGCAGGGTGAACCGCACCGACAGCGGATCGACGGCGTCGACCCGGTCGATCATCGAAAACGACGACCGCACCTCCGAGGCCGACGCCGGATCCAGAATCGCCCGGTAGGTCGCCACCACGTCGGCGGCGTCGAACGCCGACCCGTCACTGAACCGCACGCCGGGGCGCAGCGGCGCCGTCCAGACAGTCGCGTCGGCGTCGGGCGTCGGCAATGCCGTTGCCAGGGCGGGCTCGAAACCGGGCAGGCCGGTGCCGCCGGTGAGCCGCAGCAATCCGTCGTAGACCTTGGCCTCGCCGGCCGCGCCGTACCCGGCGACGGGGTTGTACCCGCCCAGCTCATACGCGTCGGCGAGCACGAGCGAGTCGGTGGACCCGCTGTCGGGCGCTCCGCACGATGTCAGCACGACCGCCAGCGCGGCTCCTACAGCGAACAGCGGCCGAGTGCGCATCCATCATCCCTACATGTTTATCTGAACAGATGAACAGATAATAGTCGCGGGCGGCGCCGTCCTGTCCACTCGGCGATTAAGCTGGGCACCGCCATGGGAGAGCCACGCACACTGCACGGGTCGCCGGTCGAACTCGGCCGTCGCGCGATCGGCGACGTCGAGATCAGGGAATGGGCGCAGCGCTTCGACCTGCTGTCGGACCCCGGCCGCCTGGAAATCCTGCTGTGTCTGCACCGCTCGCCGGGCATCAGCGTCGGAGAACTGGCCGCCGCGGTCGGCCGCAACGAGAACGCGATCTCCCAGGCGCTACGCGTGCTGCGGCACGAGGGGTGCGTCACCTCGAGTCGCGAAGGCCGATCGGTCACCAACCGGCTCACCGACCCGATCATCCACGAAATTCTCCACACCATCGGCGCGAAGCACTGACGTCGAGAATCCACTGCTCGCAGGATTCGGCCGCGCCGGAACCCGCCTCGGCAGGGCCGTCTCGGGGTTCCGGCGCATGGTGAATGCTTGTCGCTCAGGAGAACTCGGCGACCACCTCGTACAGGGCGGGGTTGGCGCGCGCGACCTGACGCGCCTGGTCGACCGAGGCGACGACCGTCGGGTTACGTCCGGCGGCCTCGCAGGCCTCGGCGCTGTCCCAGTGCGCGATGTTCACCAGCTGGAATCGCGAATCGGGCAGCAAGGCACGGTGCAGGCGGACATCGCGGAAACCGGGGGCGGTGCGCATGTGCGCGGCGCGTTCGCGCCACTGCGCGACGAATCCCTCGATGTCGTCGGCGGAAACCTCGATCACATTGATGAAAGTGACACCCTGGTCGGTCATGGGGAGCTCCTGTTCGGTCACGCGGCGGATCCGGGACGGACGATCATGAGAACGACCACGGCCGTCCACAGCAGGTTGTAGATACCTGCGAGCATCGACAGCACCCGCAGGCGCTTGCCGTCGTCGGGCTGGTCGAGGGCTTCGCGCTGCATCGGAACGATCTGCACGGCGAGCAGCCCGCCTGCCACCGCGGTCGTCACCATCGCGGTGGTGATCCAGATTTCGTTCATCCGGCCCTGGATCGTGGCCAGCACGATGCCGATCACCGGCACGATGATGGCGAGTTTCGCGTAGTTCCCGGTGATCCGGTGCATGGCGGCCGCGACCGGCCTGCTGCGCACCGATTCCGGATCGGGCGCGCCCGCGACCGGCGCGTACCGGGGAAAAAGACTGGTGGCGACCGCTGAGCCGCCGACGAAGACGATGCCCGCGAGCACATGCACGGACAACAAGACGTGTTCCAACTACCGACTCCCTCCGACCTTCAATGTGCTTGAAGCCTAGCTCGAGTTTCAGCCACATTGAAGGTCGGATTCGTCACGCCTCGGGTCGAGGGGGAATCGTCCCGGCGAACGCGTCGACGATCGCCGCTCCGACCCGCCGCAGAATCGGATCCGATTCCGCCCCGAACAGCTGGGTGTCCACCCGCGCCACCGCTTGACGCGCCTGCGCGAGCAGCCCCGCGCCCGCCTCCGTCAGCTCGATCGCCGACGCCGACCCCGCCCGCGCTGTCCGATCCTGCACCAATCCCGCCCCCACCAGCCCCTTTACCGCGGCGTGCACACTCTGCACGCTCGTCCCCGACATCCGCGCCAACTCGCTGAACGAGGCCCCGGGCACCCCATTGATATGCCCGAGCAACCCCAGCCGAGCCACCGTCAAATCCAGCGCCCCCAACTCGACCCCCAACGCCGCCTCCACCCGCCGCGACATCGTGATCACCAAAATGCTCGGGCTCATAGCCGGCGGTCCAGGACGTTCGTTCTCGGTGGTCACCCCCTCATTTTCCCGCACGACACCCCGATAGTCGTGTTCCGGGAGCCGTATTCACTCCGCGTCCGCGAAATAGCCTCGGGGCCCAGCGAGTTCGCTGGGCGCCTCGCCGGCTCAGGCAGGGAGGGCGGGGAGGGTTCTCGTGTGGGTGATCTCGGGGGTGACGGTGATGATGTCGCAGGCGGCGACGATGCGGTGGGGGAGGTCGGAGCCGAGGTGGGTGAGGCTGGGGGTGACGATCGCGGCGGCTTCGGTGGTGGTGACCACGTCGAGCAGGCGGCCGATCGGGTCGGCGGTGCGGTCACTGAAGACGACGGTCTTGGTGAAGCGGTAGCCCAGGCGTTCGGCTAGGGAACGGATCTGCGTTTCGTCCCAGGACTGGGCGACACCCGAGATGTCGCGGCGCAGGTAACCGATCGCCGGTGGCTTCATGGGGATGACGGTACCGGCGGACAGTGTCGTGGTTGTGAACGCGAGCGAACGCGAGTCGAATTCGAAATCTGAACGAGATCTATTTCGGATTTGGATCCGCCGGGGACCATGGCGTGATCTACTGCTCGCCACTCGGGCGTATCAGCGCCTCGACGACGTCGAGGGCGTCCGGCACGTAGTTGGAGACAGATGATGGTGGACAGAAGAGTGCAGCGCGCGGCCGTTTTCGCCGCCGCGGCGGGGCTGGCGATGACGGCGTTTCCCGGCTCGGCCGTAGCCGCTCCGGGATCGATCACCTGGGATGACGGCAACAGCCATTTCACCCGAACGGTATCGAACACCAACCCGGTGGTCGGCGACACGGTCACCGTGACCACGAAGTTCGAACGCACCGGCATCCCGGTGGAATACATCTACTCGATCAAGGACCTGCACCCGGCGTGCCTGACGCCGGTCGCGGGCTCGGCGAAGATGTCGGGTGACGCGGTCTCGATCGACACGTCGTCGTCGGACTGGATCCGCGCCGAGTTCGGCATCACCAAATACCCGGTGTACCCGAATATCTCGCCGAAGTCGCAGACCTTCGAGATCCAGTACAAGGTCGGCGTGAACTGCGCCCGCGACACCCCGCTGCCGACCTCGATGCACTACGGCGGGTCTCTCGGCGACGGCATCTACCAGGCCAAGGGACCGGCCATCACAGTGTCGGGCGACGCCGTGTCCAGCACCGCCATCACCGCGGTGTCGGGTGCGCAGGTCGGCAAGGCCGTCACGCTGGAAGCGAGCGTGACCCCGGCCGCGGCGGGCGGCACGATCCAGTTCAAGGCGGGCGACAACGTGCTCGGCGACATCCCGGTCGGCGCGAACGGCAAGGCGAGCATCGTCTGGACGCCGGGCGCCCCGGGTGCCTACAGCATCGGCGCCGCCTTCTCCGGGCGCAGCGGAGTGGCGGGTTCGTCGAGCACCGCGACGGTGACCGTGGCCGAGGTGCCGACCGACGGTGGCGGCGGTGGCGGCGGGGTCGACACGGGGTCGTTCAGCTTCTGAGTGTCACCCGGCACGGAATCGGTTGCTACCAAGCATCGTTGGCGATCAGGGCGGTCAGCAGCGTGCGAATCGCGGCGACCCGCCGTTCCGTGCCGGGCAGCTGATCGAGCGCGCATTCCGGATCGGCAGGCGGCCCGAGATGGGTACAGCCGCGCGGACAGTCCTCGATGGCACCGGCGAGGTCGGTGAACGAGGCGATCACATCGTCGGGCGTGATGTGGGCGAGGCCGAACGAACGCACGCCCGGGGTGTCGATCACCCAGCCGCCTTCGGGTAGCGGTAGCGCCACCGACTGGGTGGAGGTGTGCTTGCCCTTGCCGACGCCGGACACCTCGCCCACCGCCCGATAGGCATCGGGCACCAGACGATTCACCATCGTCGACTTACCGACACCGGAGTGCCCGATCAGCGCGGTGAGCCGGTCGTTCAAGATCTCCAGCACCGGCTCCATCGGATCGTCGATGCCCGCGTAGAGGATCTTCAGATCGAGACCGTCGAAGGCGGAAGCGAATTCGGATTCCGAGACCAGGTCGCGTTTGGTGAGCACCAGAATCGGTTCCAGCCCACCGGCGTAGGCGGCCACCATCGCCCGCTCGACGAAACCGGTGCGCGGCGGCGGATCGGCCAGCGCCACCACGATGAACAACTGCTGGGCATTGGCGACGACGATGCGTTCGAACGGATCGGTGTCGTCGGCGGTGCGGCGCAGCACGGTGCTGCGCTCGCTCACCCGCACGATCCTGGCCAGGCTGTCGGGCCTGCCGGTGAGGTCGCCGACCACGTCGACCTGATCGCCCACGACGATCGGGGTGCGGCCCAGTTCACGGGCGCGCATGGCGACGATGCGCCGGTCGGCGTCCCCGTCGAGCACGCAACCCCAGCGGCCGCGGTCGACGGCCACCACCATGGCGGGCTCGGCGTCGGCGTGCTGGGGACGGGTCTTGGTGCGGGGACGCGACGACGCCTTACCCGGGCGTACCCGGACGTCGGATTCGTCGTAGCTGGCTGAGGATCGCCCCTGGCGGCTCAGCGCGCCACTCCGTCACTGGATAACGCGGGAGCCAGCATCTGCTCCCACAGTGCGACGAAGGTCGGCAGGGTCTTGGCGGTGGTGCCGATGTCCTCGATCTCCACCCCCGGCACGCGCAGGCCGAGAATCGCGCCGGCGGTGGCCATCCGGTGATCGGCGTAGGAGTGCCACTGTCCGCCGTGCAGCGGGGTGGGCACGATCTCGAGGCCGTCCTCGGTCTCGGTGACATTGCCGCCGAGACGATTGATCTCGGCGGAAAGTGCTGCGAGCCGGTCTGTTTCGTGTCCGCGCAGGTGGGCGATGCCACGCAGCCGCGAGGGGGAATCGGCCAGTGCGGCCAGCGCGGCGACGGTGGGGGTGAGTTCGCCGACGTCGTGCAGGTCGATGTCGATGCCCGCCAGGCGTTCCGGACCGTGCACGGTGAGGATGCCGTCGAAGATGCGGGCCTCGGCGCCCATCCGGACGAGGATCTCGCGGATCACGTCACCGGGCTGGGTGGTGCCGCGCGGCCACATCGGGATGCTCACCTCGCCGCCGGTCACCGCGGCCGCCGCCAGGAACGGGGTGGCGTTGGACAGGTCGGGCTCGATGTCCCAGTCGACCGCGCGGATCGGGCCGGGCGCCACGGTCCAGGTCTGGGCGTTGCCGGAATCGGCCGGGGTCTGCACGGCCACATCGGCGCGGCGCAGCATCTCGACCGTCATCTCGATGTGCGGCATCGACGGCAGTGCCTTGCCGTCGTGGTGGACCGTGATGCCCTCGTCGAAGCGGGCGGCCGAGAGCAGCAGCCCCGACACGAACTGCGAGGAACCCGACGCGTCGATGGTGACGGTGCCGCCGCGCAGCGCGCCGGTGCCGTGCACGACGAAGGGCAGCGCGTCACCGTCGACATCGAGACCGAGCTTGCGCAGGGCGTCGAGAATGGTGGACAGCGGACGCAACTTCGCCTGCTCGTCGCCGAAGAACGCGACATCGCCCGTGGCGAGTGCGGCGGCGGGCGGCAGGAATCGCATGATGGTGCCCGCCAGCCCGCAGTCGACAGCGGCACTGCGCAGGGGCGCCGGGGTGATCTCGAGGATCTCGGCGTCGCCGGTGATCTCGGTGCCGAGGGCGCGCAGGGCCCCGATCATCAGATCGGTGTCGCGGCTGCGCAGGGCGCCGGTGAGCGTGGACGGCCCATCGGCCAGTGCGGCCAGGATGAGCGCGCGGTTGGTGATGGACTTCGATCCGGGCAGGGTCACGGTCGCGTGGACGGGGACCTCGATATGGGGCGCAGGCCAGAAACTCACGTCCCCATCTTCGCTTATGTGCGGTTCGGACGCACCGGTGGTGCGCTTTTTCGGCGTGGGGTGGCGTCGTCGGCGGTGCCTGATGTCGGTGCCCGCGCGTATCTTGACCTTTATGTGTGGACGATATGCGACGACCACGAATCCGGGCCGGTTGGCGGCCGAACTGGACGCTGTCGACGAGACGGGGCTCGACGAGCCGGACGCCGCTGTCAGCTACAACGTCGCGCCGACCACACAGGTGCTCACGGTCGTGGAGCGGCACGCGCACGGCGAACCCGACGACGATCCGCGGCTGCGGATCCGGCGGATGCGCTGGGGCCTGATCCCGCACTGGACCAAGGCGGCCGAACCCGGCGTGCCCGCCAAGGGGAAACCGCTGTTCAACGCGCGCGCCGACAAGGCGACCACCGCGCCCTCGTTCCGCGATTCGGCCAAGCACAAGCGCTGCCTCGTGCCGATGGACGGCTGGTACGAGTGGCTGGTCGAGCCGTCACCGACCGGCAAGGGCAAGGCGGTGAAGCGGCCCTTCTATATGTCGCACAGTGACGGTTCCCTGCTCTATATGGCCGGGCTCTGGTCGGTCTGGCGGGACCGCAGCCTGCCCGATGCCGAGCCGCTCATGTCGTGCACGATCCTGACCACCGACGCGAGCGGCGAGCTGGCAGGCATCCACGACCGGATGCCGTTGCCGATGCCGCGCGAACACTGGGACGCCTGGCTCGACCCGGATCACCCGGCGCCCGCCGATCTGCTGCGACCGCCCTCGCAGGCGGAGCTGGCGACGATCGTGGCGCGCCCGGTCTCCACCCTGGTCAACAATGTGCGCAACAACGGGCCCGAACTCCTGGTGCCCGACGGGTCACGAGACGACAAGGCCGGGCAGACCACAGTGTTGTGATCGTGCCCGGCCTCGGGTAGCAGTTCCTCAGAGCGAGCAGGGCACCGAATCGGTGGCGATGTTCAACCCGCACTTGATGACTCCCGTGATCAGATCGATCACCTCGGTGGCGACCCCACCGCCGAGCTTTTCGGCCTTCTCGGCCTTCTCGTCGGTCTCGGGTGCGGTCTTCGGCGAACTCTTCGGCGTGGTGCCCTGGCCGTTGAGCGGATAGTCGCCGGGCTCGGCCTGCGACGGCGGAACCACCTGCGGAACCGCGGTGGCCGGAGCTATAGCGGCAGCGCCGAAAGTGATTACCAGGGCACCGGACAGGGCGGCGATCGTCGAACGAGCGGACATTTTCGCATCACATCCTCGGGTCGAATCGGTCGTACCGGGCGCAGAATGCGTCGAAGTGATTCGGAACGAGGCGCCGACCGGATTGCCTCAGCTGGTGATCGGGGCGGTGACGGCCGCGCAGGCACGCACCAGATCCGCGGGCGCCAACTCGATTTCGAGCCCGCGTTTGCCCGCGCTGCACAGCACCCGATCCCAGTCGAGCGCGGAGGCGTCGACAACAGTGGGCAACTTCTTGCGCTGACCCAGCGGCGAAACCCCGCCCAGCACATAGCCGGTGGTGCGCTCCGCCTTGGTCTTGTCGGCCATGCTCGCCTTCGGCGCGCCGAGCGCGGCGGCCGCCGCCTTCAACGACAGCCGCGCGGGCACCGGCAGAACGGCCACCGCGAGCGTGCCGGATGAGAGTTCGATCACCAGTGTCTTGAAGATCTGCGCGGCTCGCACTCCCAGTTCGTCGCCGAGTGCGTCGACGGCCTCGTCGCCATAGGAGTCGGCGCGTGGATCGTGGGAATAGGAATGCACCGTGTGCGCGATACCGCTGAGGGCCTTGATCGCGGGAGTCGACATAAGCGGTCACCTTAATCGCGGCCACGCCCGGTCCGGCAACCAGATTTCCGCCGGTGTGGGAACACGAATGCGGGGGTGCATGTTGCACACAAGTGACAAGCCAACGCGGCCAGAGACGACGTGAAGGAGAGATAGTGACACTGCTGCTCGAGGAGCGTCCTGTCCTGCCACGGGGTGCGCGATTGCCAGTCGATTCCGTCGTGCCGGTAGATTCGGCTACTACGGCGATCGAAGGGATTGGTGTGACGAGCGACGACGTGGTGTCCGACGGTGCGTCCGGCACGGAAGTCGACGAAGCCGAGCTGGCGGCCCGGTTCGAGCGCGATGCGCTCCCGATGATCGACCAGCTCTACGGCGCCGCCCTGCGGATGACCAGGAACCCGGCCGATGCCGAGGACCTGGTGCAGGAGACGTTCGTGAAGGCATTCCAGGGGTTCAAGTCGTTCCGGGAAGGCACCAATCTGCGTGCCTGGCTGTACCGGATCCTGACCAACACCTACATCAACTCCTACCGCAAGAAGCAGCGCCAGCCCGCGCAGTACCCGACCGACGAGATCACCGACTGGCAGCTGGCGGCCACCGCCGAGCACTCCTCGGTGGGTCTGCGCTCGGCCGAGGTGGAGGCGCTGGACGCCCTGCCCGACGACCAGATCAAGTCGGCGCTGCAGCAGCTGCCGGAGGAATTCCGGATGGCGGTGTACTACGCCGATGTCGAAGGCTTCCCGTACAAGGAAATCGCCGACATCATGGGCACCCCCATCGGTACCGTGATGTCTCGGCTGCACCGTGGACGCAAGCAGCTCAAGGGCCTGCTCGCCGATGTGGCGCGCGAACGTGGATTCGACCGTGGGGAACGCCAGGAGGTAGTCAAGTGAGTGACGATCCCGATCTCGACATGGACTGCACCGCGGTCCTCGCGGATGTGTGGCTCATGCTCGACAACGAGTGCGATCAGGCCACTCGGCAGCGCTTGCAGGAGCACATGGACCACTGCAGCCCGTGCATCGAGGCCTATGGCATCGAGGAGAAGATCAAGGGTCTGCTCAGCCGCAAATGCGGTGGCGAGCACGCTCCCGAAGGCCTGCGCGACCGGCTGAAGCTGGAGATCCACCGGACGATCTCGGTGACCAGGATCGAGACCACCGAAGGCTGATCAGCCCGGATACGGAAACAGCACGCTCTCAGTAGCTTCTGAGAGCGTGCTGTTGTCGTCTGTGCGCAGCGGCACGACTCAAGCGTTAGGACGCTTGCCGTGGTTTGCGGCGTTGCCCTTGCGGCTGCGCTTCTTACGTCCACGCTTACCCATGGGAGCTCCCTTCTATGTCTGGTCGAGAGCCATTGTTTCACGTGTGGTTGGCTGTAGCTTCGGCGGATACTAACGAAGGGGTGCCATGCCTGAAGAAGTGCGCGCGGAGATGGTCTCGACCGTGCTCGCTGTCGAGGTCACCGTGGGCGAACACGTCCGGGTCGACCAGACACTGGTGCTGCTGGAATCGATGAAGATGGAGATCCCGGTGCTCACCGAGGTCGAGGGCGACATCACGTCGGTCGACGTCAGCCCGGGCCAGGTTCTCCAGGCGGGCGACCTCATCGCCACCATCGCGTAACTCACCCGAGCAACGAAGCGGTAGATCCAGCGTGGCAACACTGAGCGAGCTCCTGGCCGAACACACCGACCTTCCCGGCATCGCCGTGGACCATCTGCAACGGGTGGTGGGCGATTGGCAGTTGCTCGCCGACCTCTCGTTCTCCGATCTGCTGCTGTGGGTGGGCGCGGGCCCGGTCGTCGACGGTTCCGATGTGGTGTGTGTGGCCCAGATCCGGCCCACGACCGCGCCGACCGTGCATCTCGACGACAAGGTCGACACCACCGCCTCGCGCACCGACTTCCCGCAGGTCTTCGATGCCCTGCTCAGCGGACACACGGTGCGCACCGACACCGAGGTCGAGGTGAGCGGGGTCTATCACCCGAGCCCGGTGCACGCGGTGCGCGAAGCGATTCCGGTGCGCTGCGGCGACGATGTGATCGCCGTGCTCAGCCGCGATTCCGACCTGGCGCGCTCGCGGGTCCGCAGCACCCTCGAAACGGCGTATGTGTCGTGCGCCGACGATCTGTGCCAGATGATCGCCGACGGCAGTTTCCCGACGCCCGAGGATCGGGCGGCCACGCATTCCAGCCCGCGCGCGGGCGACGGATTCATCCGGCTCGATACCGACGGCATCGTCGTCTACGCGAGCCCGAACGCGCTCTCGGCCTATCACCGGATGGGGATGCAGGCCGATCTCGTCGGCCAGGATCTCGCGGTGACCACCCGCTCGCTGATCACCGATCCGTTCGACGCCCAGGAAGTGGTGGCCGATATCCAGGCCGCGCTCGCCGGGCGAACCGGGCGCCGGATGGAGGTCGAGGCGCGCGGGGCGACGGTGCTGTTGCGCACCCTGGTGCTGCGTCCGGGCGGGGAACTGGCCGGGCCCGCGGTGCTGGTGCGCGATGTCACCGAGGTGAAGCGGCGCGATCGCGCGCTGTTGAGCAAGGACGCCACGATCCGTGAGATCCACCACCGGGTGAAGAACAATCTGCAGACCGTGGCGGCGCTGCTGCGATTGCAGGCGCGCCGCACCGAGAACCCGGAAGCCCAAGTGGCGCTGACGGAATCGGTGCGACGGGTCACCTCCATCGCCTCGGTGCACGAGATGCTGTCGATGTCGGTGGACGAGGAAGTCGACCTCGACGAGGTCATCGACCGGCTGCTGCCGATCATGGCCGATGTGGCGACGGTGCACACCGCGCGGATCAAGGTGCGCCGCGCGGGTTCGCTCGGGGTGTTCTCCGCCGAACGGGCGACGCCGCTGGTGATGGTCTTGACGGAACTGGTGCAGAACGCGATCGAGCACGCCTTCGACGCGGGGGAGAACGGTACCGTGACGATTCGCTCGGAACGGTCGGCTCGCTGGCTCGACGTGATCATCTCCGACGACGGCCGTGGCCTGCCGTCAGGGTTCAGTCTGGAAGGTTCCGACCGGTTGGGTTTGCAGATCGTGCGCACCCTGGTGACCTCGGAACTGGGTGGCTCGATCGGCTTGCATCCGGGTGCCGATGTGGGCACCGACGCGGTGTTGCGGGTTCCGCTCGGACGCCGTTCCGGGCGCTGAGGCTACGGAAACCTCAGGTGGGCAACAATAAACCCGGCACCGTGAAGGTGCCGGGTTCTCACACATGCGTTACCGGACCGGGGCTGATGGCCCGGCAACGCCAGGTCCGTCGATTCAGACGGAGGTACGCGTACGGGTGCGCGCGTTGCGCCGCTTGAGCGCGCGACGCTCGTCTTCGCTCATTCCACCCCACACGCCGGCATCCTGTCCGGACTTGAGGGCCCATGACAGGCAATCGGCCGTGACGGGGCAGCGGGCGCAGACCAGCTTGGCATCGGCAATCTGCGCGAGCGCAGGACCACTGTTACCCACCGGGAAGAACAGTTCGGGGTCCTCATCGCGACAGATGGCCTTGTGGCGCCAGTCCATTCCTCTGCTCCTTTGCGAGGGCGCCACAAAGGGCGCCTGTAGTTAGTGGATCGTTCACTTGTGCGACTCGAATGTTTCCGCACGGTTGCTTGTGAATGCTTTCACGATCACCGTAGATGTCAATAGGTCTCCGGCGCACCGTGGGGGAGATCACGCTCTAGGCCCCCGCAAGGGGAACCTGCCCGGTCCTTTGTACTCGCGTCTCCGGGTTTTCGCAGCGCAACCAGGAGATTTTTCTTGCCGTCCGGTGGTCAGGACGGCTTGGGTGCCACCACGTCGAGCACGCTGGGGACGGATGTGAAATGCACCATCTTGCGTTTTCCGATGAAGTCGCCATCGATTTGCAGGCCGATCTCCTGGCCCGTCTCGATTCGCACGGACGGCACGTCGTCGGCGCGGAAAAGTATGGGCGACTTGGGGTTTCCATTCTCGGCCAGCAACTGCCGCGCAAGCAGCAGTGTGCGGGTCACACTCATCGACCGCACCGCGAACACGCCGAGGCCCGATTCGAAGGTGGTGGTGGGATTCGTGCGAATCGGGCGGTCCTCGAGATAGGTCCACGGACTCGAATTCGTGACGAAGGCGTAATAGACCTCCTCGACCGGATCCCGTCCTGTTACCTCGAGGGTGACGCTCGGATTCTGCCGCCGAGCCCGGAAGAACTGCCGGACCGTGGTGCGCAGATAGCGCGCGGGCGTCGCCTTGCGGCCCTTGGCGCGCGCGGTGTCGATCGACTCGCACACATCGGCGTCGAGGCCGACGCCCGCGCTGAAGGTGAACCATCGGTCGTCGGCGAGACCGAGCCCGATCCGGCGGTCGGCGTCGCGCGCCAGCAGATCGATGAGCTGGTTGGTTGCTGTCACCGGATCGGGGGAGATGCCGAGCGCGCGGGCGAAGACGTTCGCCGAGCCGCCCGGGATGATCCCGAGACGTGGGCGCCACACTTGGTCGTCGCCGACCTGGGGCACCGGCAGGAAGCCGTTGATGGTCTCGTTGACCGTCCCATCGCCACCGTGCACGACGATCAGGTCCATCTCCTGCGTCGATGCCCACTGGGCCAGTTCGGCCGCGTGGCCGCGATGCTGGGTGTGCGCAACGGTCAGCTGCGTTCGGCTCTCCAAGGCGTGAGCGAGCAGATCCCGGGTGGCCGGGGTCGTCGAGGTGGCATTGGGATTGACAATGAGCAACGTCCGCACAGTGCCGAGGGTAGTGCGCGCGGGCGAACACCCGGCGCGCGCCGGGCGCCACGACACGTCGTCGTAGGCTGGGCACGTGGCAGAGCAGGACGTGACAGACGGTGACCAGCGCGAGGGCGGCGACCAGGTGTCGACCGGTATCCCGACGACAGTGCGGGTGGCCGGTGGGCTGGTTTCGCTGGAGGGGCTGGCCGGGGTGGTGACCGCGATCGTGCTGATCGTGCGGGCGCTGACCGGACACGATCAGTCCGCGGCCAGCGGGGTCGGCACCGCGATCTGGTTCGGGGTGCTGTTCGGCGGGGTGCTCGCCGCGGGCATCGGGCTGCTGCGCGGCAAACGCTGGGGGCGGGCCATCGCGGTCATCGCGAACGTGTTGCTGTTGCCGGTGGCCTGGTCGTTGCTGACCGACTCACATCAGCCGCTGTGGGGCAGCTTGCTCGGGCTCGTGGCGGTCGCCGGATTGGCCGCGCTGTTCGCTCCTGCCACGAGTCGATTCATGGCTCAGGACTACGGCGAGATCCCCGAGGACGACGAGCGTCCGTAGGTCAGGCCGTGGCCGCGCGCAGTGCCCGGCGGCACAGGTGGTCGGCTCGGCGGGTGGTCTCGGGTTGCCGGAAACCCCGCGTGAGGGCCAGTACCCGGTCGCAGGCGGTGTCGAGGTCGATGCGGTGGCCGACCGAGACGAACAGCGGCTTCACCTCGTCGCGCGTGCGCAGCGCGCGCCCGACGACCTCGCCGTCGATCGTCACGTCGCTGGCGTCACCGCGGCGCGGCCCCGGCGCGCGGTATTCACCCCACACCGATTTGGCGACACCGATGGTCGGAATTCCGGTGAGCAATCCGACGTGACACGCCAATCCGAAACGCCGGGGATGCGCCACACCCTGTGCGTCACACACGAGTAGATCCGGTGTGACAGTGAGCTTTTCCAATGCGGCAACCGTTGCGGGCAGTTCCCGGAACGCGAGTAGCCCAGGTACATAAGGGAATTCCGAAATGCCGTGTGCGACTGCCGATTCCACCGTTTCCATGGTGGCGATGTCGATAATTACCGCGGCCGTCGCGACGGTGCCGTCGTCGGCATACGCCGAATCAATTCCGGCCGCCGTCGAAAATTGCGGCGGCGCGGGGTTTTCGGTGGATACCGAAGGGCGGAGTTCGTCCTGGAGGGCGATCGCCTCGTCGGGTGTCCGTGGCCAATCGTGGGGCAACGCGATGCGCACGGTTCAGCTCGCGGTGGCGGCCAGCGCCGACAGTTCGGCACCGGCGAGTCGATAGCCGATCCACTCGTCTTGCGGTGCGGCGCCGAGAGATCGGTAGAACTCGATCGACGGTGTGTTCCAGGTGAGCACCGACCACGACACCCGGCTGTAGCCGTGTTCGACCGCTTCGGCGGCCAGCGCCGCGATCAAGGCGCGGCCGAGCCCCGTACCGCGGGTCTCGGGTCGCACGTACAGGTCCTCCAGGTAGATGCCGTGCACGCCGTCCCAGGTGGAGTAGTTCAGGAACCAGATGGCACAGCCGACCACGTCACCATCGTTCTCGGCGACATGCGCGAAGAGCGCGGGGGCAGGCCCGAACAGCGCGGACCGCAACTGCTCCGGGGTGAGCGTGCACTCGGCGGGAGCCTTCTCGTACTCGGCCAGATCGTGGACGAGCCCGACCATCGCCGCCACGTCGGCGGGGGTGGCGCGGCGGACGAATGCGCTCATCGGTGGGCTCCTTCGATCGGCTCGGTGCGGGTCGTCAGGTTGTGGCCCCAGATGGAGCGGGCGTCGTGGTCGAAGCCGAGCACACTCACCGCACCGGTCGACATCGCGAAGCGGCGTCCCTCACGCACCGCGAACTCCGCCCAGCGCGCGATCAGCACCCGCGAGAAGTGCCCGTGACCGACCAGGACCACGTCGCGCCGCGCCAGCTCCGGCTCCGCCCGGGTGAGTACCCGATCGGCCCTGGCGCCCACCTGTTCGGCCGTCTCCCCGCCGGGCACGGGCGCGGTCCACACCGTCCAGCCGGGGACGGTCTCGCGGATCTGCGCGGTCGTGATGCCCTCGTACTCGCCGTAGTTCCACTCGACCAGATCGTCGTCGACCTCGATCGGCGACAGACCTGCCAGTTCGGCGGTGTGTCTCGCCCGCAGGCGCGGACTGGTGAAGCACAGCGGATCGCGCAGGTCGAGGGATTTCAGCACCAGCCCGGCCGCGACGGCCTGGGTTTCGCCCAGCTCGGTCAGCGGCAAGTCGGTGAAGCTGGTGTGCTTGCGCTGACTCGACCACTCGGTTTCGCCGTGGCGCAGCAGGACCAGGCGGGCATCGGGTGTGGACATGGGTCCATCATGGCAGTGCGGGTTCAGCCGAGCGCGTAGAGCTGTCCGCCGCGTCGTTCGAAGACCGTGTTGCCCAGGACGGCGGTGGAGATGGTGTCGCCGCGGTAGTCGGTGCGCGCGAGCGGGATCTGGGCGACGGTCGCGCCGTTGCCGCTGTCCACCGCGAGCTGCCCGTCGGGGACCGGGACCAGCAGCCTGCCCGCCATCAGGGCGGGGGTGCCGAGAGCGTCGCGCACCGTCCAGACCGGCTGTAATGAGCTGGAGCTCAAGGCGATCAGGCTGTTGCCGGTGAAGACGTAGATGGCCGAGCCGAGACGGGTCACCGTGGTGCGCTCGTCCCACGGGGCGGCGAGCTGGTAGGTCGCGATCTCGTTGCCGGTGCCGTCGTGCACGGCGATCCTGGCCGGCAGCCCGAGGCCGGTGGCGGTCGCGGGCGTCGGCGGGTAGTAGACCGCGATCTTGTTGTCCGACACCGCGATCACCCGCATCTGCGGCGCGTCGGCACCCGGTGCGGTGAGCACCCGCGAGCCGTATTCCTCGGGGGCGGTCGATTCCTTCGGCGCCGGATTGAGCACGGTCAGCCGGTCGGTCGCGTCACCCGGGCAGCGCTCGAGCACGGCCAGCCGCGAGGAACTCGACGCGGCCGACCGCAGGGCACATCCGTTGCGCGGCTGGGTGTTCGGATTCACCGGGGCATCCACGTAGCCGTACTCGAGCGTGCGTACCAGATCCGAACGCCACATCTCCAGCCGGTTCGCGCCGAGCGCCAGCAGGTAGGTGCCGTCACCGCTGACACGGATCTCGTCGTCCATGTAGCTGCTGCGCGCGACCCGGCGCGCACCGGTATCGGCCTCGAGCATCACGGACTGGCTGCACCCACGCTGATCGCGATAGGTCGCGATCACGGTCCCGAACTGCGACTCGACCCCACACAGCGGCATATCCCGGCGATACCACCACAGCTGATTGCCGGTGAGCGGATCGCGCCCACTCACGGTGCCGTGATCGCCGGTCACCACCACATTGCCCGACGTGAGCGCGCGCCTGCTCGACTCGTCGGCGGCGTGCCACTGCTCGCGCAAGGTGGTGGGCAGCTGGGTGGCCGCGGTGATGGTGGGGGCGGGGGCGGTCGCCGTCACCGAGTCCGTTCCGGTGGCATCGGCGCGCGCCCATACGACGAACGCCGCCACCACGAGGGTGACGGCGATCGCGACTGCTACGAAGATATCGGCGCGCGTCCGCCGTTCGGGTGCGAGCACGAAGGCGACACTAGCCGATCGGCATCACTGGGCCGAGTTCGCCGTCGTGTGCGGGGGTGACGGGTTCTGGGGTGGGGAATCGGGCTTCGGTAGTCCCAGGTCGGTTCGACTGTGTTTGTCGGCGCGCTGGCGCGCGCGTGTCCGCGGCCCTGAGGGGCCGCCGGTCAGGCACCGGGGCTTGCTCCTTCGTCGCCTACGCCCCGGCG
>NZ_JBSGVG010000056.1:0-30972 GCF_053608345.1 Nocardia sp. NPDC055050
GGCCCCGATCCGGATTCCGGATCGGGGCCGCTGCCGTGCTGGGAGCGGACGTGTCCGGGGGGCTCGCGGGTCAGTGGGCCTCGCACAGCGGCCCGGTAGGCTCGCGATCATGAACGCACATGATGTGCCCGATGCCCCGAACATCCAGGTCGAGGTCGTCCGAGTGTTCACCGATCCGGCCGGAAACCTCGGCAACGCGCTCGGCATCGCCCGCGCGGGCGACGTCGTCGCCCTCGACAAGCAGGAACTGGCGGCACGGCTGGGGTTCAGCGAAACCACGGTCGTCTCCGATCCGGTCGACGGCATCGCCGACGTCCGCATCTACACCCCGGCCGTCGAGTTGCCCTTCGCCGGGCATCCCACCGTCGGCACCGCGTGGTGGCTCGACGTACAACGCACGCCGGTGCACACCTTGCGGGTGCCCGCGGGGCCCGTGGCCGTCAACCGAACCGACGGTCTGACCTGGATCACCGCGCGCGCCGAGTGGGCACCGAAGTTCGCCTTCCAGCAACTGGATTCGGTGCAGGAGCTGGCAGCCTTGGCCCCCGTCGACTTCACCGACGGCCAGCATTTCTTCTGGGCCTGGACCGACGAGTCACGTGGCGCGCTGCGCGCCAGGATGTTCGCGCCCGCCATGGGCATCGCCGAGGACGAGGCGACCGGGGCGGCGGCGGTCGCGCTCACCGCCCAGTTGCGCCGCGGGCTGATCATCACCCAGGGGCAGGGCTCGCAGCTCTACACCGAGTGGGACTCCGACGGGTGGGTTCGCCTCGGCGGACGGGTCGCCGAAGACCACGTGGTGGTGCTCTAACTCTCCGGTTGACCGCCGAAGCGGCGCAACCAGGGCGGTCTGGCCACCCACTGGCCGCGTCGCTGTGGCGCGGCGCCCAGGTCGGCGAGGATGCGGGTTTCGAGCGCGCGGGGCGGGGTGTGCTGGTCGTCGGCGGCCAGCAGCGCGAGCACTTCGTGCACACCGCGCACGCGGGTGGCGAACTGCGACAGACTGTTCGGGGTGGTGGCGGTGAGCCTGTTCTCGATGTGGTGGTGTTCGAGTTCGGCGACCGCGTCGAGCGCGTAGGCGTCGGCCAGGGACAGTACCGAGCCGGGCGGGCACCACGACTGCCTGGCCGTCCACCGGGGGATCCGCTGTTCGGCGAGCCGTTCGATGCCCTCGCCCAGCAGCCTTGTCACCATCGGTACCCGCAGGCCCAGTTCACGGCCGATGGCGCGGTAGGTGCGGCCGCCGTAGTAGGCGAGGACGAAGATCTCGCAGTGGCTGTCGAGGGGGTCGTCGAACCCGAGTCTGGCCGCGGCCGCCAGCCACGGCATGTCGTCGCCGCCGCGGCGGTCCAGACGCGCGCGCTGAACCGCGAGACGATGGATCTGGGCCAGCAGCCAGGATTGGTCGGGGGTGAAGGCCGGGCCGTCGTGGGCGATCCGGGAGGGCGCGCCGAAACGATCCGTCCCGAGACGTTCGGTGTCGATGCCGACCGCGCCCGACCGATCGACATCGATGTGACCGAAGGCGTGGTCGGCGTTCAGACGGTCGGTACCGGTGTTGCCCGGCTCGGTGACCTCGGATGGGTGGTCCGCGTGGGAGCCGGGCAGACCATGGACTGCGTCGTCTGTGCCCTGGTGGCGTCGGTCCGGGTGGTCCGTGCCGAGGCGATCCGGGGTCTCGGAGCGAGAGCCTGCCTCGGTGCTCGCGCGGTCGGGCAGGCGGGAACCCTCGTGGGAGTAGACGGCGCCGCGACCGAAGGCGACATCCATCGCACCGTAGGTGTGGGGGGCCAGGTCGGATCGCTGTTCGGTCGCGACGAACGCCGAACGCCCCCACGGCGTCCCGAGGTCCGGCCCGGGACGCGACAGCGGAGCTGGCTCGGTGTGGTCGTCCCCGGATTCCGCGGCGGCGAAATCGGGTTCCCGGCCGGCGTCGTCCTCGTCGGCGATCCACTGCGCCGATCTCGCCCGTCGATAGCCTTCGCGGACCACATCTTCGGCGGCACCGCGGCGGTGCAGCACCCGCAGGGCCAGCCCGAATGCGGCGGCGCCGGTGGCGCGGTAGAGCGCGCGCATCTCCTCGCGATCGTCGGCACCGGCCACGATCGGGGGTATCCGCGGACCGGCGCCGCGCGACCCCGGCGGCGGTTGGGGACCGCGCTGCCCACTCATCGTCGAATTCCTGCCCGCACTAAGGCAATTCGCAGCGCGAGCGGTTGTGGATCGGTATTCACCGGCCGATCGCGGCGATCAGCATGAACGCGGTCCCGATGTCCATCACCACATGGGGCACCAGCGCCGAGGTCAGCGGGTGGGAACCGGCGGGATGAACGACGCGGTGCCAGCGTGACCGGTGACCGGCCGTACCGAGGACGAGCAGCGCGTCGAGGCCGAACAGCACCGCCAGCCCGACGGCGGGCCAGCGCGCCCCACCGGGGTCGTGCACGGCCCCGTGCCCGGCCATCGCGTACAACATCGCCGCAGCCGCGAGGGTGTGATAGCCCAGCGCCAACACACCGTCGGGTGCCGAACCGGTGCGCCACTCCATGACACGTTCGGCGAGCAGGATCGCGAACGCCACGGTGAGGGCGGTGAGTATCGCGCGCATCGCGTGCGGGTCGGTCGCGGCGGGGAACACCAGCATGGCCAACATCACCAGGCACATGAGCAGGTGCGCGCTGTCGGAGGCGGTATCGATCCGGTGCGCCGACCGGGTTCGCCCGGTCAGCCGGGTCGCCACGATCAGCGATGCCAGGACGAACGCGGCGACCACCGGCCACCGCACGAACGCATACTGCTGCACGAAATCGGCCACACCCCACCACTTTCGAGTCGACACCCGCGTCACCATGCTCGCACCCGTGCTGGTGCCCCGGGGCGTTTTCCGCGGTCGGGGCGCGCCTCGTCCAGATGCCTCGTGGAAGCGGACACCACCGCGAGGCCCTCGCGCCGTGCCCTCGGCACCGCTCGCTCAGCACGGCGAGCTCACTGCCACCGTGGCCGACCCGGATCGATGGGCCGCGGCATCGATCGGCAAACTGGACTTATGACCGATAACCCGACTGCTGCGGTCGACCAGCTTCGCGTGGTGGCCGATGATCTCACCGGCGCGGAAATCCGGGGCCTGCTGGCCGCCCACCACGCGGAAATGGCGGACACCACCCCCGCCTGCAGCATGCACGCCCTCGACCTCGCCGCCCTGCGCGATCCCGCGGTCACGGTGTGGAGCGCGTGGTCCGGCGAGGACCTCGTCGGGTGCGGCGCGCTGAAGGAACTCGACGCCGAGCACGCCGAGATCAAGTCCATGCGCACCGCCGACGGGCATACCGGCCGCGGTGTGGCCGCCGCCGTGCTCGCCCACCTGGTCGCGGTGAGCCGGGAACGCGGGTACCGGCGGCTGAGCCTGGAAACCGGCGCCGAAGACTTCTTCGCCCCGGCCCGCCGCCTGTATCTGCGCCACGGGTTCGCTGAATGCGGCCCGTTCGGCAGCTACTCCATCGACCCGCTGAGCCGCTTCTTCACCCTGCGGCTCGATCCTCGCTGATCCCGGATCGGCGTCGGCTACGCCACGCTGTCGGCTCAGCGCAGGCGGAAGACCGGGGCCCGGGGGGCGAACGGTAGGCAAGCGCCCGCGGGGACGAGGAACGCATGTTCGCGGCGGATCCGTACCGCGTCGCACTGCCCGTCGGTGATCACCAGAATCGGGCCGTCGACCGGGAAGTCCTCGGCTCGTTCGAGCAGGCGGATGCCGGGCTGCAGGATCGTGCCGCCGCGACCGCGCACCCGCACGCCGGCGGCGATCTCCTCCACCGGCAGGTAGCCCGCGTCGTAGGCGGCCGCATCGCAGTAGACGACTCTGGCTCGTGGCACGTCTCGGGCCAGCGCGTAGGACGCGATCGCGCCGAGCCCTTTGCCGAGCAGGGTTACGTCCATCGAACCCGACGTATCGAGGACTACCCCGAAGGTCGGCAACCGCACGTTCTCCTCGGGGCGCACCCACGCCGGTCGCGGGATGTCGGGTGTCGAGGCCTGTCGGCGGGAGGCGCGAGCATAACTGCGCCGCTTGTCGATGGTGGGAACGTGTTCGTCGAACCACTGGGCCAGCTGCGCATCCCACGGCAGCGGTGGCTGGTCGAGCGCGCGGATCGCCTGTTCCAGCGCGGCCGGGACATATCCGCGGCCGGCGCCGGTGTGGTACGCCAACCCCGTCATCAGCGCGCTGCGGTAGTACTCGTCGAGGTCGACGTAACGGCCCGCGCTGCCGGAGTGGGCCAGCGGTTCACCGAGGACATCGCCGAGGCCACGTCCGCGCAGGGTGGCGAGTTTGCGGAGCCTGCGCAGGTCGACGGCGATCCGGTCGTAGATCTCCTCGGCGGAACAGCCTTTCAGCGCCGGGTCGTAGAGCAGACCCTCCGGCATCTGACCGACATTCATCTCGACCAGCCAGCCGTTGACCACATAGTCGCAGGCGATATTGAACAGGTAGCGGTCGCGCCAGTCGGCGCGTTCGCCGTGACGCAGTGCGGCATGCAGCATTTCGTGGGCGAGCACGAACCGCCACTGCTCCTCACCGAATCCGATCAGCGGGTTGACGTAGATCTCGGCGGCTTCGGCATTCACCGCGGCGATCGAAATATTCCAGCTGCGTGCCAGTTCCGCGTCGGCGACGACGGTCATGCCCGCGGCGAGGGCCCCGAGCAACGGAAACGACGATACGAACCAACCGAGCGCGCTGTCCCACGGGGTGCGGTGGCGCAGTACGCCGTCGGCGGTGCGCTCGCCGCCCGCGGTGGCCAGCGCCGCACGGGCAGCGGCCGCGATACCCCGCGCGAACCGGGCGGGGTTGTCGACGCGTTTCGCGGTCTCGGCCGAGGTGAGCAGGAAGTCGGCGAACCCGGTGCGCGCGAAGGCATCCGGCACTGCCGTATCGCGCCACCGGGCTGCGGCAGCGTGCTCGTCGGCCAACTCGGGCGTCGGCGGGATGTCGGTGGGGCAGGTGCCGATCTTCATCGTCGTCAGGTAGGTGTCGACGGCGGCGCAGCACGCCGCGCGGTAGGCCGGATGCGGTGCGCGCACGTCGCGCCGGCCCTCGGGGTCTCCCGGGTCGAGGCCGGTGATGTTGGCGGGCACCGTGTTTCGCGGATCGAGGTGACCGAATCCGGCGTGGAGCAGGCAATGCGCGAACATCCATGCCCATTCCTGTGCGGTGGCACGGCGTTTCGGGTGATAGCCCACGTAGCTGCCGCTCAGCCGCGCCCACACCGCACGAGGAGTCCGCTCGTCGAGGCGGTACAGCTGGGTGGCCAGCGGCCGCAACGCCGGGTGGGCGCATGCCGCCTTCCAGCCGTCGTCGACCGCCTGCTGCCACGGATCCGCGACCGTGCGCCGCTTGCGTGCCATGCTCAGCGCCGCGCGGCCAGGCGCGGCAGATCCCGCGACACCTCGATGAGGAACCACGACGGCAGTACCGGCATCCCCTCGGCATCGGAGGCGATCACCAGTTGCGCGCACTCCACCGAGATCTCGGCGAGTTCCACCAGCAGCGACTTGGCGCGCATCACGAAGCGCTGCACCGTCGGCGAGGTGTGCGCGCGGTCGCCGGGGAGATCTTTGATCAACCGGACGCGCATCGTCTCGGACAGGAAATAGAGCAGGTCACGGTCGGCCGGGTCACGCGGCCACCCGGCGTCACCCTTGAGCACCGCGTCCAGGTCGTAGGCGTGGCGAATCGTTTTCACGAAGGCGCGGAAGCCGGAACCGTGGCCGAGGGTGAGCGTGCCCGCGGCGAGGACCTGCAGGGTCGTGTCGTCGATGTCGTCGCCGCAGGAGTGCAGGGCGTCGGAGAGCATGTGCCAGCCGCGCGGCGTGGAGAAGGGTGCCTCGGTTTTGGGCGGCGCCGACCACAGGTGATCGGGGCGCTGGGTGAGGTAGCGGATGATCCAGGGGTGAATGTCGTGGGTGGTGGCCCACTGCAGCCAGTCGTCGACATCGGCGCGCAGGTGCAGGTGCACCATCCGGTTGACCAGTGCCGAGGCCATCGGCCGGGCGAGCGCGTTGTCGGTGGCGCGATTGCCCGCGCCGATCACCACCGAACCGGCGGGCAATTCGTAGGTCCCGATCCGGCGGTCCAGGATCAGCGAGTAGAACGACTTCTGCACTTCCGGTGAGGCGGCGTTGAGTTCGTCGAGGAACAGGCAGTAGGGCTCCGGTCGCGCGATCAGCTCCGGCGGTGCGAAGCGGCTGCGATCATCGACGATCTGCGGGACACCGATCAGGTCTTCGGGGGCGAGCTGGGTGCCGAGGAGCGTGACGCACTCCAGGCCGAGCGAATCGGCAAAGGTCCGCACGAGCGAGCTCTTACCGATTCCCGGCGCACCCCACAGGAACACCGGCCGCACCACCGCGACATGCAGCAGCAATTCCGGTAGTTGGTCCGGTGTCACGGTCACCGATGCTTGCACGCAGGTCCTCCCCTGTTCGATCAGAACAGAGCAGGCTAGCCCGCACGACTCCGGGCCCGCCAGCGAGTTTCGCCGACGGGCCCGGTGTCGATCGACTCCCGAATCAGCCCAGGGCGCGGGCGAATCCGTCGGCGAGCTCGGCGACCTGGGCGTCGGTCATGACGAACGACGGCGAGATCTGCATGGCGCCCGCACCGGCGGCCCGGCCCGAGATGCCGTGTTCGCGCAGGGTTTTCACCAGGGCGGGACCCTCGGACGGGTCGGCGAGCTGCACGGCCGCCACCGCGCCGAGTCCGCTGCGGACCTCAGCGACGCGGGGGTGGTCGGCCAACGGCGCCAACGCGGTGTGGAGGGTGGATTCGAGGCGGGCGGCTTCCTCGAGGAGGCCCTCGCGTTCGACGATGGCGAGGTTGGCCAGGGCCGCGGCGGCCGCGCCGGCGTGGCCACCGTAGGTGTAGCCGTGGCGGAACCAGGTGCCGCCGGCGAAGAAGGGCTCGGCCAGGTGGGGAGCGATGAAGACCGCGCCCATCGGGAGGTAGCCGGAGGTGAGGCCCTTGGCGGTGGTCATCAGATCGGGCTGCAGGTCGAAGCGGGTGGAGGCGAACCAGGAACCGCCGATGCGGCCGAAACCGGTGACGACCTCGTCGGCGACGAACAGGATGTCGTGGTCACGGCAGATCTGGCGGACCTCGGCCAGGTAGCCCTGCGGCGGCGGGTACACCCCGCCCGCGCCGATGATCGGTTCGCAGAAGAACGCGGCGATCCGCTCGGCGCCGACCTCTTCGATCAGGGCGAGCAGGGACTTCGCGTCGTTCCATTCGACGGTGCGGGTGTCGTCCACCAGCACGCCGTAGCCCTCCTTGTTCGGCGCCAGACCGCCGAGCGCGGTGCTCGCGTAATGCATGCCGTGATAGGCCAGACGTCGCCCGACCAGGATTTTCTTGTCGGTGCGGCCCTGCTCGTGCCAGTAGCGGCGGGCCAGTTTCGCCGCGGTCTCCACCGAGTCGGAGCCGCCGGAGGTGAAGAAGATCTTGCTGCCGGGAACAGGGGCGATCGACGAGAGTTTCTCGGCGAGTTCCCGGGTGGGCGCTTCGGTGATGTCGCCGAAGTTGGAGTAGTGCGCGATGGTGCGCAACTGGTCGGCGACGGCGTCGGCGATCTCGCCACGGCCGTGTCCGACATTGGCGAACCACAGCCCGGCGGTGGCGTCGAGGTACCGCTTGCCCGCGGTGTCGAAGACGTAGGCGCCCTCGCCGCGAGCGATAACGAACGCACCGTCACGATCGACGGCACCCATATCGGCGAATCCATGCCAGAGCGCATTCATGGCTCCACATTTACCCCACTGCGCCGACAGGCGCGCACCTGGCCCGCCGCCGGGTCAGCCTGCTGACTTGCGTTCGCGCCACCGAGCGGGCAGATCTCCCAAGCCGGCCATCGCGACCGCGAGCACGACGAACACCACCAGCAACACCACCAACCCGATCGTCAGCGACACGTATCCCTGCGTCCGTGGGTCGATGAACGGGTAGGGGTACCAGTCGACGATCGGGCCGCGGATCAGGCTGTAGACGCCGTAGGCGACCGGGAAGATCAGCCACAGGCCGATCAGCTCGAGGCTGGGACGCAGGCGTTGCGCCATCGCGACGAACAGCCAGTCCAGCAGCAGGACCAGCGGCACGATGCGATGCAGGACATCGTTGATCCACTTGTCGGTGAGCATCACGTCGACATCGGCCAGCAGAACCGCGTAGACGACCATCGTGATGAGCATGTACAGGGTGACCGCACCGCGAAATATCTGCCAGCGCGGGCTCTGCGGCGCTATCAGGCCACCGACGAGCAGCACGATCACGGCCAAGATGTTGGACTCGATGGTGAAGTAGCTCAGATAGTTCGTGAGCGAGAACGTCGCCGAGTCGAGGTTCCGCACCGGGATCCAGACCAGGGCGAGGATTCCGAGCAGCCCGAAACCGAGCCGACAGGCCCTGATCCACCACGCCGTTCGCACCGAAACGCTCATGCTGTGCCCCTTTCGCATGGTCGGGCGGCCCGCCTGGCGACCCGAGGTGCCCGCTGACCGCTCATGCCCGGATCCTCGCATGACGGACCCCCGCTGACCGGGAGTTCGTGTGCGCACGGTCATCGCGTCGCGCGGTGCCGACCGGACGCGCGGACGGTGACGGGCGGGTGTCGTGGTGTGTCGTTGGTCTCCGCGACGGCGCGAGCGGGCGACGCGCGGGAAAACCGGTGGCGGGCTTCGCTAGGCTGGTAGGCGCAATGACCAGGACAGCTAGCACCGGAACCCGCGCGCTGCGCACCCGCCTGGCGGAGGTCTCGCTGCGCGATGAACATCGGCTCCGGCGCAAGCTCGACCGTGCGCGCCCCGACGACCTGCCCGCCGTCGAGGCCGAGATCGCCACCGCCGAGACCCGCGTGGCCAATCGCCGCGCGGCGCTTCCGCAGATCACCTACCCCGAACAACTGCCGGTTTCCGCGCGCCGCGACGACATCGCCGCCGCCATCGCCGCCAACCAGGTCGTGATCGTGGCCGGTGAGACGGGCTCGGGCAAGACCACCCAGATCCCGAAGATCTGCCTCGAACTCGGTCGCGGAATTCGCGGCACCATCGGTCACACCCAGCCGCGCAGGCTCGCCGCGCGCACCGTGGCCGAACGCATCGCCGAGGAACTGGGCACCGAACTCGGCGACGTGGTCGGCTATACCGTCCGCTTCACCGATCAGGCCTCGGATCGCACGCTGGTCAAACTCATGACCGACGGCATCCTGCTCGCCGAGATCCAGCGCGACCGGATGCTGCGCCGCTACGACACGATCATCATCGACGAGGCCCACGAACGCAGCCTCAATATCGACTTCCTGCTCGGGTATCTGAAGCAGCTGCTGCCGCAGCGGCCCGATCTCAAGGTGATCATCACCTCGGCCACGATCGATCCCGAACTGTTCGCCCGCCATTTCGCCGACGCGCACGGCACACCCGCGCCGATCGTGGAAGTGTCGGGCAGGTCGTATCCGGTGGAGTTGCGGTACCGGCCGCTGTCGCTGGAACTGCCCGGCTCCGACGACGACGAGGACACCCGGGTCGTCGACCGCGACCCCACCGACGCCATCGCCGACGGGGTCGTGGAACTGTTCGCCGAGGGCGACGGTGATGTGCTGGTGTTCCTGTCGGGCGAACGCGAGATCCGCGACACCGCCGACGCTTTGCGCGACCTGAAACTCCCCCGCACCGAGATCGTGCCGCTGTACGCGCGCCTGTCGGCCGCCGAGCAGCACAAGGTGTTCGCCCCGCACACCGGTCGCCGGGTGGTGCTGGCCACCAATGTCGCCGAGACCTCGCTGACCGTGCCCGGTATCCGCTACGTGATCGACCCCGGCACCGCGCGCATCTCGCGCTATTCGATGCGGACGAAGGTGCAGCGCCTGCCGATCGAAGAGGTCTCGCAGGCCTCGGCGCGGCAGCGATCGGGTCGCTGTGGGCGCGTGGCGGACGGCATCTGTATCCGGCTGTATTCCGAGGACGATTTCGAGGCCCGGCCCGCGTTCACCGAGCCGGAGATCCTGCGCACCAACCTCGCCGCGGTCATCCTGCAGATGACGGCGCTGGGGCTGGGCGATATCGAGAGTTTCCCGTTCGTGGAGGCCCCCGACCGCCGGGCCATCCGCGACGGTATCGCCCTGCTCGAAGAACTGGGCGCGCTGGCGCACGGCAGCACGAAATCTGTTGACGGCGAAACTGATTCGGGTAAGCATCTGACACTCACGCCGATCGGGCGGGAGATGGCGCAGCTGCCGGTGGATCCGCGGATGGCGCGCATGCTCGTCGAGGCCCAGCGCAACGGGTGCCTCGACGAGGTGCTGATCATCGTCGCGGCGCTGTCGATCCAGGATGTGCGCGAACGACCCGTCGAGCACCAGCAGGCGGCCGACACCCAGCACGCGCGCTTCGTCGTCGAGGGCTCGGACTTCCTGGCCTACCTGAGGCTGTGGGACTACCTCACCGAGCAACGCAAATCGCTGTCGTCCAACCAGTTCCGGCGGATGTGCCGCGACGAGTTCCTGCACTACCTGCGCATCAGGGAGTGGCAGGACCTGCACGGCCAGTTGCGCACCATCGCCCGCGGGATGGGCTGGAACGACGCGGGCACGAGCCGAGGACCGACGGACTCCCGCACCACTGCGGGCGGTGCCGACGGCTCCGAGGGCAGTCGCGGACGCCGTGGCCGCGGACGCGGGAACAGCCAACGCGCGGTGGCTGAGCCGAGCGCCGATGCGGCCGAAACGAACGCCACCGCCGGTCGGGCCGATACCAAGCGCACCGACTCGCGACAGGCAGGTGGACGGTCTCGACGCGGCGGTGACACAGCCACGCGTGGGCAGCAATCCGGTGGCGGGTCCTCGGATTCGGCCGACGACGCGATGCCGTGGCCCAGCGCACAGATCCACCAGTCGCTGCTGGCGGGCATGCTCTCGCACATCGGCGTGCGCGAGGCGGAATCGCGCGAGTTCCTCGGGGCCCGCAATGCGAAGTTCATGATCTTCCCCGGGTCGTCGCTGGCCAAGAAGGCGCCGCGCTGGGTGATGGCGGCCGAACTGGTGGAGACCTCGCGGCTGTGGGGACGGATCGCGGCGAAAGTGGAGCCGGAGTGGGCCGAACGGCTCGCCGGTGATCTGGTGAAACGTACCTACTCCGAACCGCATTGGTCGGCCAAGCGCGGGTCGGCGCGTGCCTACGAACGCGCGACACTGTACGGCGTGCCGTTGGTGACCGGACGTCCCGTCGACTTCGGGCGCATCGACCCGGAACTGTCGCGCGAACTGTTCCTGCGCCATGCCCTGGTGCAGGGCGAATGGCAGACACGGCACGGGTTCTTCGCCCGCAATCGCGCCCTGATCGACGATGTGGCAGACCTCGAACACCGGGCACGGCGCCGCGACCTCCTCGTCGACGACGAAGTGCTGTTCGAATTCTACGACAAGCGCGTCCCCGCCGATGTCGTGTCGGTGCGCCATTTCGACAGCTGGTGGCGCAAGGCCGAGCGCGATGACCCCGCACTGCTGGACTTCTCGACCGACACCGTGGTCAATGCCGGTGTCGCCACCCTGGACCCGACCGATTTCCCCGACGCCTGGCGCCAGGGTGAACTCAGCTTCCCGCTCACCTACCAGTTCGAGCCGGGCCAGGACGACGACGGCGTCACCGCGCGGATCCCGGTGGAACAACTCGCGCACGTGCGGGCGGTCGGCTTCGACTGGCTGGTGCCCGGTATGCGTGAGGAGCTGGCCGCCGCGTTCATCAAAACGCTGCCGAAAACGTTGCGGCGCGCGGTCGTTCCCGCGCCGGACTTCGCGTCGGCGGCCCTGCGCGGGCTGACACCGCGCGCCGAACCGCTGCGCACCGGGCTCGCACGGGAACTGTCCCGGCTGGGTGCGGTCACCATCACCACCGACGACCTCTCCCCCACCGCACTGCCCGATCACCTGCGGATGACCTTCGCCGCGGTCGATCTGAGCGGCAAGGTACTGGCCAAGAACAAGAGCCTGCAACAGCTCAAAGCGACACTGGCCGATCAGGTTTCGGCGTCGGTCGCGCGGGCGACCGCCGGTGCCGAGCGCGCGCCCGCGACAGTGTGGACCTCGGAGTCGCTCGGTTCGGTCGCGCCGACCGTGAGCCGCGAAGTCGCCGGCCAGACCGTGACCGGGTACCCGGCACTGGTGCCCGAGGGCGAGGGCGTCGCGGTGCGTGTCCTGAGCTCGCCCGGCGAACAGGCGGCCGCGATGCGAGCGGGCGTACGCACCCTGCTGCTCGCCGCGATCCCCACCTCGACGCGGGCGGTCACCGCCGGATTGCCCGCCCGCGATCGGCTGGCGCTGAGCCAGAACCCCGACGGTTCCCTGGACAAGCTGGTCGAGGACTGCCGGATCGCCGCCGCCGACGAACTGATCGCCAAGGCAGGCGGCCCGGTGCGCTCGCCGGAGGAGTTCGACAAACTGGTGGCCGCCGTCCGCCCGCAACTGTCCACGGCGGTCGTCGCGCTGATCCGTACTGTCGTGCCCGTCCTGGCCGCCGCCCAGCAGGCGCGTGCCGCGCTGGCCGACACCCTCGAAGCCGATATCGCCGGCGACGTGCGTCAGCAGCTCGACGACCTCCTGTTCCCCGGCTTCGTCGCCGAGTGGGGCCGGGTGCGGCTGCGCGAACTCCCGCGCTACCTCCTCGCGGCGGCCCAGCGCCTGGAATCACTGCCGGGTTCGGCGGTGCGCGACCGGCAGGCGATGGTCGAGGTGGACCGGATGCTCGCCGCCTACGACAAGCTCGTCGCCGCGCTGCCCCCGGCGCGCAAGAACGCCCGCGACGTCACCGAGATCTGGTGGATGATCGAGGAACTGCGAGTCAGCCTGTTCGCCCAGAAGCTGGGTACGCCGTATCCGGTGTCGGCCAAACGCATCGAGAAGGCGATCACCTCGATCCGGCGCTGAGACATGCGCTGCCGAGGCGGCGCCGGGGCGTGGATCAGTCGGTCGCGGCGACCGCGCGCGCAGCACGCATCTCGGTGATCTCGCGTTCGAAATCGGCTGCGCTGGTGAAGGATCGGTACACCGAGGCGAAACGCAGGTAGGCCACCTCGTCGAGGTCGCGCAGGGGGCCGAGGATGGCGAGGCCGACCTCGTGGCTCGGCACTTCGGGAGATCCCTTGGCGCGCACCGCGTCTTCGACCTGCTGGGCGAGCAGGTTCAGGGCGTCGTCGTCGACTTCACGACCCTGGCAGGCCCGGCGCACACCGACGATCACCTTCTCGCGGCTGAACGGCTCGGTCACGCCACTGCGCTTGACCACCGACAGGATCGCGGTCTCGACGGTGGTGAATCGACGCGCACAGCTCGGGCAGGAACGACGGCGGCGGATCGCGGTGCCCTCCTCGACTTCCCGCGAGTCGACGACGCGCGAGTCGGGGTGTCGGCAATACGGGCAATGCATCCGAGGGTTCCTTCGTCGATGCGCATTTCTATTCCATGGCTCTTGACAGGATACCGGTCAGGATGGCACAACCTGCCACTGCGTGGCCAGGTCCGCGATGATGTCGGGTAGCCGGGCGAGCATCCGGCCCCGGTCGAGCTTGACGGTGAACGGTTCGCGATACACCGTCACCGCGCGTGCCGCGTCGGTCGCGAGGTCGAGATGACGCGGCAGCAGGTCGGCGGCGATGTAGTCCCAGCGGGTCTCCCGGTCGGCCCAGTTGAACGCGGGCAGTGGCGTCCGCAGACCCAGCGGCCGCCCCGCGGCGATCGGCGACCACACCGTGACCGGGGCGTACACGCCGGGGGCGCGGGTGCCGGGGACGGCGGGCTTGCCCGCGACCGTGGTGACGTAGGTGAGCACCCGACCCATCCCGGCACGACCGCGTGCGGTCACATCCCACTGGTCGGCGATGATCTGGTTCTGTTCCCGATCGGCCATCGCGACCAGCGCGTCGCCGCGACCCGCTTCAGTGCCGCCGTCGATCCCGGCCCAGGCCGTCCGCATGCCGTCGTCGAGCAGGCCGGCCGCGGACATCTCCTCGATGCCCGCCATCCCGTCGGCGAGATAGGCCTCGTGCATCGGGACCAGGTCGATGAAGATGTGCTTCTGCATGATCATCAGCCGGGTCTGATACCAGGCCAGGTCGGCGGCGGTCAGCCGAGGGCCGAGGGCGGCCAGACCGCTGATATCGGCCGGGACGCCGGCGAGCAGTTCCGGCGGGGTGGCACGCAACAGGTCGGCGACAGCATTGCCGAGTTCGTGGATTCCGCCCACGGACACACCGGCGGCGACGTCACCGACGTCGAAGAAGCCGGCGGCGAAGGACGCGCCCGCGATGCCCGCCATGCCCGCCCAGTAGAGATCGGAGCGGGTGGCGGCGAGGCGGAAGTAGTTCACGTACACCTGGCTGAAGGTGGCGGAATTGGCCGCGACGCCACGCTCGGGCGCCCAGGCTTCGAGGTCGATCGCGGCGTTGTCGGTGGCGACGACGAGCCAGTACTGGTGCAGCAGCGTCGCGTACCGCGCGGGGTCGATGCCGTCGTCGCGCGCCTGGGTGAGTGCGTCCCGCAGGGGTTGCTGCGCCGAGGGCAGCGCCGGGTGCAGCCCGCCACCGTATTCGCCCACACCGTTGAGCGCGGGGAGATCGAGGTACTCGGTGTAGCCGGGGGCCGCGTGCGCGGCGGGTGCCAGTAGGGCACCGAGCACCACACCGAGCAGTAGAGCGATCGAGCAGCGGCGCACCGAGACCTCGCATCCGGGTTCGACCGGGGCCCCCGCCCCGATTCAGGATGGTCGTCACCGTAGCAACGTGTTCTAGTTTCAGGGTGTGATTCGTCGATACAGATGATCTCGCACACTGCCGGAACCCGCGCTGAAAATGCTTCCGCGCAGCGATTTTCGACTCATCGCCCCGGCTCGGACCCCGCTCCGGACCCGAACCCAGCCTGCTCCGAAATTCCGGGCGTCGTCGAGTCGACGTGGTCGGCGAAACTACCCGCGCGCACGTGGGCGAGCCCGAGAAAGGCGACGACGATCAGCGCGGTCACCAGCGCCGTCACGGCGAGCGCGGCGAACCCGACCTTGGCCTGCTCGACTCGATGCAGCGGGTGGACGCCCCGCGCGCGGCCGGTACGCACGGGACCGCGGGCATAGAGCGCGAGATCGCTGTGCGGCGCGCGGTGCCGCGGGCCGCGATCCGCCGCCGGCGGGCGAACGACCTCACGGGAACGGCGCGCCGGTGCGCTGCGGGGCACGGTGGCGAAGGCGAGATCGAGTTCGGCGTCGGTGAGCTCGATCCGCCGGGGGACGCGGACGATGTCGGCGGCTTCGGTCGCGGGCAGGCCGTTCGCGGGTGGGCTCAACTCGCCGGAGCGGACGATACTGCGTGCCACGCTCGCGGACGCGGTCGCGACCGGGCGAGGCGAGGCGGGGCTTGCGATGGGCGCGGTCGACGGGGCTTCGACGGCCTGGCGTTCGATGCCCGTCGAGCGTGACATCGCCGATCGAACCACGGCGAAAGGGCGTGGGGTGCGGGCGGACCGGCGGCGGCGGAGCACGGGCTCCGGGGCGGCGGTGGGGTCTGTGGAACGCAGGGCGCTGGTTGCTGTGCTCATCGGAAGAACCTCCGGGGTGGTGTGCTCCGCTGCTGCGAGAAAGTACTGGTGAGGCGGCAATGCCTCCCGCCGTTCGAACACCTGTGCGACGAACTGATGTTCGATTTCTACCAGATCCCCGCGCCGCTGTCAGCACGAAACGCCCGACATGCTCGAACAGATGTTTGATAGTTCGGCGTGGCACGACTAGCCTCGAGATGGCGAATTCGACAACTGGAAGGGCGGGACACGGTGACCCACACAGACGACACGGGTGACGAAAGCGGCACCGGCACCGTCACATCGGGATCCGGGACGGATCTCACCGTGCGTCAACGCACGGTCCTCGATGTCATCCGCTCCTCGGTGACCGAACGGGGCTACCCGCCCAGCATCCGTGAGATCGGCGACGCGGTCGGCCTCACCTCCACCTCCTCGGTGGCTCATCAACTGCGCGCCCTCGAACGCAAGGGCTACCTCCGTCGCGACCCGAACCGGCCGCGCGCGGTGAATGTCCGCGGACTCGACGAGGCGGTTCGCTCGGTCACCACGCTGTCCCAGCAGACCGACGAGGTCGACCCGAGCCGCCCGACTCCGACCTTCGTCCCGGTCCTCGGCCGGATCGCCGCCGGTGGCCCGATCCTGGCCGAGCAGGCCGTGGAAGATGTGTTCCCGCTGCCGCGCGAACTCGTCGGCGAGGGATCACTGTTCCTGCTCAAGGTCGTCGGCCAGTCGATGGTCGACGCGGCCATCTGCGACGGTGACTTCGTGGTGGTACGTCAGCAGAACGTCGCCGAGGGTGGCGACATCGTCGCGGCGATGATCGACGGCGAGGCCACGGTGAAGACCTTCAAACGCAGCGGTAAGGACGTGTGGCTGATGCCGCACAACCCGCACTTCGAGCCGATCCCCGGCAACGACGCGCAAATCCTGGGCAAGGTCGTCACCGTCATCCGCAAGGTCTAGCGGCGCGCGGTCGCGGTCATCTCCCAGATCAGCAACTCGGCGGCGGTCACCGCGGTGACGCGGTGGCCGCCGGTCGCTGTCAGGCGGACGGCGTCGCCCTGCTCCAGGGTGCCGTAGCCCTCGTAGTCGGCGGTGCCACGAGCGAGGAAGACGTGACCGTAGGGCGCATCGGGGACGGTGATCGCCTGGCCGGGGTCCAGCCGCGCGACGTGGAAGGCAGCGTGGCGGTTACCGATCCCGATCGCCGCCTCGCCGCGATGGCGCGCCATACCGGACGCCACCGGCACCAGCGCGTTGCGGGCGAGGTCACCTTCGATATCGAGTTCCTGGTAGCTCGGGGCGACGCCCGTCGCGTCCGGCGGGATCCACATCTGCACGACGTGCAGCCGCTCCGTCTCCCGGTAGCCCGCCCCGTTGCGCTCCGAATGCAGGATGCCCGCGCCCGCGCTCATCCGCTGCGCGAGGCCGGGACGGATCACCCCCGAGTGTCCGGCCGAATCCTGATGCACCACGGTGCCTTCCAGCACCCAGGTGAGGATCTCGGTGTCGCGGTGCTGATGGGTGTCGAAGCCCTCGCCCGGGTCGACGATGTCCTCGTTGTGCACGAGCAGCAGCCCGTGCGCGGAGTCCTCGAGCACGAAGTTGCCGGTGACCGGGAACGACTGGCGCGAGTCGAGCCATTCGTTGCGCCCGCGCCTGCGGTCGGCGCCGGGCACGACCTGGACCTGTTCCGTCACGATCATCGCCACCCTCTCGTTATCCGGACCCTAGTCCGCATAACTGGGGTAACGAGATCGGCGCCGCGGGCATTCCGCACCCGCACGAGCGCGTCTGCCCTGCGGCGCCGATCCAGCCGATCAGGCGGTTGCGGTCACCAGGGCAGCGCGTTGCGCAGGCGGCCGACCAGCGTGCGCCCGCTGTCGCGGTCGCGCTCGTTGAACAGGAACTGCAGTTCTTCCTCGAGGCCCTTGCGCACCACATCACGCAGATCGGCGGACGCACCGTCGATGTCGTCGGCGTCCATCCACGGTGTGGGGTCGATCGGCGCACCCGCCGAGAAGTAGAACCGTTCCGGGCGGGGCAGCGGCGTCGGGCCGACTCCCTTGACCAGCGGCGGGCTCAACTCGGGATTGATCCCGAGCAGGCGGCAGGTCCAGCGCAGCGGCGACATCACCGGGTGCTGACCGTCGACGACGATGTCGTAGGCATCGTCGATGCCGATCATCGCCAGCGGCACGATCGGCACCCCCGCCTGGATCGCCATCCGCGCGAACCCGGTGCGGCCCTCCCACTTCAGCTCGTACTTCTCGCCGCTGCGGCGGATCGCCTCCCGGCCACCGCCGGGGAACACCACCACCGCCTCCCCGCGCTCGAGCAGCGCCAGGCAGTTCGAGCGGGTACCGCGCACCGCACCGAAATGATGCAGGAAATCCCGCACGCCGGGCACCATCAGCACATGCTCGGCCAGACCGCGCACCAGCCTGCCGCGCTGGCGCAGGATCTCCGGCATGATCAGCGGTGCGTCGATCCCGCCGAGCAGATTGTGGTTGGCCACGATCAGCACCGGCCCTTCGGCCGGAATATTGTCCAGACCGTAGAACTTCGGACTGGTCCACGCCCGCAGCGGCGCGAGCACCGCTTCGAACGCGCGGATGTCCCATTCACTCGGCGCCGGGTTCAGCGGCGCCCCATCCGAGAGAACAGGGTCGCCCACCGCAACCCTGTTCTCCGTCACTTTTTCCGTACCTTGATGGTCGTTCGACATAACACCCTCCTGCTGTCGATATTCGACCATAGCGTTCGAAAATCCCTGTGTCGCATCGACATTTGTCCGCAACCGGCGGGCAAATCAGCGAAAAAGATCAGCTGAGCACCGGTTCCGCGGGACCGGAGTGCGCGTACTCGGACAGGGCGGCGGCCAACGCGTGCGGCACGCGCGCGCGAACCCGGGTACCGCCCTCCTCGTGCTCGGCGGTGACGATCCGGCCGTCCGCGTGGATGCGGGCGAGCAGGTCGCCACGGCTGTAGGGCAGCAGCACACTGATGTCGACATCGAGTCCGCCGAGCACCTCCGAGAGCCGCTCACGCAACTCGTCCACGCCCGCGCCGGTCTGCGCGGAGACGAACGCCGCCTGCGGCAACATGCCGCGCAACCGGGTGAGCTCGTTCGGGTCGGCGGCGTCGATCTTGTTGACCACCAGCAGTTCCGGCGGCGCCGGCGTGCCCTGCTCCCTGATCACATCGGTGATCACCTCGCGGACCGCCTTGATCTGTTCGAGCGGCAGCGGGTCGGCGCCGTCGACAACGTGCAGCAGCAGATCGGCGCCGGTGACCTCTTCCAGGGTCGAGCGGAAGGCCTCGACCAGCTGGGTCGGCAGGTGGCGGACGAAGCCGACGGTGTCGGTGAACACCATCTCGCGGCCGTCGTCGAGCGCGGCCCGGCGGGTGGTCGGGTCCAGGGTGGCGAACAGCGCGTTCTGCACGAGCAGGCCGGCGCCGGTGAGCGCGTTCATCAGGCTGGACTTGCCCGCGTTGGTGTAGCCGACGATCGCGATCGAGGGCACTCCGCTCTCGGTGCGGCGCGCGCGCATGGTGTCACGGGCGGTCTTCATCTCCCGGATCTCGCGGCGCAGTTTGGCCATCCGTTCGCGGATCCGGCGACGATCGGTTTCGATCTTCGTCTCACCGGGACCGCGGGTGCCGACGCCACCGCCGGCGCCGCCCGCCCGGCCACCGGCCTGACGCGACATCGACTCACCCCAGCCGCGCAGGCGCGGCAGCATGTACTCCATCTGCGCCAGCGCGACCTGGGCCTTACCCTCGCGAGAGGTGGCGTGCTGGGCGAAGATGTCGAGGATCAGCGCGGTCCGGTCGATGACCTTCACCTTGACGACCTTCTCCAGCGCGGTGAGCTGCGCGGGCGTGAGTTCACCGTCGCAGATCACCGTGTCGGCACCGGTGTCGAGAACGACCGTGCGCAGCTCTTCGGCCTTGCCGGAGCCGATGTAGGTGGCCGGGTCGGGCTTGTCGCGGCGCTGGATCAGCGCCTCGAGGACCTCCGAGCCCGCGGTCTCGGCGAGCGCGGCCAGTTCGACCATGCTCCCCTCGGCCTGGGCCGAACTGCCGCTGGTCCAGACACCGACCAGCACCACGCGCTCGAGGCGCAGCTGGCGGTACTCGACCTCGGTGATGTCGGTGAGCTCGGTGGACAACCCGGCGACGCGTCGCAGCGACGAGCGCTCGTCGAGCTGCATCTCGCCGACGGTCGGATCGGCCGCCCAACCGGGCTGTTTCATGCGGGCCGCGTGGCGGGCCAGCGCATCATCGACGTCACCGCGATCGGCGGCGACGTCGGGATCGGCCGCGGTGGTGTGCTCGGCCGATGTGGATTCTGTGGGTTCTACTGGTTTCGTCATACGTTCTCTATGCTGCCACGTCCGGGTGACAGCGTGCACGCGGTTATCGCTGCTACTGCACGTCCCACCAGGACTGCGACAGCGTTCCCGAGGCCAGCAGGACCGAGGGACCGCGCAACCAGGCACGTCCGTCGGCGATCCCGACACGCACCTGCCCGCCGGGCACACGCACGGTGACCTCGCCGGATTCGGTGCCGATCGACACACCGGCGGCGGTCAGCGCGGCAGCGGCGGCGGCCACGGTGCCGGTGCCACAGGAACGGGTTTCGCCGACGCCGCGTTCGTACACGCGCATGTCGACGCTGTTGTCCGCGTCGAGCGCGGTGAGGATCTCGACGTTCACCCCGTGCGGGAACAGGTCGGGGTCGAAGCCGGGGGAAACGCTCAGGTCGAGTTTGGCGAGCGCGTCGACGGTCAGACTGTCGTCGACGCAGGCCAGATGCGGATTGCCGACATCGATGCCGATTCCGGCCAGGGCCCAGCCCGCCAGGGTCGCGGTGGACGGGCCGAGTTCGCGGACGACGCCCATGTCCACCGTCACCTCACCGTCGGTCCGACCGGCGGCGTGCACCACGACCGGACGGGCGCCCGCACGGCTGCCGACGACGTATTCGGTGCGCTGTTCGAGCCCGGTGGCACCGAGGTAGTGCGCGAAGACCCGCACGCCGTTGCCGCACATCTCGGCGATCGACCCGTCACCGTTGCGGTAGTCCATGAACCAGTCCTCGGCGCCGACGCCCTCCGGCAGCGCTTCCAGCACACCGGCGGCGAGCAACGCACCGGCCTTCGCCACGCGCAACACGCCGTCGGCGCCGAGGCCACGCTGCCGGTCGCACAGTGCGGCGACGCGGTCGGCCGTCAGGTCGAGGCGCACCTCGAGGTCGGGCAGCACCACGAAGTCGTTCTGGGTGCCGTGGCCCTTGCTGAATTCGATGTCGGACACGTCGGCCATTCTCCTCTGCGCCGTCGACGGTTTCACTACCGGGCGAAGGTACGCCGCTGCCGGGCGATCTCGTAGAGGCTGATCGCCCCCGCCGACGGCGCGCCGAGCGAACTGGCGGTGCCGCCCATCGGGATGGTGACCAGGTCGTCGCACGCGTCGGCCCAGGCCGAGCTCATGCCGGTGGTCTCGTTGCCGACGACCAGGATCGTCGCCTCGGTGAAGTCGTGGTCGTAGATGGTGCCCGGCGCGTGTTCATCGGTGCCGACGATGCGGGTGGGGATGCCGCGCGCCGCCTGGCGGTCGCGGAATTCGAGCACCTGACCGGGGCCCGCCGCGCGCAGCACCGGCACGGCGAACAGCGAGCCGGTCGAGGCGCGCACGGCCTGCGGGTCGAACTGGTCGGCGCCGTGGCCGGTGACGATCACCCCGGAAGCGCCGAAGGCATCGGCCGAGCGGATCAAGGTGCCGAGGTTGCCGGGCGAGTTCGGGCGATCGAACACGACGACCACCGGGGCGTCCTCCCCCGGCTCACCGGGTGCGTAGCCGGCCAGATCGCGGTGTCGCGACACCGCGACCGCCACGATCTCCGGTGCGCTCGCCGCCTTCTCTCCCAGATCGGCCATGAGCTCGGGCACGAGGCCCACCTGCGGCACGTCGGCGGTGTCGAGGATCTCGCGCGCCCAGCTCGACAGTTCGGGGCCACCGAGCCGGTAGAGCAGGGTTTCCAGCGGCCAGTCATTGGCCAGGGCCTGCGTGATCGGGCGCACGCCTTGCACGAGGAACCGGCCGTCACGATGACGTTTTGTCCGGTTGTTGAGGTATGCCTGCCACACCTGCACCGAGGCGTTGCGGGTACTCACTCGTCGCGTCACTGCGCTGTCCGTCCTATCGGGTCGGTATTCGCTTCGGAGAGCAGGGCCAGCGCGGTCGCGGCGAGCTCGGGATCGGCACCGTCGACCCAGGAGACCCTGGGGTCACGGCGGAACCACGACCGCTGCCGTCGCACGTAGCGGCGGGTGCCGATCAGGGTGCGTTCGCGGGCGTGGCCGAGGTCGTATTCGTCGTCGAGGTAGGCCAGCACCTGGGCGTAGCCGATCGCGCGGCGGGCGGTCTGGCCTTCGCGCAGGCCCCGGTCGATCAGTCCGCGGACCTCGTCGACCAGACCGTGTTCGAACATCAGGGCGGTGCGGGTCTCGATGCGGGCATCGAGGGCGGCGGTCTCCCGGTCGACGCCGAGAATCGCGGTGTTCCAGCGCGGGGCGCCGATGGTCGGGGCCGAGGCGGCGAACGGGCGACCGGTCAGCTCGACCACCTCGAGCGCGCGCACCATGCGCCGCCCGTCGGTGGGCAGAATGGTCGCCGCGGCGACCGGGTCGGCCTCGCGCAGCGCCGCGTGCAGCGCCTGCACCCCGCCCTCCTCCAGGAGCGCTTCCCAGCGGGCGCGGACCTCGGGATCGGTGGCCGGGAAATCCCACTCGTCGAGCAGCGCCTGCACGTACATCATCGAACCGCCGACGATGACCGGGGTCTTCGCGCGCGCCATGATGTCCTCGACGACGGCGCGGGCCGCGCTCTGGTAGGCGGCGACAGTCGCGGTCGCGGTGACATCGAGCACGTCGAGCAGGTGGTGCGGGATACCGCGTCGCTGGTCGGGCGGCAGTTTCGCGGTGCCGACATCCATCCCGCGATAGAGCTGCATCGCGTCGATGTTGACGATCTCGCCGCCGAGTTCGGTGGCGAGATCGAGGGCGAGGTCGGATTTCCCGGTGGCGGTGGGGCCGACGACCGCGATCGGTCTGCTCGTCACTCGTCGATCCCTTCCCGTCCACCCGGTTGCCACACGCTCACGTCGTAGCCGACGCCATAGGGTGCGCCCTGGTACAGGGTACGGACCCGCGGATCGGCCGAATCGGCGGCGAACAGACCGCCGAGTACCTGGTAGGCAGCGCGTCCGTCGACGAGCAGCGCCGCGCACAGGTCCGGCTCGAGCGCGGACAAGCCTGCCCGCGAACCCGTGCGCAGCGCCGCGTCGAGGTCGTGCTGAACAGCGGTGGCCCGCTCGTCGAGATAGCCGGGCGACTTGACCGTCAACGTCGCGGCACCGTCCGCGACGACGAGCACCGCGCACGGGTCCTGCTCGCTGTCCAGTTCGGCGCGCAGCGCGGCGCCCGCCGCGGTGCAATCGATGGCCGGCGTGCCCGCGGCGAACAGCCGGGCCCGCACCGAGATCCGGGGCGCGGCCTGCTCCCGCAACCATCCGGCGACCAGTACCGGAAGGGGAAGCTGAGCGTCTGCTGGACCGGGGTCCTCGCCCGCCGGGCCGAGCCCGACGACGACGTCGGCGCCGAACCCACGGAAGGTCCCCCGGGTCGCCGAACCGTAGGTCAGGTCATGGCTACCGACTCCGACGACGACCCACCGGTCGGCGGCCTCGGCGAGGGCCGCGGCGGCGTCGAGGGCGGCCGCGCGCAGCACCACGGTCGGATCGTCGGGATCGCTGCCGGACACCGGGACTCGCCCACACAGTTCGGGCACCAGCATCGGCGGCGACGGGACCAGGGCCGCTATCGAGAACACGCGGTAACCGTAGCCGCAGCGCGCACCGGGGCCCACATCCGGCGCGGCGCGGGCGCGCGGCGGTCTGCGAGTGTCCGGCGTAGGGATGCCCGCCGAGATTGCTAGTGTTTTCAGGTGCGACTACCCACGTCGTCCGGGACGAAATCCCAGGAAATCCGCTATTCGATCCTCCGGATCGATGGTTTCCGCGGCTCGAACCGGGTTCAATGGGATGTGCTAGGGCGTAACCAGGCAGCCGTGACGCGCGGCAGGGACGGAGAGCAATGACCGACAGCAACGGAACCGCGAAGCCCACCCCAGGTCCGGCCCCGCGACCGTCCGGTACCCCCAAGCCCGGCGGGAATGCTCCGCGTCCGCCGAAACCCCATGCCGTGAAACCGGCGCCGGGCCCCGATCAACCGCATCCGCACGCCGTGATCGTGCCCAGTGCCACCGACCCGGGCAAATGGGGCCGCGTCGACGAAGACGGCACCGCCTGGGTGCGGACCGCGGATGGCGAACGGATCGTCGGCTCCTGGCAGGCGGGCGACGTCGCCGAGGGCTTGGCGCACTTCGGCCGTCGCTTCGACGATCTGGCGACCGAGGTCGCGCTGCTCGAGGCCAGGCTGGCCGCGGGGGCCGATGCCCGCAAGACCAAGGCCGCCGCGCTGGCACTGGCCGAGACGCTGCCGACGGCGGCCGTCATCGGCGATATCGACGGCCTCGCCGCTCGGCTACAGGTCATTACCGAACACTCCGAGGAAGCCGCCGCGCACGCCAAGGAGGAGAAGGACCGCGCCCGCCACGAGCACACCGAGCGCAAGGAAGCCCTCGCCGCCGAGGCCGAGCAGATCGCCGCCGAATCCACGCAGTGGAAGGCCGCGGGCGACCGGCTGCGCGAGATCCTCGACGAGTGGAAGTCGATCCGCGGGGTCGACCGCAAGGTCGACGACGCGCTGTGGAAGCGCTATTCCAAGGCCCGTGAGGCGTTCAACCGCCGGCGCGGCGCCCACTTCGCCGACCTCGACCGCGAACGCGCCACCGCCAAGACGCGCAAGGAAGAGCTGTGCGTGCGCGCCGAGGAGCTGGCCGACTCCACCGACTGGACCGGCACCGCCGCGGTGTTCCGCGACCTGCTCACCGAGTGGAAGGCCGCGGGCCGGGCACCGCGCGAGGCCGACGAGTCGCTGTGGCGACGGTTCAAGAGCGCCCAGGATGTGTTCTTCGCCGCCCGCAACGCGGCGGTCAGCGAACGCGACGCCGAGTTCGATCACAACGCCGCCGCCAAGCTGGAACTGCTGGCCGCCTACGAGCACATCGACCCGGCCAACGGCGTGGACGCCGCCCGCAACGCGCTGCGCGAGCTGCAGGACAAGTGGGACGCCATCGGCAAGGTCCCCCGCGAGCGCATGCAGGAACTCGAAGCCAAGCTGCGCGCCATCGAGAAGCGGGTTCGCGACGCGGCCGATCAGCAGTGGCGTCGTTCCGATCCCGAGGCCGTCGCGCGAGCCGCGCAGTTCCGTGAGCGGGTCGCCCAGTTCGAGGAGCAGGCCGCCAAGGCCACCGCGGCGGGCAAGAAGCGCGATGCGGAGAAGGCGCTCGAGCAGGCACAGCAGTGGCGCGAATGGGCCGAAGCCGCAGAGGGCGCAGTCAGCAATCTGTGAGCGCGACAGAAAGAAACCCCCGGCCGATTCGGTCGGGGGTTTTCTTGTCTCGCAGGACTATTCGCCGCTGAGTCGCTTGCGGTCGCGATCCTCGGCTTCGCGGGCCGCGGTGCGACGCTGTTCCTCCGCGGCCAGTTGCACGGCGGTGCGGCTCCACACCACCCGAACCCAGTGGAAGGTGAGCACCATGATCGCGAGGGTGCCCAGGATGAGGCCGATCCCCGGACCCGCGCCCTGGTAGTTGCCCAGGCCCGGGGTCTGGCGGTGCCAGATCGAGAGCACACCGAACACCGAGCCCACGGCCGACCCCGCGCACGCGATCCAGGCCAGAACCCAGCGACGGGTGGTCAGCGCCAGCAGCGAAAAGCCGACACCGAAGACGATGACCAGCCACACGAAGATCCGCGACGGCAGGCCGATGTGTTCGACCCCCGCCGCATCGGTGGCGAGCAGCACATCGAAGCCGCGCGCCGTACCGGCGGTCGGCAGGACCAGCGAGATCAGCAGCGCGAAGACCGCGCCCGCCACCACCAGCGCTCGCGCGCCGGGGTCGATCTCACCGGCGATGCGGCGCTCGACCGCGTCGAGTTCACCGCGGAATTGTTCGAAATCCTCGTCGTTGCGCGCCGGGTTCACCGCGTGTCCGCTCCTGTCCACAGGCTGGTCGTTGGCGGGTCCCACTGTGCCATCATCGGACGCGCCGTTCGCATCCGACCCACTACGACCGGTAGTAGATTCGTCGTCGCTCACGACGAGCACCCCGTCGAACAGCCGCTCTCGACCGTCTCGATGATCGGCGCGCCGATCCGGGGCAACCCGAGACCGACACCGATCGGCGCCGTTTTGGGCGTGATGCCGCGTTCGTGCGCGTCACCGGCGGCGGTACGTCGATGCGATTTCACCGCGCTGTCGGCGATGAGATGGTGCGGCGCCGCCTCGGTGATGTCGACGGTGACGATGTCGCCCGGCCGGATGCCGGTCACGTCGCCGGGCCGGAAGTGCACCAGCCTGCCGTCGCGCGCACGACCGCTCATCCGCGCGGTCACCGCGTTCTTCTTGCCCGCACCCTCGGCGACGAGCAGTTCCACCTCGGTGCCGATGAGCGCCTGGTTGTTCTCCCAGGAGACCTGGTCCTGCAAGGCGATCAGGCGTTCGAAGCGTTCCTGCACGACCTGCTTGGGCAGCTGATCGGGCAGGTCGGCGGCCGGAGTTCCGGGACGCTTGGAGTACTGGAAGGTGTAGGCGCTGGTGAAGCGGGCGCGCCGGACCACGTCGAGAGTCTCGAGGAAGTCCTCCTCGGTCTCGCCGGGGAAGCCCACGATGATGTCGGTGGTGATCGACGCGTGCGGCATCGCGGCGCGCACCTTGTCGATGATGCCGAGGAAACGCTCCTTGCGGTAGGAACGGCGCATCGCTTTCAGCACCCGATCCGAACCCGATTGCAGCGGCATGTGCAGCTGCGGGCAGACGTTCGGGGTGGCCGCCATCGCCTCGATCACGTCGTCGGTGAACTCCGCGGGATGCGGGGAGGTGAACCGCACGCGTTCGAGGCCCTCGATCTGTCCGGTCGCGCGCAGCAGCTGCGCGAACGCGCCACGGTCGCGCGGCTGCTCGGGATCGACGAAGTTCACGCCGTAGGAGTTGACGTTCTGTCCGAGCAGGGTCACTTCCAGCACGCCCTGGTCGACCAGCGCCTGCACCTCGGCGAGCACGTCTCCGGGACGACGATCCACTTCCTTGCCACGCAGTGCGGGCACGATGCAGAACGTGCAGGTGTTGTTGCAGCCCACCGAGATCGACACCCAGCCCGCGTACGCCGACTCCCGCTTGGCGGGCAGCGTCGACGGGAAAGCCTCGAGCGATTCGAGGATCTCCACCTGCGCCTGCTCGTTGTGACGGGCCCGCTCGAGCAGCACCGGCAGCGAACCGATGTTGTGGGTGCCGAACACCACGTCGACCCACGGCGCCTTGCGCACCACGGTCTCGCGATCCTTCTGCGCCAGGCAGCCGCCGACGGCGATCTGCATACCGGGGCGCCCCTGCTTGACCGGGACCAGCTGACCGAGTGTGCCGTAGAGCTTGTTGTCGGCGTTCTCGCGCACCGCGCAGGTGTTGAACACCATCAGATCGGGCGTCTCTCCGGTGGCGGCCTTGACATAGCCCGCGTCCTCGAGCAGCCCGGACAGGCGTTCGGAGTCGTGCACGTTCATCTGGCAGCCGAATGTGCGAACCTCATAGCTGCGCTGCGCCACAGAGCTGTGCTGCGTCGCGCCCTCAGTCGCGTCCTGAACCGTCGAATCCACCTGTCCAGGGTACGGGCAGCCCTGAGTGTGATGCGCGTCACGGTTGCGTTCGCGCGATAATACGCAAAGGTAACGGGCAGCCGCCGGGTTACCAGCAGGTGTCGTTTCGGCGTGCCGTCACGGCATGTCTTCGAAAGCCGGGCAATTCTCCAGAATGGACATAAGGTTTCTGACCATGACCGACGACGCCGCACCCGCGAACGGGAACGCCGACGCCGCAGCCACCACCGCTGCTCCGCCGATGATCTCGATGCGCAACGTGGACAAACACTTCGGTGAGCTCCATGTCCTGCGCGATATCCACCTCGAAGTGCCCCGTGGGCAGGTCGTGATCGTCCTGGGCCCGTCGGGTTCGGGGAAATCCACCCTGTGCCGCACGATCAATCGCCTCGAACCGATCGACTCCGGTGACATCGCCATCGACGGCGTCGCACTGCCCGACGAGGGCAAGGCTCTCGCCGCGCTGCGCGCCGAGGTGGGCATGGTGTTCCAGTCGTTCAACCTGTTCGCGCACAAGACCATCCTCGAGAACGTGATGCTGGCGCCGACGAAGGTCCGCGGGAAGAAGAAGGACGAGGCACGCAAGCACGCCCTCGCCCTGCTCGAGCGGGTCGGCATCGCCAACCAGGCCGACAAGTACCCGGCCCAGCTCTCGGGCGGCCAGCAGCAGCGCGTGGCGATCGCCCGCTCACTGGCCATGGATCCCAAGGTCATGCTGTTCGACGAGCCGACCTCGGCGCTGGACCCCGAGATGGTCAACGAGGTGCTCGACGTGATGGTGGCGCTGGCCAAGGAAGGCATGACCATGCTCGTGGTCACCCACGAGATGGGCTTCGCCCGCCGAGCGGGCGACCGCGTGCTGTTCATGGCCGACGGCGAGATCGTCGAAGACGCCGCGCCCGAAACGTTCTTCACCGCACCGAAATCCGAACGCGCCAGGGACTTCCTCGGCAAAATTCTCAGTCACTGACTCGCAGCACCATTGTCACAAGGAGAAGGAAACCCATGAGGATCAATCGTGCGATGCGCGTCGGAATCGGCGCAGCGGCACTGGTATTGGCAGCCACCGTCACCGCGGCCTGTGGTGGCGGTGACAACAAGTCGGCGCTGGACAACGCCAAGGACGGCAAGCTGACCATCGGCATCAAGTTCGACCAGCCGGGTCTGGGCCTGCGCAATACCGACGGCACCTACAGCGGCTTCGACGTCGACGTCGCCAAGTACGTCGCCGACAAGCTCGGCGTGAAGCCGGAGAACCTCACCTTCAAGGAATCGCCGTCGGCGCAGCGCGAGACGCTGATCGAGAACGGTCAGGTCGACCTCGTCGTGGCCACCTACTCGATCAACGACAAGCGCAAGGAGAAGGTCGATTTCGGCGGCCCCTACTACATCGCGGGCCAGGACCTGCTCGTCCCGGCCGCCAACACCGACATCACCGGCCCCGATTCCCTCTCGGGCAAGAAGGTCTGCTCGGTGAAGGGCTCCACCCCGGCCCAGAACATCGAGAAGAACTACCCGCAGGCGCAGCTGCAGACCTACGACACCTACTCGCTGTGCATCGAGGCGATGCGTAGCGGTGCGATCGACGCGGTCACCACCGACAACGTCATCCTGGCCGGTTACGCCGCGCAGTCGCCGGGCACCTTCAAGCTGGTGAACAAGCCCTTCACCACCGAGAAGTACGGCATCGGCCTGAAGAAGGGCGATTCGGAGCTGCGCGGCAAGGTCAACGACGCCATCCAGGCGATGATCGATGACGGTTCGTGGAAGGCCTCGCAGGAGAAGAACTTCGCGGGTACCGGTATCGCGGTGCCCGCACCGCCGACCGTCGACCGCTACTGATCAACCACTGACCATCGGTGGCCCGGGGTTTCCCGGGTCACCGATGCGGTGTTGTCCTGCTGGCTTTCACACCGATCGGAGGACGCGCGTCCGTGTTCGACCTGATCTCGAGGTATGACAACCAAATCCTCGATGCGTTCTGGGTAACCATCAAACTCACCTTCTTCTCGGCGATCGGTGCGCTCGTCATCGGTACCGTCGTCGCCGGCATGCGCGTATCCCCGATTCCGGTCGCGCGCTGGGTCGGCGCGGCGTATGTAGCGGTCTTCCGCAACACTCCGCTCACCCTGATCCTGGTATTCACCTCGCTCGGCCTGTACAGCACCCTCGGGTGGAAACTCGGCAGTGACGAGATCAAGGTCATCAACTATCGCTGGGCGATCATCGGCCTGAGCGTCTACACCGCCGCCTTCGTCTGCGAATCGCTGCGTTCGGGCATCAACACCGTCGCGCTCGGCCAGTCCGAAGCGGGCCGGTCGCTGGGCTTCGGATTCGCCCAGAACCTGCGATTGATCGTGCTGCCCCAAGCCTTCCGGGCCGTCATCGCGCCCCTGGGCAGTGTGCTGATCGCGCTGACCAAGAATTCGACGGTCGCCTCCGTCATCGGTGTCGCCGAAGCCGCGTACCTGATGGGCGCGATGATCGAGAACGAAGCCGCCATTCTCACCATCGGTGCGATCTTCGCGCTCGGCTTCGTCGTCCTCACCCTGCCGACCGGGCTGTTGTTCAGCTGGCTGGCCAAGCGATACGAGGTGGCACGATGAGCGGCGCTTCGGTTCTGTTCGACGCTCCGGGGCCCCGCGCGCGGCTGCGTCACAACCTGTACTCGGTTCTGGTCGTCGTCGTGCTGGTCGGCGCGGGCTGGTGGCTCTACGACGCGTTCGCCGACAAGGGCCAGTTCACCGCGGCCAAGTGGAAGCCGTTCCTCGAGTCCGAGATCTGGGAAACCTATCTCCTGCCCGGTCTGGAAGGCACCCTCACCGCCGCCGTGATCTCGATCATCGGCTCGGTGTTCTTCGGCATGATCTTCGGGATCCTGCGCCTGTCGGACCACGCGTGGGTGCGCTGGGTCGCGGGCACGATCGTCGAGTTCGCCAGGGCGATCCCGGTGCTGATCCTGATGATCTTCCTGTTTGCGGTGTTCGGCGACTACGACCTGTTCCCGTCCGATCAGCTCGCGCTGGCCGCGGTGGTCATCGCGCTGATCATCTACAACTCCGCGGTCATCGCCGAGATCGTGCGCGCGGGCATCAAGTCGCTGCCCAAGGGACAGACCGAAGCCGCTGTGGCGCTGGGGCTGCGCAAGAACCAGCTCATGCGGCTGATCCTGCTGCCGCAGGCCATCACGGCCATGCTGCCCGCACTGGTCTCGCAGATGGTCGTTGTCCTCAAGGACACCGCGCTGGGCTACCAGATCACCTATGTGGAGCTGGTGCGGTCGGGTCAGCAAGAAGGCGCGTCGTTGCAGAACACGATCCCCGCGCTGATCGTCATCGCGCTGATCATGATCTCGCTCAACATGGCGCTGAGCTTCCTGGCCACCACCCTGGAAAAGCGATTGCGGTCGCGGAAGAAGAGCGGTGGCGCGGTGCTGGCCGCCGACTCGATCCTCGCCGACGCCGCGCCCGGCGTGGACATCACCAAGAAGTAGTCCCACCCACGACAATCGGGGCCCGATCCGTCCGGATC
>NZ_JBSGVG010000057.1:0-29849 GCF_053608345.1 Nocardia sp. NPDC055050
TCGATGATTCGAGGCGGCCTTCGGTTTTCCGGGTGAATGTCGTGACGAGTCCGACAGCTGGTTAGTTGACGTCGGCGCTCTCGCGGTCCTCATCGACGATGTCCTCGTCGGCGACCTCGGGGATGGCCTTGTTCTGACGCGAGCTCGACACCGACTTGTTGCCGTTGTTGCTGATCGACTTGCGCTCCGGCGTGCCGTCGAGCAGTTCGCTCTCGCGGTTGACCGCGGCGAGCATGGCGGGCACGGAATCGAGCTGACCGCGGATACCGAGCAGCTGGGCGAGCACCCGGCCGCGCAGCACGCGCATCTCCTCGGCCAGTTCCTTCGCGTGCGCGATCTTGCGCTCGGAGGTCTGGGTGGCGGAGCTGATCAGGCGGTTCGACTCGTCGGTCGCGTCCTTGATCCGCTGGGCGGCTTCGGCGCGACTGGTGGCCTCGAGCTCCTCCATGGCCCGAGTCAGCTTGGTACGCCGATCGTTCATGGTGGCTTCGAAGTCCTGCTGGGTGGCCTTGCGCTTGGCTTCGGCCTCCTTGCCCAGACGTTCGACATCGGCTTGGGCGGCTTCGATGATCTTGGCCGACTCGGTGCGCGCGTTCGCGAGGGTCTGCTCGAACTCGATCTCGAGCGCCTCGCGCTTCTCCTTGGTCTCCGCGAGCAGCGACTCGTACTTGCCACGCATCTCGGTGGCCTGCTGCTCGGCGATCGACACCATCTCGGCGGCTTCGGCCTGCGCCAGCGCGCGGACCTCGGACGCTTCGTCCGAGGCCAGGCGCAGCATGCGCGAGATGCGGTCGGACATGCCTTCGGCGGTGGTCGGCGGCACGGAAAGCCGGTCGACCTCCTTGCGGAGCTCGTCGATCTCGTCACGTGCATCTTCCAGCTGGCTGGCGAGATTGCGGGCCTGCGCTGCGGCAGCGTCCCGGTCGGTGGCGGTGACGCGGAGCTCAGCGTCGAAGCGGTCGAAGTAGTTGCGCACCTCGTCTTGCGCATAACCCTTGCGCACAACGGTGAAGGGCAGTGCAACGAAGCGATTGCGATCGGACTCAGGTGACGACATGGCACACAAAATACAGCCTCGAGCGAGCGTATGGAGACTCGACCGTGATTGTGATCTCGCCGAGATTTACCGACAGTACCGGCGTACTAGTGCGTAACATCCGGGTTCGGCTCCACGAGCTCGACCAGCACACCGCCAGCATCCTTCGGATGGATGAAATTGATGCGGGAATCGGCGGTCCCGTGGCGAGGGGCTTCGTACAGCAAACGCACTCCGCGCCCGCGCAGGAAACCCGAAACCGCGTCGATATCGGTGACCCGGTAGGCCAGCTGCTGCAGTCCGGGGCCGCTGCGGTCGATGAACTTGGCGATGGTCGACTCCGGGGTGAGCGGGGCCAGCAACTGCAGGGCGGTGGCGCGGTCGGCGGCGGCAGGGCACGACAGCATGGCTTCGACGACGCCCTGGGCCTCGTTCACCTCGCGGTGGGTCTCGACCATGCCGAGGTTGTCGGTGTACCAGGCCACCGCGGTGTCCAGGTCGGGCACGGCGATGCCCACGTGGTCGACGGCGATGACGTAGTCGGCGGGGATGAAGTTCTCATTGGTCACCCCACGAAGCTAGCGCGGACCTGCGTGCCGGGCGCGGGCCGATACCGGTTACCGTGGAGTCCAACTCCTGTACGCGTGCGGTGCTGCTGTGTGCGTCCGCGAGGATCGACTCAATGAATGCGAGGCTTTCGTGACCACTTCTGTCATCGTGTCCGGTGCGCGTACCCCGGTCGGTCGGCTGCTGGGCGGTCTGAAGGGCTTCAAGGCCTCGGATCTGGCCGGTGTCGCGATCAAGGCCGCGCTCGAGAAGGGCGGCGTCGCGCCCGAGCAGGTCGACTACGTGATCCTCGGCCAGGTGCTGCAGGCAGGCGCGGGGCAGCTGCCCGCGCGCCAGGCCGCCATCGCCGGGGGCATCCCGATGGATGTGCCGTCGATCCTGATCAACAAGGTCTGTCTGTCGGGCATCAACGCGATCGCGCTGGCCGATCAGTTGATCCGCGCGGGTGAGCACGAGATCGTGGTGGCCGGCGGCATGGAGTCGATGAGCCAGACCCCGCACCTGCTGCCCAAGAGCCGTGAGGGCTTCAAGTACGGCGACACCACCCTCGTCGACCACATGGCCTACGACGGCCTGCACGACGTGATCACCGATCAGGCCATGGGCCTGCTCACCGACGATCGCAACGACCTGGACAAGGTGAGCCGCGAGGATCAGGACGCGCTGGCCGCGGCCTCGCACCAGCGCGCCGCCGCCGCGTGGAAGAACGGGCTGTTCGAAGACGAGGTCGTGCCGGTCGCCGTGCCGCAGCGCAAGGGTGACCCGGTCTACGTGACCGAGGACGAGGGCATTCGCGCCGACACCACCGTCGAGTCGCTGGGCAAGCTGCGTCCGGCCTTCCGCAAGGACGGCACCGTCACCGCGGGCACCGCCTCGCAGATCTCCGACGGCGCGGCCGCGGTGATCGTGATGAGCAAGACCAAGGCCGAAGAGCTGGGCCTGGAGTGGATCGCCGAGATCGGCGCCGCGGGCCAGGTCGCCGGGCCGGATTCGACCCTGCAGGACCAGCCGGCCAACGCGATCCTCGCCGCGTGCGCGAAGGAGGGCATCACGCCCGCCGATCTGGACCTGATCGAGATCAACGAGGCGTTCGCGGCCGTCGGGGTGTCCTCGACCCGCAAGCTGGGCTACGACCCGGAGAAGGTGAACGTCAACGGTGGCGCCATCGCCATCGGGCACCCGCTCGGCATGTCGGGTGCGCGCATCCTGCTGCACCTGGCGCTGGAGCTGAAGCGTCGCGGTGGTGGCGTCGGTGCCGCCGCGCTGTGTGGCGGTGGCGGCCAGGGCGACGCGCTGATCATCCGCGTTCCCGCCTGATCCTGTTCGACCACGAAAGCCCTGGTATTCCTCGTGAGTACCAGGGCTTTCGCTGTGACCGGTCCAACTACGTGGTGTCGTAGATCATGCGGCACAATGGTGGGCATGGGTTTCTTCGATTTGCGGTCAACGGCCAGCCGGTTCCGGTTCTTCGCGGTGCTCGAGGCGCTGTCCTGGATCGGTCTGCTGACCGGTATGGCGTTCAAGTACCTGCCCGCCGAGGGCAACGAGATCGGCGTGAAGATCTTCGGCCCGGTCCACGGTGGGATCTTCGTGTTGTTCGTGCTGTCCGCGCTGCTGGCCTCGCGTGAGCTGAACTGGAACTGGAAGACCACGGTGCTGGCGCTGGCGTCGAGCATTCCGCCGCTGTTCACCGTGATCTTCGAGGTCTGGGCGGTGCGCACCGGTCAGCTGGGCGAGCTGAGCGCCGACGCGAGCAAGGGCTCCGCGGCTGCCGCCCCGACGGCTTCGTGACAAACTGGAAACCGTGACTCGACCCGCTGCCCGCCGTCCTTCGCCCGCCGCTGCCGCCGCCATGTCCGGCGCGGTGGATCTGTCCGCGCTGAAGCAGCCGCCCGCCGCGCCCGGCGGTGCCGCTGCTGCTGCTCCGGCCTCGGGGAACCACACGGTCACCGAGGCGGATTTCGAAGCCAAGGTGATCCGGCGCTCCACGCAGGTGCCCGTGGTGGTCGTGCTGTTCTCGCAGCGCAGCGCGGGCAGCGTCGAGCTGGTTCGCACGCTCGAACGGTTCAACGCCGAAGACCGCGGCGCCTGGGATCTGGCCGCGATCGAGGCCGAAGCCAATATGAACATCGTGCAGGCGCTGCGTGTGCAGGGCATTCCGACGGTGATCGCGGTGGCGGGTGGGCAGCCGCTGGCCGACTTCGAAGGCGCCCAGCCGGACCCGCAGGTCCGCCAGTGGCTCGATGCGGTGATGGACGCGACCGCGGGCAAGCTCGAGGGCGACCCCGACGCGACCCCCGCCGAACCCGAGGTCGAGGATCCGCGCTTCGTCGACGCCGAGGACAAGCTGTCCGAAGGTGACTTCGCCGGCGCCGAGGCGGCCTACGAGGCGATCATCGCCGAGGAACCCGGCAACGAGGAAGCCAAGGCGGCCCTGCGCCAGCTGCGCTTCCTGACCAGGGCCCAGCAGCTCGATCCGGCGGTGGTGGCCACTGCCGACGCCGACCCGGCGAACCTGGACGCCGCCCTCGACGCCGCCGACGTCGAAATGTTCGAACAGCGCCCCGAGGCGGCCTTCGAACGGATCATCGCGATCGTCAAGCGCACCGCGGGCGACGACCGAACCAAGGCGCGCACCCGCCTGCTCGAACTGTTCGAGCTGTTCGACCCCGCCGAGCCCTTCGTGATCGCGGCCCGCCGCAAGCTCGCCGCGGCCCTGTACTGACACCCACAGCCCAGCCACGTTCGGGTCACCTTCGACCGACCGCCGTGCTCAGATCGCTGCGAAGCCGCCCCGACCGAACATCGCCGGGGCGGCTTCGCTGCGAGTGAGCGGTGCTACGGTCGAAATATGGCGTCCAAGAACGATATCCAGCATCGGATCGTCACCGCGTTGCAGCGGCGACTGAATCCGATACTGGGCAGACTGCCCGGTCAGCAGTTGCTCGAGACGGTCGGGCGGGTGAGTGGGCAGCCGCGGGTCACCCCGATCGGTGGTCGGCGCGTCGGCGACGAGTTCTGGCTGGTCTCCGAGTTCGGGGATCGCTCGCAGTATGTGCGCAACATCAAAGCCGACAACAAGGTCAGGGTGCGTCTGGGCGGACGCTGGTACCCGGGGACCGCCGTGCTGCTGCCCGGGGACGACGCGCGGGCCAGACTGCGGCAGTTGCCGCGCTACAACAGCACCGCGGTGCGGGCGTTCGGTACCGACCTGCTGACGATTCGGGTCGACCTGGATCGTTAGACCGTCCAGGACAGCCAGAGGGCGCTGTGGGGTGCCATGGTGACGGTGGCCGAGGCGGGGTGACCGTGGCTGGGGGTGTCGACGGCGGTGACGATGCCGAGATTGCCGATGCCGGAACCCGCGTATTCGTGGGCGTCGGTGTTGAGGATCTCGTGCCAGGGGCCGGGGTGGGGCAGGCAGATGCGGTAGTTCTCGCGGAGGGAACCGGAGAAGTTGAACACGGCCGCCACCGCGCTGCCGTCGGTGCCCCAGCGGAGGAAGGCGAAGACGTTGGCGGTGCTGTCGTCGGCTTCGATCCAGGAGTGGCCGCCGGGGGTGGTGTCCTGGGTCCACAGCGCGGGGTGGGCGGTATAGGTGCGATTGAGATCGGCGACCATTGTTGAAATGCCCTGGTGGAGTGGGTTGTCCAGTTCCTGCCAGTCCAGGCCGCGGTCGTTGTCCCATTCGCGGAACTGGCCGAATTCCTGACCCATGAACAGCAGTTGCTTGCCGGGGTGGGCCCACATGTAGGCGAGCAGGGCGCGCACGCCGCTCGCCTTGGCGAAGTCGTCGCCGGGCATGCGGGTCCACAGGGTGCCTTTGCCGTGCACGACCTCGTCGTGGCTGATCGGCAGGACGTAGTTCTCACTCCATGCGTAGACCAGCGAGAACGTCATCTCGTTGTGGTGCCAGGAGCGGTGGATCGGGTCGCGACCCAGGTAGCCGAGGGTGTCGTGCATCCAGCCCATGTTCCACTTCATGGTGAAACCGAGGCCGCCGACATCGGTGCCGCGGGTGACGCCGGGCCAGGTGGTCGACTCCTCGGCGATGGTGACCACGCCGGGATGGGCGCCGTGCACGGTGTCGTTGAGTTCCTGCAGGAAGTCGACCGCTTCCAGATTCTCCCGGCCGCCATAGATGTTGGGCTCCCAGCCGCCGTCGGGGCGGGAGTAGTCCAGGTACAGCATCGAGGCGACGGCGTCGACGCGCAGGCCGTCGATGTGGAATTCGGAGATCCAGAAGGCCGCGTTGGCGACCAGGAAGTTGCGGACCTCGTTGCGCCCGAAGTCGAAAACGTAGGTGCCCCAGTCGAGTTGCTCGCCACGGCGCGGGTCGGGGTGTTCGTAGAGTGGGGTGCCGTCGAAACGGGCGAGTGCCCATTCGTCGCGGGGGAAGTGCGCGGGGACCCAGTCGAGCAGTACCCCGATGCCCGCGTTGTGGAGGTGGTCGACGAAGTAGCGGAAGTCGTCGGGACTGCCGAAACGTGAGGTCGGGGCGTAGTACGAGGTGACCTGGTACCCCCACGAGCCGCCGAAGGGGTGCTCGGCGACCGGCAGCAGCTCCACGTGGGTGAATCCGGTCGCGCGGACGTAATCGGCCAGCTGGTGGGCCAATTCGCGGTAGTCGAGGCCGGGTCGCCAGGAACCGAGGTGGATTTCGTAGGCGCTCATGGGGGAGCGGACCGCGTCGGTTTTCGCGCGTCGGTCGAGCCAGGCGCTGTCGGTCCACACGTGGTCGGTGCCGGCCACCACCGAGGCGGTCGCGGGGGGAACCTCGGTCGAAAAGGCAAGGGGGTCCGCGTGATCCACGACGCGGCCGTCGGCGCCGTGGATCCGGTACTTGTACCGCGTGCCCGGCCCGACGCCGGGCACGAACACCTCCCACACACCGGAATTGCCCAGCGCGCGCATCGGGGCCGAGGTGCCGCTCCAGTGGTCGAAATCGCCGAAGACGGTGACGCCGCGGGCATTCGGGGCCCACACCGCGAAAGAGGTGCCGTCGACGTCGCCGTCGAGGGTGGTGTAGTGGCGCGGGTGGGCGCCGAGAACCTCCCAGAGGCGGGTGTGCCTGCCTTCGCCGATGAGGTGCAGGTCGAGTTCGCCGACGGTGGGCAGGAAGCGGTAGCCGTCGGCGGAGATCACGGTCTGGCCGCCGGGGTACTCGGCGCGGATGCGGTAGTCGTCGATCTGCGGATACGGCAGGATCGCGTCGAAGATGCCGTGGCCCAACGATTTCAGCCGATGTTCGGACTCCCCGACGAGCACCGTCACAGTGTCGGCGTGGGGGCGCAGGACACGGACAGCGGTGCCGTCGGCGTGGGCGTGCGCGCCGAGGACGGTGTGCGGGTCGGGATGGGTGCCCGCGGCCAGCAGCAGGAGATCGCGGCGCTTCATCACAGTGTCTCGCGGTAGGCCAGCGGTGCGCGGGCCGCGGCCGGGACTGCGGGCAGTGACAGGATGTGCGCGACCGCGCGCGTGGGGTCGAGGCGCACGAAATTCTGCTGGCCCCAGTGGTATTCCTCGCCGCTCACCTCGTCGAAGACCACCGGGTGGTCGTGCCATTCGCGGCCGATGGCGGGGAGATCGAGTGAAATGTGGCCCTGCTCGGCGGCATAGGGGTTGAGGTTCACGATGACCAGCACCGCGTCGCCGGTGGCCGGGTCGACCTTGGAGTAGGCGATCAGCGCGTCGTTGTCGACGTGATGGAAGTGGATGCAGCGCAACTGCTGCAGCGCCGGGTGATTGCGGCGGATCTCGTTCAGGCGGGTGAGCCACGGTTCCAGCGATTCACCGCGTTCGAGGGCGCCGGCGAAATCGCGGGGACGCAGTTCGTACTTCTCGGAATCGAGGTACTCCTCGCTGCCCTCGCGGACCGCCTCGTGTTCGAACAGCTCGAAACCGGAGTACACGCCCCAGGTGGGGGAGAGGGTGGCGGCGAGGGCGGCGCGGACGGCGAACATGCCGGGGCCGCCGTACTGCAGGCTCTCGTGCAGGATGTCAGGGGTGTTCACGAACAGGTTGGGCCTGGCCTCGTCGGCCTTGGCGGCGATCTCGTAGCCGAACTCGGTGAGTTCCCACTTGTGCACGCGCCAGGTGAAATAGGTGTACGACTGGCTGAAGCCACGGCGGGCCAGGCCGTAGAGGCGGGCGGGGCGGGTGAACGCTTCGGACAGGAAGATCACGTCGGGGTCGGTGCGGCGCAGCTCGGTGATCAGCCACTCCCAGAAATCGGCGGGCTTGGTGTGCGGGTTGTCCACGCGGAAGATGGTGACGCCCAGCGAGATCCAGTGCCGGACCACCCGCAGGATCTCGGCGTAGAGACCGTCGGGATCGTTGTCGAAGTTGACCGGGTAGATGTCCTGGTACTTCTTCGGTGGGTTCTCGGCATAGGCGATGGTGCCGTCGGGCAGGGTGGTGAACCACTCCGGGTGGGCGGCGACCCACGGATGGTCGGGGGCGCATTGCAGGGCCAGGTCGATGGCGACGTCCAGACCGAGAGCGGTTGCCTCGGAGACGAATTCGGTGAAGTCGCGCTCGGTGCCCAGCAGCGGGTGCACGGCATCGTGTCCGCCGTCCGCCGAGCCGATGGCCCAGGGGGAGCCCACGTCGCCGGGTTCGGTGGTGAGAGTGTTGTTGCGGCCCTTGCGATTCACCTCGCCGACCGGATGGATCGGCGGGAGGTAGACGACATCGAACCCCATGCCGGCGATGCGGGGGAGTTCGCGGGCCGCCGTGGCGAAGGTGCCGTGGATCGGGGCGCCGTCGGCGTCGCGGCCGCCGGTGGAGCGCGGGAAGAACTCGTACCAGGAGCCGACCAGGGCGCGGCGGCGTTCGACCAGGACCGAGAACTGGGTGCCGCGGGTGACCATCTCGCGCAGCGGGGTGGCGCGCAGGATCTCGGCGACCTCCTCGGAGAACGCGGGCGCGACCCGGGCCGGGAGTTGTTCGTCACCGCGCAGGGCGGTGGCGGCGGCGCGCAGGCGTTCGAACTGCTTCTTCGGGACGGCTTGGGCGGCGCGTTCGAACAGGACGGCGCCGATCTCGAGGTCGTTGGCGAGGTCGGCGGCGGACTGGCCGACCGACAACTTCGCCTCGACCGCGCTTCGCCAGGTGGCGAGGGGGTCGCTCCAGCCTTCGATGCGGTAGGTCCACACGCCGGGGAGGTGGGGGGTGAAGAGGGCGTTGAACACGTCGGGCTGGTAGTCGGGCGTCATCCGGATGCGGGTGATCCGGGAGGAGCCGGGGGCGCGGACCGCCAGGGTGGCGGCTACCGCGTCGTGACCCTCGCGCCAGACGACGGCGCGGACAGGGAACACCTCGCCGACTGCGGCTTTGGCCGGGCGGCCGCCGGGAATGGACGGGGCGATGTCATCGATGGCAATCCGGCCGGTCACTCGGCTAACTTACTGCACTTTCGCTGGGTGGGGAGCGTCGGCGGCCAGGGGAGGACGCGGTGTTCAGCGGGTGTCCGCGGCCAGGCCGAGGCCGAGGGCCACCAGGATGGCGGCGAGGGTTCGTTCCATCCGTTGGCGGATCGCCGCGCGGCGCAGCCAGGCGCCCGCTCGGTCGGCGGCTAGCACCACGCCTACGCACCAGGCGCCGTCGACGACGACCTGGATGGTGGCGAGGATGAGGAGGGTGGGGATGACGGGGCCTTCGTCCGGGAGGAACTGGGGCAGGATCGTCATGCCGAAGACGGCGGCCTTCGGGTTGGCGGCGATCGAGATCAGTGAGGCGCGGAAGGCGGCGACGGGCGTGTTGCCGCCGGGCAGTTTAGCGGTGAGCGCGGCGCCGAACTCGTCGTGGTGGCCGCGGGCGTGGCGCCACGACTGCACGCCGAGCCAGATCAGCACCGCGGCGCCGACGACGTGCATGGTGGTGTTGAGCCAGCGGTTGGCCGCCAGCAGGATCGACAGCCCGGTGCCGCCCGCGAGCGTCCAGCCGAGAATGCCGATCTCGTTGCCCAGTACCGCGGCCAGACCGGCCGAGCGCCCGTCGCGTACCGATCGCTGCAGGAACAGCGCCGTCGCGGGTCCGGGAAGCGCGGCCAAGATGATGGCGGCGACCAGGAATTCGGGCAGGACATCGACCCAGTGCGGCATCGGTGCATGGTGACACGGAGTGCCGGGGTATGGCGAACGGATTTCGTGGGGTCAGGCGATGCGCAGGCCCGCGAGGAGGCGATCGAGGGCGGCGATGGTGTCGGTGAGCGCGCCGGGGGCGGTGGTGGTGGCCAGCCACAGCGCGGCTTCGTTCATCGCGCCGGAGAGCAGTTGGCTCAGCGGGGCGATCGGTTGCGGAGCAAGGACACCGGCGTCGACGAGGGTTCGCAGGGCTTCGTCGAGGTGGCGGGCCGAGTTGGCTTCGTCCATGGCCCGCCATTCGTGCCAGCCGAGGACGGCGGGGCCGTCGATCAGCAGGATGCGCTGGACACGGGGGTCGGCGCAGGCTCGCAGGAACGCGGCGCAGCCGGTGGTGAGCTGCGTCCAGGGGTCGGACTCGGTGTCCGCGGCGGCGGCCACCTGCGCGCCCACCTCCTCCTGTACCTGCGTGAGGACCGCACGGAACAGGTCGGCCTTGCTGTCGAAGTGGTGGTACAGCGCGCCCTTGGTGACCCCGGCGGACGTCACGATCTCCGATAGCCCTACTGCGGCATAGCCTTTCGCGGCGAACAGCGCCCTGGTCTCGTGCAGCAGGATGCGCCGCGTCTCCTCGCGTTGCCGCGTCCGTGCCGTCGAGCTCATCGAGTGCCCTCCCATTGACCTACCGATGGTATGTGAACTATCGTACGATACATACCGACGGTATGTGAAAGGTGATCCCATGAAACTCAGCAGCTACTACCCCGTTCTCGCCACCACCCGAATCGCGCAATCGCGCGACTTCTACACGGCCTGGTTCGGCTTCGAGATCGTCTTCGAGGCGGACTGGTACGTCAGCCTGCGGCGGCCGGGTGCCGACGACGAGCCGACCTACGAACTGGCTCTGCTCGACCCCACCCACCCCACGATCCCGGCAGGCTTCGGAAAACCCGTACAGGGAGTTGTCCTGAACTTCGAGGTCGACGATGTCGACGCCGAGTGGGACCGACTCGTGAAAACCGGCGGCCTGCGCGCCGAGCTCGACCTGCGCACCGAAGACTTCGGTCAGCGCCACTTCATCGTCGCCGACCCCGCCGGCGTCCTGATCGACGTGATCACCGAGGTCCCGCCGAGCCCCGAGTTCGCTGCCCGATTCACCTAGACCCCCAGTGCGGGCGCGATCGTTTATTCTTCCGGGGTGAAGGCACTTCGTCGGTTCACTGTCCGTGCCCATTTGCCGGAGCGGCTCGCCGCGCTGGGTGAGTTGTCGACCAACCTGCGGTGGTCGTGGCACGGCCCGACGCAGGATCTGTTCGCCGAGCTCGACCCCGAGTTGTGGCGAACCGTCGGTCAGGACCCGGTACGGATGCTGGGTGAGGTCCCTGCCGAACGGCTCGACGAGCTCGCCGCCGACCCGGCCTACCTCGCGCGCGTCCACGCGGCCGCCGCGGGTCTGCGGGACTACCTGACACGGCCGCGCTGGTTCCAGGAGCAGACCGGCACCGACATCGCCGGGATCGCCTATTTCTCGATGGAGTTCGGTGTCACCGAGGTGCTGCCGAACTACTCCGGCGGCCTCGGCATCCTCGCCGGTGATCATCTCAAGGCCGCCTCGGATCTCGGGCTGCCGCTGATCGGCGTCGGGCTGCTGTACCGCTCGGGGTATTTCCGGCAATCGCTGTCGGCCGACGGCTGGCAGATGGAGCACTACCCGGCGCTCGATCCGCAGGGCCTGCCGCTGCGCCTGCTCACCAGCGACGGTTCGCCGGTGCTCATCCACGTCGGCATGTCCGAGGGGCGGGTACTGCGGGCACGGGTGTGGATCGCGCAGGTGGGGCGGATTCCGTTGCTGCTGCTCGATTCCGATATCGCCGAGAACGACCCCGAACTGCGGGCCGTCACCGACCGGCTCTACGGCGGCGACCAGGATCACCGCATCAAGCAGGAGATCCTGGCGGGTATCGGCGGCGTGCGCGCGGTGCGCGCCTACACCCGCGCCAACGGCCTGCCCGATCCCGATGTCTTCCACATGAACGAGGGCCACGCGGGTTTCCTCGGCGTCGAGCGCATGCGTGAATTCATCGCGGGTGGACTGGATTTCGAGACCGCGCTCGCCGCGGTGCGGGCGGGAACCGTTTTCACCACGCACACCCCGGTGCCCGCGGGCATCGACCGTTTCCCGATGCCGTTGGTGCGCAGGTACTTCGGCGGCTCGCACGGCGAATCCGAATCCGCGCTGCTGCCGGGGCTTTCCGTGGACCGGATCCTCGCGTTCGGGCGCGAGGGCGACCCCTCGGTGTTCAACATGGCGCACATGGGTCTGCGCATGGCCCAGCGCGCCAACGGGGTATCGAAACTGCACGGCGAGGTGAGCCGGGAGATGTTCGCGGCGCTGTGGCCCGGATTCGACGCGGCCGAGGTGCCGATCGGCTCGGTCACCAACGGCGTGCACGCCCCGACCTGGGCCGCGCGCGAATGGATCGACAAGGCGCGCGAACTCGTCGGGCCCGAACTGGTCGAGGAGGCGCGGGGCTGGGAGAAGCTCAGCGACGTCGACCTCGGTGAGCTGTGGTCGACGCGAAACACGTTGCGCGGCGTCCTGATCGACGAAGTGCGGCGCAGGCTGCGCGATTCCTGGCGACAGCGCGGCGCCGCCGACGCCGAACTCGGCTGGATCGACGACGTCTTCGATCCGAACGTGCTCACCATCGGTTTCGCCCGCCGCGTCCCCACCTACAAGCGGCTCACCCTCATGCTGCGCGACCCCGAACGCCTGCGCGCGCTGCTGCTCGACCCCGAACGGCCGGTGCAGCTGGTGGTGGCGGGCAAGAGCCACCCCGCCGACGACGGTGGCAAGGCCCTGATCCAGCAGGTAGTGCGGTTCGCCGACGATCCCGAGGTGCGTCATCGCATCGTCTTCCTGCCCGACTATGACATGTCGATGGCCCGCTACCTGTACTGGGGTTGCGATGTGTGGCTGAACAATCCGCTGCGCCCGCTCGAGGCGTGCGGTACCTCGGGGATGAAGTCCGCGCTCAACGGCGGCCTCAACCTGTCCATCCGCGACGGCTGGTGGGACGAGATGTTCGACGGCGAGAACGGCTGGGCCATCCCCACCGCCGACGGTGTCCGCGACGAATCGCGCCGCGACGATCTCGAGGCCTCGGCGCTCTACGAACTCGTCGAACGCACTGTGGCGCCGCGCTTCTACGACCGCGACGCCGGCGATGTGCCGGTCCGCTGGACCGAGATGGTGCGCCACACCCTGCAGACCACCAGCCCGAAGGTCCTGGCCTCGCGGATGGTGCGCGACTACGCCGAGCAGTACTACGGACCGGCGGCCGCCGCGTTCGGCCGGGCCGCCGCCGACAAGTTCGCGGGCGCCGCGGCGGTCGCCGAGTACCGCAGGCGCGTCGACGCCGCGTGGCCGTCGGTCCGGATCGCGCAGGTCGACAGCTCGGGCCTGCCCGACACCCCGGTGATCGGCGCGGAACTGTCACTGCACGCGCGCGTCGACCTCGGCGGGCTCGCGCCGTCGGATGTGGTGGTGCAGGCGATACTCGGCCGGGTCTCGCCGACCGACGACCTCTCCGATACGACCACGATCGAGATGCGCCACATCGGCGCCGACGAGGGCAGCGAGCTGTATTCGATCCAGGCTCCGGTCCCGCTGTCGGGTGCTGTCGGGTACACGGTCCGTGTGCTTCCCCACAACGCGCTGCTCGCGTCCGACGCCGAACTGGGCTTGGTGGCCGTCGCGGGCGCGTAACCGTACACGGTGACACAGGCGCCGGGTTATTCGATTCAGTGAACTTTCCGCTACCGTTCCTGGGTCGATCATTGAGGAGAGTCATGGCCAGCGACGTCCTAACCCGTGCCCGAGGGCGCATCGACGGATACTTCGGTATCTCGTCGAGTGGGTCCACCTTCAAGCGCGAGGCGATGGCGGGCACGATCACGTTCCTGGCGATGTCGTATGTGCTGGCGGTGAACCCGTCGATCCTCGGTGACGAAGGCGCCCTCGGCGACAAGGGCATTCCGATGCAGGCGGTCTTCACGGCCACCGCCGTCGCCGCCGTCTTCGGCACGCTGGTCATGGGCCTGTGGGCGAAGTACCCGATCGCGCTCGCGCCGGGCATGGGTCTCAACGCGTTCTTCGCGTACACCGTGGTGCTCAGCATGGGTATCCCGTGGCAGGTAGCGCTCTCGGGCACCTTGCTCTCGGGCATCATCTTCTTCGTTCTGGCGGTCACGAAGGTCCGGGAACGGATCCTGAACGCGATCCCGCTGCAGATGAAGTTCGCGGTCGGCGCGGGTATCGGCTTGTTCGTGGCGTTCCTCGGTCTGAAGAACGCGGGCATCGTCGTCAACAGTGACGCGACGCTGGTGACCCTCGGCGATTTCACCAAGGGCACCACCCTGCTCGCGCTGTTCGGCCTGATCGTGACCGTGGTCTTCCTGGTGATCGGCTGGCACGGCGCGGTGCTGTACGGCATCGTCGCGACCACGGTCCTCGGCATGGTGACCGGTCTGGTCGGCGTGCCGGACGGTATCGCCGAGATGCCGAAGGGCCTGGATCAGACCTTCGGTCAGGCGATCATCCACCTGCCCGACGCGTTCACCGGCCAGATGATCGTGGTCGTGCTCACCATGCTGTTCGTCGATTTCTTCGATGCGTCGGGCACCCTGATCGGCGTCGCCAACCAGGCCGGTCTGCTGAACAAGGACGGCACGCTGCCGCGCGCGGCGAGCGCGATGGCCGCGGACTCGGTGGGTACCACCGCGGGCGCGATCATCGGTACCTCCACCACTACCGCGTATGTCGAATCGACGGCGGGTGTGTCGGCGGGTGGCCGAACGGGTCTCACGGCGGTGACCACCGCGGGCTGGTTCCTGATCGCGATGTTCTGCTATCCGATCTTCTCGGTGGTCGCCGGATCGGCCGAGATCACCTCGGCCGCGCTGATCGTGGTCGGCATCCTGATGGCGCGTTCGCTCGGCGACATCGACTGGCAGAACCTCGAGTACTCGGTGCCCGCGTTCATCACCGTCATCATGATGCCGTTGACGTACTCGATCGCGAACGGTCTGGCGATGGGCATGATCTTCTACCCGATCGTGATGGTCGCCAAGGGTCGCATCAAGGATGTGCACCCGGCCATGTGGGCGCTGATGGTGCTGTTTCTCGCGTACTTCTTCTTCCTGGTCGAGTAGACGTTGCGGCCATAGGTGTGTCTATACTCAGGCTAGCCTAGGCTTGCCTAACTAGAGGAGATCCACCCATGAAGCGTTCGCTCGTTGCCGCGTCGATGGCGTTTGCCACCATCTTCGCGCCGGTTACCGCCGCTGTTGTCGCCACCGCCCCCGCCGCGATCGCCGCACCGGCCACGCCCTCGGTCGGCGAGCTGTACGGCAAGCTGCAGGCGGCCATGAACGGTTCGTCGGCCGAGCTCGAGTCGGGCAACGGCGGCAGCCTCGCGGTCGTGCGCGACACCGTCAACCGGATCCCCGGCTACAGCTGGGATGTCTCCGGCCCGGTCACCGTGGACGGCGACACTCTGTCGGCCACTCTGAACAGCCGCCTCGGCGATTACGCCTTCCCGATCCCCGTGACCTGGAAGAACATCGGTGGCATGTGGAAGCTGTCGCAGGAGTCCGAGGAGACCCTGGTCGGCTACGCCACCATGGCGTGGTGATCTGAGGAATTGCGAGCAGGGCCGTCCCGGTGGGGCGGCCCTTTTCGATCGATTGTGACCGGCATCACAGAATTGCCCGGAACGGCGTGAAATAGTGGCACCGGACCCAGGGTTGTGATCGAGGAAGGCAATCGGACCGCGGTCCGGTTGCGGGGATGTTTCCGATTCGCAGACGAGGACACGATGACCGACACCGCTACCCGCCTGACTCCTACCGCCACCACCGACGAAACCACCGCCGCAGGCATCGGCCTGCTGGTGCTGCGCGTCGGCTTCGGTGGACTGATGGCCGCCTACGGAACCCAGAAGTTGTTCGGCTGGTTCAACGGACCAGGCTGGCGTGCCAATGCCGACGGCTTCACCGTCATGGGCTACAACCCCGGCGAACTCTTCGGCACCCTGGCCGGGCTCGCCGAACTGGTCGGTGGGCTGCTGCTGGTGCTCGGGCTGTTCACGCCGCTGGCCGCCGCCATCGTGCTCGGAACGATGATCAACGCCATCAACGTGTTGTGGAGCGGCGGGCTCTTCCCGGCGGATCCGTCGGTACCGGGGTTCACGACGCCGCTGCTGTTCGCGCTGGCCGCCGCGGCATTGGCGTTCACCGGACCGGGGCGTTTCTCGCTCGATGCCGGGCGGCCGTGGCAGCGACAGGGTGTGGTGTGGGGCGGTGGAGCCGTGGCGCTCGCCGTCGTGGCCGCGGTGGTGACGTTGATCTTCAAGGCTGTGCTCTGATCTGACGCAGCACGCTGATCGTCGAGAGGCGGCGCGGTGACCGGGGTTCGGTTGCCGCGCCGCCTCTTTCGCGCCGCCTCGAGCTGATTCGTCATCGCCCGTACGTCCGTGGTTCCACGGAGCACGCGCGGGGAGTCGGTGGCAGCGATTAACCTCGTGGCGGCGCCTGTACACAGCGGCGCCACGCATTGTCCGCGGATGGAAGAGGAGAGCTGCGATGAAGGCTTACGACCTGGGTTTCGGAGACTCGGCGGACAAACTGGCCGAGACGCCCGAGGGTGATCCGCTGGTGCTCGACGCGCCGGTGCGCTCCGGCTGGATCGGCAGTGAGGGACCGGCCATCGATCCGGCGACGTGGCCGCGCGGACCTGTCACCGGCCTGCCGATGATGCACGCGCTCACCCTGCGCCTGCCCACCGATTTCCAGCGTCGCGGACCCGGGTTCCCCGCCATCGCGCTCTTCCAGGGCGAGGGGCAGTTCGCCGGAACCGACGCGGTCGAGGCCGACGCCTCGTCGGACGATCCCCTTGCCCGCGATCTCGTGTCCACCCGCCTGCACCCGAAGTTGCAGATCATGCACGACGAGATCGGCGGCGCCTTCGCGCTGATCTGGCTCACCGACAAGGAATTCGCCGGCGGCCCCGTCGCCCCGCCCGCCGATGTTCGCAAGCCGGGTTCCCCGACCGCGAGCGATGAGGGCTGTAATGCGTGGGACGACGTGCACCCCACCGTCGGCGTCTGGCTCGCCGAGCGCATCGCCGACCCGAACGTGGGCGTTCCCCCGGTCGAATACGAGCCCAACACCAAGTACCAGGACCCGCTCACCGAGGATTCCGGCTGGACCACGTGGGCCGAGCCGCTCTTCGGCCGCTCCCACCTCGGCGGCACCGCCTTCCCCGTGCAGGCGCTGCCCGAGGGGTTGACCCCGTACTACCTGGAGATCGAGGAGATCTCCGGGATGAACTTCGGCGGCGGCAACGCCCAGCTCGATCTGGAGTCGGGCGTTTTCGATTGGTCCTGCGGGTAGTTCAGTTCATCATCGCCGGGCGGTCGTCGTCGGGGTGTGGGGCGGCGACGGTCCGGGTTTCGGGTGAAAGCTGTTCGGGGACAGCGAGATCGATAACAGGCTCGATGGGGGCCGGGGGAAGTTTGCGGGCGCGGATGCGCAGGGCGATGCCCGCGAGGGTGATCAGATAGATGATCACGTAGATGTTCATCAGGACCTGGGGCAGCGGCCACCACGGGGGGAGCAGGAAAGTGCCGACGCTCACCCAGGTGGGGGTGTAGGTGTAGGTCCAGGCGGCGATGGACAGGTAGAGCGCGGCCGCGGCGAGCCACCACGGCGCGCGGGTCTGAGCGCGGTGGATCAGGTAGACCAGCAGCGGAACGAACCACACCCAGTGGTGACCCCACGAATACGGGGAGACCGCGCAGGCGGTGAGGCCGCCGAGGGTGACCGAGAGCAGGGGTTCGCCCCGGCGGACCAGGACCGCGGCCAGCCACAGCGCGACCAGCGCGATCGGCACGGCGATCAACAGCCACAACCACACCGGCGCGGGGCCGTGGGTGAGGTGGGCGATGGCGCCGCGCAAGGACTGGTTGGCGGGGTGGACATCCGGGGCGATACGACCGGAATGGAAGAACGTCGACGTCCAGTATTGATACGAGTCGCTCGGCAGGATCAGCGCGGTCAGACCGATCGACGCGAGGAAGGTGAGAGCGCCGGTCGCGGCCGCGCGCCACTGCCGTTGCGCCAGATACTGGGCGATGAAATACAGCGGAGTCAGCTTGATACCCGCGGCGATACCGACGCCTATGCCGCGCAACCTGCTGTTCTCGGCGCGGGAGAAATCCCACAGCACCACCAGCATCAGCACCAGATTGATCTGCCCGTAGTACAGCGTGGTACGCACCGGTTCGGCGAAGGTGCAGGCCAGGGTGAGCAGTGCGCTGACGGCGGCCAGCCCGGGGGTGGTGCGGTAGCCGAGCATCCGGAAGCTCTGCAGCACAACCCCGAACAGCACCAGCAGGTTGAGCACCATCCAGGTCGTGGTGACGTGCGCCCACGGCACCAGCAGTAGCGGTAGGAAGACCACGGCCGAGAACGGCGTGTAGGTGTAGAGCAGGCCATAGTGCGTCGGCTCGATGTAGAGCGCCCGTTCGTGCACGACCCGCCAGCCGCCGTCGCGGTAGATGTGCACGTCGAGACCACCGACGAGAATCCCGCCGCTGTCCATCCACGGATCCATGGTGGTGAACAGCAGCGTCACGCCTAAGGCGGCGGTCCCGAGTAGCAGAAGAAGCGTCAGGGTCGTGCGCGGAAGTGCCACGCCTCGAGATCTCTCCGCCACGGCCGTACTACCGGCCGGCCCACATCGTATGCACGACTAAGAACCTACCGCGCCGGGTCGACGGCGCTCGGCGGCGGACCGACTTCGGTAGGAAAACGACATGAAAGCGGGTACGGCTGGCGGCGAACCGTTCTCGGCGTGCACGTTGCGGGCCGCCGCGCACGCCCCGCACTCGCCCATCAGGCCGCCGGACGCAACGTCAGCATGGTGTCGGCGCCGTGGTGGAACTCATACCCGGTCTTTTGCAGGGAGGTGGCGATGCCCTTGTCGTGGAGTTCGGTGCGCAGGTGGTCGATGAGGTCGTCGAGTGGGGCGCCGGTGTAGTCGAGCAGCGGGTAGACGCGGGTTTCGACGGTGGCGACGCGCGCCAGTTCGAGCAGGGCGGCCAGGTGGAAGTCGGCGTCGAGCCGGTCGGCGTAGCTGAACAGCAGGTGCGAGCTCAGGGCCAGGTCGAACGCGTCGTCGGGACACGGGAGTGAGGGTAACGAGCCGGCCAGATAGCGGTGGGGCGCGGCGCGCACGTCGTCGGCGAAGCGGGCGGCGGCGCCGCGGCGGATCGCGGCATGTTCTGTCGTGGAGCCGTACCAGTCCCAGCGGTAGCGGTCGGCGTGGGAGTGTGCCCAGGCCACGGCGCGTTCGGTTTCGGGGGTCGCGCGGGCGGCCAGTTCGGTCGGTGGGGTGGCGTAGATGGGATCGATCGCGGTGACTTCGGCACCCATGGCGCTTGCCTCGGCCGCGAAACTTGCTGCGCCACCGGGGCAATCGAGGACACGGCGCCCAGCCAGATCATCGTCGGAGAGATGGAACATCGCGCGGTACTCGGCCAAAGATCTTGCGCTGACCAGAAATTCGCCGAGTACCTCGCCATCGGCGTGGTGCATCATCACCACACGTTCTCACGTCTTGCGTTCGCACGCTCGCTGATTCACGAGTGTGGTCACCTCGATTGCAAGACTCGACCTGCAAGCGTCGGCTTCGCTCAGGCGGAGTCGGTGAGCCGGCGCAGTGCCTTGGCAACCACCTCGGGATCGCTGGTCTCCCAGTACGGCGGCAGCGAAGCGCGCAGGTAGCTGCCGTAGCGGGCGGTGGCGAGGCGGGAGTCGAGGATAGCGACCACGCCGCGGTCGTCGACGCTGCGCAGCAACCTGCCGGTGCCCTGGGCCAGCAGCAAGGCGGCGTGATTGGCGGCCACGGTCATGAAACCGTTGCCGCCGCGCGACTCCACCGCTCGCTGGCGCGCGGTGAGCAGCGGGTCGTCGGGCCGGGGGAACGGAATGCGGTCCAGGATAACGAGACTCAGCGACGGGCCGGGCACGTCGACGCCCTGCCAGAGGGTGAGGGTGCCGAACAATGAGGTGGCCGGGTCGTCGGCGAACTTGCGCACCAGCGCGCCCATCGAATCGTCCCCCTGGCACAGCACCGGGGTGTCGAGCCGCTCGCGCAGCGCCTCGGTGGCGGCCTTGGCGGCGCGCATCGAGGAGAACAGGCCGAGTGTACGGCCACCGGCGGCGGTGATGAGCTGTTCGATCTCGTCGAGATAAGCGGGCGAGAGGCCGTCGCGGCCCGGGGCGGGCAGGTGTTTGGCCACGTAGAGGATGCCGGACTTGGCGTGGTCGAACGGTGAACCCACGTCGAGGGCGTTCCAGCGCACCGATTCCAGGTCGGCGGGTGCGGTGGCGCCGTTGGCCATGGCCGCATCGACCTTGCCGCGCGACTGCGACGGCAGGCCCCAGGTGATCGCGAGCCCGTCGAACGAGCCGCCGATCTGCAGGGTGGCCGAGGTGAGCACTACTGTCGCGGTGCCGAACAGCCTGCTGCGCAGCAGGCCGCCGACCGAGAGCGGCGCCATCCGCAAGGTGCGGCGGGCGACGCCGCGCATCTCGTCGGCCGACAACCAGATGACATCGCGACGGGCGGCCGGGTCGGCTTCCTCGAACGCGGTGAGCGCGCGGACCGCGGCGTCGTGCACGTCGTCGATGGCGGCCACGGCCATGGTGCGGGCGGCGGCGTTGTCGGGATCGTCCTGGGTTTTGACGGTGCCCTGCGGTGCGATGGCGGTGCGCGCGTTCCAGGCGGAATCGCGAACCAGGGCGAGCACCGGGGCGATGCCGTCGGGCATCTGGTCCCAGCGGCCGGGCGGCAGATCCTCCAGTGCCTGGTGGAAGGCCTCCGCGGCGCCCTCCAGGCGGTCTACCTCGCGTTCGTCGATCAGTTTGGTGCAGCGGCGGGCGGCCGCGCTGATCGCGGTCGCGGCCAGTTCGGCGGTGGCGACCCCGGTGACACGGTCGACCAGTTCGTGCGCCTCGTCGATCACCACCACATCGTGTTCGGGCAGGATCTGGATGCCGCTGATGGCGTCGATGGCCAGCAGCGCGTGGTTGGTGACCACCACGTCGGCCTGGGCCGATTCCGCACGGGCCTTCTCGGCGAAACAGTCCTGGCCGAACTGGCAGCGGGACTTGCCGAGGCATTCGCGCGAGCCCACACTCACCTGGCGCCACGCGCGGTCGGTGACGCCGGGGGCGAGTTCGTCACGGTCGCCGGTCTCGGTGTCGGAGGCCCATTCGTTGAGGCGCTGGACTTCGCGGCCGAGGCGGGAGATGGCGAAGGCGTCGAACAGCTCGGCCTCGCCGCCGGTGTCTTCCGGGATCACGCTGTTGATCTTGTTCAGGCAGAGATAGTTGTTGCGGCCCTTGAGGATCGCGAACTTGGGTGCGCGGCCGAGCGGCTTGGTGAGTGCCTCGGCCAGGCGCGGCAGATCGCGGTCGACGAGCTGGCGTTGCAGCGCGATCGTGGCGGTGGAGACCACCACCGTGCGACCGGTACGGACCGCGTGCCGCAGGCTCGGGATGAGGTAGGCCAGCGACTTGCCGGTGCCGGTGCCCGCCTGGACGGCCAGGTGCTCCTTGGTGTCGATCGCGTGGTCGACGGCGGTGGCCATGGTGGTCTGCCCGGTGCGTTCCTTGCCACCGAGGGCATGCACGGCGGTGACGAGCAGGTCGGCGACGGGAGGGAGTTCGGGCACGCTGGCAGCTTATCCGCACCCTCGGACAGGTTTGCCCGAGCGATGGCGAGCCCGGTCAGGACTCGCGGACGAAGTCGTCGATGTGATCGCGGACGTAGTCGAGGACTCGCTGCTCGAAATCCTCGGGTTCGTTGATGTCGTAGATCTCGTCGGGGTCTTCGGCGCGGTCGCCGGTGGGGCGGCGGATCTGGTCGGGGGTGGCGAGTGTCTGGTGTTCGTCTTCCCAGAAGCGGTCGAGGTCGTCGTTCGGGGAGCTGAGGGAGGCGTCGCGGGCGGCGATGATGGCCGCGGCGGCCAGTTGCGGCATGCCTGCTGCACGTAAACCTCTTGTGGCCCAGGGGAGTTCGCTGCGGCGGGTTTTCAGGTAGCTCGAGAAGCCCGCGTCGAGAACGCTTGTGTGCAGGCTCGACAGGGCCAGCAGGTGGGAGAAGGCCGGGGGGAGTTTGCCGAACGCGGCGATGCCGAGGCGCTGGAGGTCGTCGGTGGCCGGGTTCGACCAGAACACGGTGTCGGCGGCGTCGTGGATGCTGTCGGTCTCGGCGAGTGCCTTCGTCAGGGCGGATCGGGTGTGCGCCGGGAATCGATAGTCCATGGGGGAAGTATTCAGGGACGCAGCCCGACGCCCGCATCGCGGAGGGTGGTCAGGGCGGTCTCGGTGGTTTCGGGGGCGACGCCCGCGGTGAGATCGAGCAGGACGGTGGTGTCGAATCCGGCCTCGGCGGCGTCCAGCGCGGTGGCCCGAACACAGTGGTCGGTGGCGATGCCGACCACGTCCACGGCGTCGATGCCGCGAGCTCGGAGCCAATCGGTGAGAGAGGTGCCGTCCGCCGCCGCGCCTTCGAAGCCGGAGTAGGCGGCGGTGTACTCGCCCTTGGAGAACGTTTCCTGGATGGGCGAGACATCGAGCGCGGGATGGAAATCGGCGCCGGGGGTGCCCACTCGGCAGTGCGGCGGCCAGGAGTCGACGTAGTCGGGTTCGGTGGAGAAGTGGGCGCCGGGGTCGATGTGCCAGTCGCGGGTGGCGACGACCGCATCGTACTGCTCACCGGCGACGAAGTCGGTGATCGCGGCCGCTACCGCCGCGCCGCCGGCGACCGCGAGGGAGCCGCCCTCGCAGAAATCGTTCTGTACGTCCACGATGATCAGACCGCGTCCCATGTCATCCTCCAGCTCGTTCGACCGCACCATTCTCCGCCGCGCGATGCCGCGCGGCCACCCCCCGGCGCGGTGGCCGACCGGGTGCCGGTGCGGTCGAGAGTCGTCGGCACTTCGGCGTGCCGCGACGCTCAGCCGAGGAACGTTGTCGGCACGGCGGGCTCGCCCGCGGAGAGCTTCAGCCCTTCCCACGGCAGGCTCACCAACCCGCGCGCGACCAGCTCGCGACTCTGCGCCAGCGTCGCCACACCGTCGACCACCTTGCCCTCGCGAACCAGCGGCACCTGCAGCTCCCGCACCTGAAAACCGTTGGTGGCCGGTGCTTCTCCGCCTTCGGGATAGACGATCTCCTCGACGATCGTGCCGGTGGCGCGGGCCAATCGCACCGCCTTCTTGGTCCCGCCGCGCGACTGCTTGTGACTGGACCGCTTGGCCACCGCGATGCCGTCGACCTCGACCAACTTGTAGACCATGCCCGCGGTCGGGGCACCCGAACCGACGACCACCGACGTGCCGACGCCGTACACATCGACCGGTTCGGCACGCAGCGCCGCGATCGCGTACTCGTCCAGGTCGCCGGAGACCACGATGCGCGTGCCGGTGGCGCCGAGTTCGTCGAGCTGGTCGCGGACCTGCCTGGCGAGGACGCCGAGGTCGCCGGAGTCGATGCGCACACCGCCCAGTTCGGGCCCGGCCACCTCGATGGCCGTGGCGACACCCCGGGTGATGTCGAAGGTGTCGACCAGCAGCGTGGTGCCGATGCCGAGGGTGTCGATCTGGCTGCGGAACGCCGCGGCTTCGTGTTCGCCGTCGGCGCCGCTGTGCAGCAGCGTGAAGGCGTGCGCGCTGGTGCCCGCGCCGGGCACGCCGAAGCTGCGCACGGCCTCGAGATTGGAGGTCGCGTCGAATCCGGCCAGGTAGGCGGCGCGCGAGCTCGACGGCGCGGCGAGCTCGTGGGTGCGCCGCGATCCCATCTCGATCATCCGGCGGCCCGCGGCCGCGCTCACCATCCGGGCGGCCGACGAGGCGATAGCGCTGTCGTGATTGAAGATCGACAGCGCGAGGGTCTCGAGCAGCACGCATTCGGCGAAACTGCCGCGCACGGTCAGGATCGGTGAACCGGGGAAGTACAGCTCGCCTTCGGCGTAGCCGTCGATATCGCCGGTGAAGCGATACTCGCGCAACCAGTCGACGGTGGCCGGATCGAGGAACTTCGCGACCACGGCCAGCTCTTGCGGGCCGAAGCGGAAGCGGGTCAGCGCGTCGAGCAGACGGCCGGTGCCGGCGACGACGCCGTAGCGGCGCCCGTTCGGCAACCGCCGGGCGAACACCTCGAAGGTGCACTGTCGCTGAGCCGAACCGTCGGCCAGCGCCGCGGCCAGCATGGTCAGCTCGTACTGGTCGGTCAGCAGCGCGCTGCTGGCGAACTCGTCACGGATCTGCACACCAGAAACTCTAGTCACCGCGGGTGTTGTTTCCTGCGGGCCTCGTCGTACCCTGGTTTTTATGGCCGTGTGCAATAACGTTCGGGCCGGCGCCGTCACCGACGCTGTGAACGCCGCACTGTCGGCACCGCAGGCGACACCGGAGACCACCGAATACACCGAGATCCTGGAGGCCGAGGACCGGCCCTGGGTCACCGTGGTCTGGGACGATCCGGTGAACCTCATGCACTACGTCACCTACATCTTCCAGAAGCTGTTCGGCTACAGCAAAGCCAAGGCGACCGAGTTGATGATGCAGGTGCACAACGAGGGCAAGGCGGTGGTGTCCTCGGGATCGCGCGACAAGATGGAGCAGGACGTGCGCCGGCTGCACGCCGCCGGGCTCTGGGCAACCATGCAGCGCGACTGACGACCTGAGTAACCTGGGCCTGTGCGTAAGTGGAGCAGGAAGAACTCACTGAGTGGCCTCAAGCTTCGATCCGAAATGGACGAGCACGAGGCCACCGTCCTTCGCTCTCTGATCGGCGCGGTGTCCGGACTGCTCAGTGACCGCGCAGCCGACGCTCCCGAAGACGAACTCGCCGCGCTCACCGGCTTGCGCACGGGCAGCTCCACCCCGCCCGACGATCCGCAACTGCTGCGTCTGCTGCCCGATTTCCACCGCGCCGAGCCCGGTTCGCCCGATGCCACGCGCGCCGATCTCAACAGCGCGCTGCGCAGCCTGCACGAGCCGGAGATCATCGACGCGAAACTGGCCGCCGGGCAGACCGTCCTCGACAGCTGCCCGGAAGTGGGCGGCAAGATCGCGCTCACGCCCGAGCAGGCCGACGCGTGGCTGGCCGCGCTCACCGATGTCCGGCTCGCGCTGGGCACCCTGCTCGACATCGACGACGACACGCCCGACCATTTCGATCCGGAAGACCCGCGCGCCCCGCATCTGGACGTCTACCACTGGCTCACCTGGATGCAGGATTCACTACTGCAAGCGCTCGCGCCGTGAGCGCGACGACCGGAATCGCCGACGAAGGACGAGATGATGCGCAGCGGCCCCGGAGTACGCAACTCGATCACTGATGTCGCCGGGGTGCTGGTCGGGCATCACCAGGCGCTCGACGCCGAAGTCACCCTCGGTACCGGCGCCGCGACGGGCTGCACGGTCGTGCGGGTCCCCGGCGGCGCGACGGCCTCGGTCGACGTCCGCGGCGGCGGACCCGGTACCAGGGAAACCGACCTACTCGACCCGGCCAACACCGTTCGCCAACTAAATGCCGTGCTCCTCACCGGAGGTAGCGCGTACGGCCTCGCCGCCGCGGACGGGGTGATGCGCTGGTCGGAGGAACACCGCGAGGGCATTCCGATGGACCCGGCCGACCCGAGTCGGGTGGTCCCGATCGTGCCCGGCGCGGTGATCTTCGATCTGCCGGTCGGGGACTGGGGTATCCGGCCCGGCGCGGACTTCGGTTATCGCGCGGCCGCGGCGGCGTCGACCGAGTTCGCCCGGGGCACCGCGGGCGCCGGTGTCGGTGCGCGGGCGGGCGCGATCAAGGGCGGAATCGGTTCGGCGAGTGTGGTTCTCGCGGACGGCCCCGGGGCCGGGGTGACCGTCGGCGCGGTGATCGTGGCCAATCCCGTCGGGTCGGTCGTCGATCCGCGCACCGGGTTGCCGTGGGGCGTCGGCACCGACGGACCCGACTTCTTCGGGTTGCGGCACGCGACAGCGGACGAGATCGCCGCACTTGCCGCGCTCCCCGCGAAGAGCATGGTGCTCAACACCACGATCGGGGTGATCGCCACCGATGCCGCCCTCGACCCAGCCGGCTGCCGACGGCTGGCCGCGACCGGGCACGACGGACTCGCCAGGGCGATCCGCCCCGTGCATTCCCCGCTCGACGGCGACACCCTGTTCGCGCTGTCCACCGGCGCGATCGAGGTCGCCCCGCTCGCGCTGCCGCCCGCTTTCCCCACCGACCTGCTGTTGCTCGACCAGTTGTGTACGGCCGCGGCGGTGGTCGTTGAGCGCGCCGTCGTCGACGCGGTGCTCGCCGCGACCTCGATCGCCGGGATCCCCGCCTACTACGATCTGTTTCCGCGCTGATCGGCGACCTCGCGCGAGGTCACCCACTGTCGGTGGTGCGGCTGCCCGATGGCCGCAACTGCCTGCTGACCAGCCCTTCGGCGACTTGCCGCGCCTGCGGTGACGACCCGGCCGGGACCGGAGTGCATACCCCGCGGAATACCCGAATAGGGTGGGTCGTTGTCGGGGAAGGTGCTCGACAGCGCGCACGCAGGATGTGGAAAGGGTCGATGAAGTGCTGGTGATCAGGGCCGATCTCGTTGACGCGATGGTGGCGCACGCTCGCGCCGACCACCCGGACGAGGCCTGCGGCATCATCGCCGGCCCCGAGGGCAGCGACCGGCCGGAACGCTTCGTCGCGATGGTCAACGCCGAACGCTCGCCCACCTTCTACCGGTTCGATTCCGGTGAACAGCTGCGCGTGTGGCGCGCGATGGACGACGCCGACGAAGTGCCGGTCGTGATCTACCACTCGCATACCGCCACCGAGGCCTACCCGAGCCGCACCGACATCTCCTACGCCGCCGAACCGGACGCGCACTATGTGCTGGTCTCCACGCGCGACCCGCAGGAGCACGAACTGCGCAGCTACCGCATCGTCGACGGCGAGGTCACCGAAGAACCGGTGCGCATCGTCGATTCCTACTGAACCGTCCGAGAACAGTCACCACCCCCGAGGAGCCCCCATGCCGGTAACCGTGTCCATTCCGACCATCATGCGTGGTATCACCGGAGGTGAGAAGCGGGTGCAGGGCGAGGGCTCGACGCTGTCCGCGCTCATCGCCGATCTCGACGCGAATCACCCCGGGCTGGCCGAGAAGCTGCTGTCGGACGGCAAGCTGAACCGCTACGTCAACATCTACGTCGACGACGAGGACGTGCGCTTCTCCGGTGGGCTGGAAGCCGAGGTGCCCGCGGGCGCGTCGGTCACCATCCTGCCCGCCGTGGCCGGCGGCGCCTGACCCCGTGGCCCGCTACGAATCGCTGATCGCGACGCTCGGCAATACGCCGCTCGTCGGATTGCAGACACTGTCGCCCCAGTGGGACGGCGACGATCATGTGCGGCTGTGGGCCAAGCTCGAGGACCGCAATCCCACGGGCTCGATCAAGGACCGGCCCGCGCTGCGGATGATCGAACAGGCCGAGGCCGACGGGCTGCTCACCCCCGGCTGCACGATTCTGGAGCCGACCAGCGGCAACACCGGGATCTCGCTGGCCATGGCGGCCAAGCTCAAGGGTTACCGGATCGTGTGCGTGATGCCGGAGAACACCTCGGTGGAGCGGCGGCAACTGCTCACGATGTTCGGCGCCGAGATCATCGACTCGCCCGCGGCGGGCGGATCCAATCAAGCGGTGGCGATGGCCAAGCAGATCGCGGCGGAGAATCCGGATTGGGTGATGCTGTACCAGTACGGCAACCCGGCCAACGCGCTCGCGCACTACGAGAACACCGGGCCGGAACTACTGGCCGACCTGCCGGAGATCACCCATTTCGTCGCGGGACTCGGCACGACCGGGACGTTGATGGGCACCGGCCGGTTCCTGCGTGAAAACGTGCCCGGTATCGAGATCGTGGCCGCCGAACCCCGCTACGGCGAGCTGGTCTACGGCCTGCGCAACATCGACGAGGGATTCATTCCGGAGCTCTACGACGAGAAGGTGCTCACCACCCGGTTCTCGGTGGGCCCGTACGACGCGGTGAAACGGACTCGCGAACTGGTCGGCGAGGAGGGAATCTTCGCCGGGATCTCCACCGGGGCGATCCTGCACGCCGCGCTCGGCATCGCCAAGAAGGCGCAGAAGGCCGGGAAACGGGCCGATATCGCGTTCGTGGTCGCCGACGGCGGCTGGAAGTATCTGTCCACCGGGGCATACGACGGCACGCTGGACGAAGCCGAGGAGAAGCTGGACGGGCAACTCTGGGCCTGACGCGATGTGACCCGGCTTCGGTACGCTCTGGTCAACGGGCTGTTCGACGGTCCCTTGCCGGAGTGGAGGCGATGTCGGTGAGCGGTGGGGTGGGTGCCTCGTTCGATCCTGATCGGATCTCGGGGCTGCGTGGCAACGCGAGTTCGGGCATCGGCGCGTCGCGAGGCGGTTCGTGGATTCGGGCCGCGGTGGTGATTCTGGGCTTCGTGGGGGCGCTGTACGTGATCGAGGGCGTCGACATGGTCCTCTCCTACGATTCGCCACCCGGATCGGTCGGCGAACTCGACTCGGCGGGAATCGAGCCGCGCGAGGTATCCGGGCTCGACGGGATTCTGTGGGCCCCGCTGTTGCACGGCGGGTGGGACCATCTGTTCGCCAACACGCTGCCGTTGCTCGTGCTGGGTTTCCTCGTGCTGCTCTCCGGGATCGGGCGGGGGATCGCGGCCACGGCGATCATCTGGGTGATCGCGGGCGTCGGTACCTGGCTCACGGGGTCGGCGGGAAGTGTGCACGTGGGAGCGTCGTCGATCGTGTTCGGCTGGCTGACGTACCTGATCTGCCGCGGGTGGTTCACGCGCAATGTGGGCCAGATCGTGGTGGGACTGGTGATCCTCGTGTTCTACGGCTCGATGCTGTGGGGCGTGCTGCCGAGCGACCCTCGAATTTCTTGGCAGGGGCATCTTTTCGGGGCGGTGGGTGGAGTGCTCGCGGGCTGGGTACTCTCGTCAGATGAACGTCGACGCCGCCGTGGAGCATCGGTCGGCCGCGCACTACCAACGCGGTAACCGGGGATCCGGTCTGGAAATTGGGGGGATCCTGCATTGAGCACCAGCACGTCGTGGCAGCATGGGGGTATGCGCCTTACCGTCCTCGGGTGCTCGGGCAGCGTGTCCGGCCCGGACTCCCCAGCGTCGGGCTACCTGCTGACGGGCCCTGATATGCGGCCGACTGTCATCGACTTCGGCCCCGGTATTTTCGGCGCGCTGCAGAAGCACATGAACCCGGCCGATGTCGATATCTTCCTCACCCACCTGCACGCGGATCACTGCTTGGATCTGCCCGCACTGCTGGTGTGGCGTCGCTACCACCCGAATCCGCCGACCGGGAAGGCGCTGGTCCGCGGGCCGTCCGATTCCGCGCTGCGGATCGGCAATGCGTCCGCGGAGATCGGCGGCGAGACCGACGACTGGTCCGATGTGATCGACTCGCAGGCGTGGGTCGAGAACACCCCGATTCCGTTCGGGCCCGGTCACACGGTGGAAGCTCGGCGGATGTTCCACCCGCCGGAGTCCTATGGGCTGCGGATCACCGCGGGCGACGGCCGGGTTTTCGTCTACACCGGTGATACGGCGATGTGCGATGCGGTGGTCGACTTGGCGCAGGGTGCGGATGTGCTGATGGCCGAGGCGTCGTGGACTCATGATCCGGCGAATCGTCCGCCGGGGATTCATCTTTCGGGGACCGAGGCGGGCGAGATCGCCACCCGCTCGGGGGCCAAGGAATTGTTGCTCACTCACATTCCGCCGTGGACTTCGCGTGAAGATGTGATCGCGGAGGCCAAGGCGGCTTTCTCGGGGCCGGTGCACGCGGTGTCGCCGGGGGAGACGTTCGACCTTTAGGGCGGGATTCGGAGTTCGGTAGTCCCGGGACTGTTTGACGCTGTGTTTTTGGCGCGCTGGCGCGCGCGTGTCCGCGGCCCTGAGGGGCCGCCGGTTATGGGCCCCCGCCTCGCAGCCAACGGGCGAATAACCCGCC
>NZ_JBSGVG010000058.1:0-28697 GCF_053608345.1 Nocardia sp. NPDC055050
GCGACACCTGTCGCGGGGCCCCGGTGCGTTGTCGAGGGGTTCGCCGGCGGTCCGTGCGCGGTCCGACTGATGGGGATCGGCGCAGGTTAACCGGTACCGGCGGTCCGTCAGCCGGTTCGACGCGCTCGCCGGACAACTTTTTTTCGTGTCTCACCGCGGACCCTCGAAGACTGTGCATGACGCAGTGTCACAGGTAGAGGCATTTTTACTGGTGAGTAGCTTCCTCAACAGGGCTTTCGCCACGCCGAACACGAGAAATTCGGCATGGCATGGAGTTGACGTGACTCGGTGTAGGTGTAACCATTGGAAACAGTAAACGTCCCTAGAGGAGAGGCAGTGACGACGATGTCTGCGCCCACCACCCCTGACGTCGATCCTGTAGTCGCGGAGGCTCAGGCGTACGCCGAGAAGTTGCTGATGCTGTCCGAGGCATCGGTCGATCGCCACTTCGACCCGTTCGAGGACATCGACTGGGACGCCCCCGACTTCGATCCGAACTGCAAGCCCGAGCGCTGGGTCCTGGTCACCTCGGCCGACCCCATCGGTCGCCACCCCTGGTACCAGGCGCTGCCGCTGGACACCAAGATCGAGATCGGCAAGGTCCGTCAGGCCAACGTGGCCAAGGTCGGCCTGCAGTTCGAGGCGATCCTGATCGTCGGCATGATGCAGCACATCTTCAATCTGAAGAACAACGACCCGGAATTCCGGTACTGCTCGCACGAGATGATCGAAGAGCACAACCACACCCTGATGTTCCAGGAGATGGTGAACCGCGTCGCCGACGTGCCGGGCATGAACCCGCTCGTGCGTCAGCTGCGCCACCTGGTCTCCCCGGTCGGCGCGCTGATGCCGAACCTGTTCTTCATGGCCGTACTCGCCGGCGAAGAGCCGATCGACCACATCCAGAAGGACATCCTGCGCTCGGGTGACGACATTCACCCGATCATGCGCGGCGTGATGGCGATCCACGTGGCCGAGGAAGCTCGCCACATCTCCTTCGCGCACGAGTTCCTGAAGAAGAACGTGCCCGCGCAGCGCTCGTTCAACAAGTTCGTGCTGTCGCTGGCCATGCCGACCATCATGTTCATCCTCGGCCGGGCCATCGCGACCCCGCCGAAGACCTTCTTCAAGCAGTTCGACATGCCCGCCGACGTGCGCAAGGAGCTGTTCTACGGCTCCAAGGAGGCCAAGCAGGTCTTCGCCGATTACTTCATCGACGTGCGCGCGCTCGCCGAGGAGATCGGTCTGATGAACCCGGTCGCCCGCAAGGTGTGGAAGATGTTCGGCATCGACGGCCCGTCCAGCCGGTACCGCTCGGAGCCCAAGCGCTCCGCTAAGCACGCCGCCTGAGACGATAGCAATATGCCATATGTCGTTACCCAGTCATGCTGTAGTGACGCCTCGTGCGTCTACGCATGCCCGGTCAACTGTATTCATCCCACCCCGGATGAGCCGGATTTCCGTACCGCAGAGATGCTCTACGTCGATCCGGCGGCCTGCGTGGACTGTGGTGCCTGTGCCACCGCATGCCCCGTCGATGCCATCACCTCGTCGAAGAAGCTGACCGACGAGCAGAAGCCGTTCATCGAGATCAACGCCGACTTCTACCGTGTGCAGCGGGATCGGCCGACGTTGGCCGCGCCGGTGATGCCGCCCGCGATCGACACGCAGCGCTCCCCGCTGCGCGTCGCCATCGTGGGATCGGGTCCCTCGGCGATGTACGCCGCCGACGAGCTGCTCACCCAGCCCGGTGTCGCGGTCACGATGTTCGACCGCCTGCCGCAGGCCTACGGGCTGGCGCGCCTGGGCGTCGCGCCCGATCACAAGCACACCCGTAAGGTCGCCGACCTGTTCGACATCATGTCGAAGCAGGACGACTTCGGTACCTACCTCGATGTCGAGATCGGCAAGCACATCAGCCATGCCGAGCTGCTCGAGCACTTCCACGGCGTGATCTACGCCGTGGGCGCGTCCTCGGATCGCAAGCTGGACATTCCTGGCGAAGGCTTGGCGGGCAATGTGTCGGCCACCGACTTCGTCGCCTGGTACAACGGCCATCCCGACCACGCCGAGGACCGGTTCGACCTGAACCAGAAGCGGGTCGTGATCGTCGGCAACGGCAACGTCGCGCTCGACGTCGCCCGCATCCTGACCGTGAATCCGGCGCTGCTCGCCGACACCGATATCGCGCCGTACGCGCTGAAGGCATTGCGCGAGAGCAAGATCGAAGAGGTCGTGATCCTGGGCCGTCGTGGTCCGGCCGAGTCGGCGTTCACGGTGCCCGAGTTCGTCGGCCTGCTGGCCGCCGATATCGACATCGCGATCGACGGCGAGCTGCCCGCGATCACGCCGGATCTGCCCTACAAGGTGGAGCAGAAGCTGCGCCTGCTGCACAGCGTCGCGAATCGCCCGTTCGGTGAGCGTAAACGCATCGTGTTCCGCTACCTGTCCTCGCCGGTGGAGATCGTCGGCACCGACACGGTGACCGGGGTACGGGTGGAGCGCAACGAGCTCGTCGCCGATGCCGAAGGTCGCGTGGCCGCCACGCCGACCGGTGATACGACACTGCTCGAGGCCGGTGTCGTGCTCACCTCGGTCGGCTACCGAGGGGTGCCGACTGTGGATCTGCCGTTCGACGACGCTCGCGCGGTGATCCCGAACGACGCGGGCCGGGTGCTCACCGGACCCGCTGGCGAGGTCTTCCCCGGCACGTATGTGACCGGCTGGATCAAGCGCGGCCCGACCGGTTTCATCGGGACCAACAAGTCGTGCGCGCAGGAGACCGTGCAGCAGCTCGCCGACGATTTCAACGGCGGCAAGTTGCGCGAGCCCACCCGCGAGGCGGCCGAGTTCGACCGACTCGTTCGCGCCCGTCGCCCGCAGGCGGTCGCCCGCGGCGCCGCGGTGCAGCGGGAACGTTCGGTGAAGCGGCTGTTCGCTCGCAGCTGATCGAAAAGCGAAGGCCCGCAACGTCACTGGGAGACGTTGCGGGCCTTTCGTGTGCGCCTACTGCGCGGTGAAGCCACCGTCCGCGGCGATGGCCGCACCGGTGACGAACGATGCCTCGTTGCTGAGCAGGAAGGCGCACACCGCGGCGACCTCGTCGGGCTGGGAGATCCGGCCCATCGGGTGCAGCGCCGCGATGGCCGCCTCTGCCTCGGGAGTCGCGCCCATCGAGGCGCGGAACGCCGGGGTGTCGACCGCGCCGGAGATCAGCGCGTTGACCCGCACACCCGTCGCCGCGGTCTCGAGCGCCACCGACCGGGTGAGTCCGACGACGGCGTGCTTGGCGGCCACATACGGCGCCACGTGCGCCATGCCGACCACTCCGAGGTTGGAGGCGTTGTTCAGGATCGCGCCGCCGCCGGAGGCGGTGATGGCCGGAACCTGGTGGCGCAGACCGTAGAAGACGCCGTCGAGGTTCAGATCCAGGTCGGCGCGCCAGGACGTGGTATCGATCTCGGCGATCGGCCCGAAGGCGTTCACCGCGCCCGCGTTGTTGAACGCCGCGTCGAGGCGGCCGTACTCGGTGAGCGCGGCCTGGGTGAGTCGTTCGACATCGGCATCGACGGTGACATCGGTCGCGACGAACAGCGCGCGGCCGCCCGTCGCCCTGATCTGCTCGGCGACCTGCTCGCCCTGGTCCTTGCCGCGGGAGCCGAGAACCACGGCGGCTCCCTCGGACGCGACTCGCAGTGCGACCGCCTTGCCGATGCCGGAGCCGGCGCCGGTGATGAGTACGACCTGGTCGGCGAATCGAGTGGACATGCGTAGTGCCTTCTTTCCCTAGGTTTTTCGAACATCGGGTCGGTGTCTCTCCGTCCTTTCAGTCAACCGGCGCGCGCAGGGTCGTGCTGGCGGGATTCGGTCGCTGCATTGACGTGTCACTGAAAGTGGGCCGACTTCGAAATGGGGGAATGTAATTCGCCGCCAGTGAAATCGTGTTGGTAGTAAATGAATTGGTTACCGGTCGGTAAGTGTGCTGAATGTGCGGGATAACAAACTTGAAGAATGTATTCAATGGGCGCTCTGTCCGATTACTCGCAGGTAGCTGCTTCTCGGAGTCTGTGAATCGCGGGGAGGGTGTTCAGGGGGGTGGATATGTTGGCTTCAACGATCTCACCTGCATGAATCGCCTTGTGGTGGCGCATGGTTGCGGTTTCCGTATCAATCCGGCAGCAATTCGCGGAAGTGCCAGTTAATCTAGGCGAGCTGTTTGGAAGACGACCGCGGCCACATGGTGCGCTCGCGTGCTGGACGTGGTCACGGTGCGTTGACGGGATAGCAAAAACATGACCAGAGGTCTGGGCTTGAGTATCGGTGCGGTCAATGCGATTTCGGCGGTAGTCGCCGACGATCCGGCCAAACCGGCGGTGCGAACACGACGCACCGCACTGACATTCGACGACGCGGGCAGGCCCCGTATCGGCGCGATCAACGAATTCGCCTCGGCGATCACGGATTTCGCGGATCTCACGCGCGAGCCCGAGCCGATGGTGATGGGTGGACGGTTCTACTCGGCGACCAACCTGATCGCCGCGGTGGTCACCGGTCTGATCGAGCTGGCCGAACCGCCCGCCGGGATCGTGTTGACCTATCCGGCGGTCTATACCGACAAACAGGTCTCGTTACTCGGCCAGGCGCTGCATCTCGCGGGCGCCGGTGAGGTCCTGTTGGTGCCGGAACCGGTCGCCGCCGCGGAATGGCTCGAGGTCGATCGCGGCCCACTGGAGCCGGGCTTCGTACTCGTCTACGACCTGGGCGCCACCAGCCTCGACCTCACCGTGCTGCGTGTCGGTCCCGACTGGCCGCACCACCCGATGGTCGGGACTCCCACGCGGTCCACCGATTTCGGTGGCAAGCCGCTCGGCGAGATGGTCGCTCGCTACGCGGGCGACCCGGGTCCGGGCCGCGCGACCCAGACCCTCACCTCCATGGTGAACATCGACGCGCTGCGCGCCGAGCACATCCGCGACACCTTCCCGCTGGTCAGCAAGAGCGTGTCCGCGGCGGGGCTGCGGCTCGCGGACCTGTCGCGCATTCTCGTGGTCGGCGGTGCCTCGCGTCCGCCCGAAGTCGCCCGCACCCTCGCCGAACTCGGCGTTCCGCTCGTCACCGTCGCCGACCCCGGCCAGGTGATCGCCTCGGGCGCGGCGGGTTTGGCGGCTCGCACCTTCGCGCCGGAGCAGCAAACCGGTGGCCCGGTGCCGCACGTTGCGGTGTTCTCCAGCGCGGCAGTCGTTTCCGCGCTCGCCATGTCGGCGATGACCGTGTTCGGCAGTCCCTTCGACCCCGGCCTGATGCCGGTTCTCGACCGGTTCCCGGTGCTGGGCGCTCCCGCTGACGCGTTGCTCTACGACATGAGTGCCGACCTCCTCGCCGCCCGAACCGCAGGTCTGGTCAGCGATGTCGACCCGCTCAACGGCCGCATCCGGGTGGCGGGCATAGCCGCGGCCCGCAGCGCCTACGAGAACTTCATCGCCCCCGCGACCGCGCCCGGCGGCACATCACGCCCAGGCGGCAGCGCCGACCGCGGCGCCCCCGGCCGCCTGGACGTCAGCAATGACTGCAAGTCGCCGGTCCTCGCCCGTACCACCTACGGCGACCCGGCCCGCTTCATCAACCCCTTACCGTTCGGCCAACAGGCTGCCCAGCCCCAGAACACGCCGACCAACCCCGGCACCCCCGAACTTCCCCACAGCGGCCCGGTCTCGAGCCCTGGCACTCCTGCGGTGCCGGGCACTCCGACCTCGCCCGGCACTGTTCCCGCCGTAGGTAACGCGCCGTCGCCGGGTACGGCACCGACGGACGGCACGTCCACACCGACCGGTGGCACATCCACGCCGAGTACGGGCGGCGTGACGGTCGATGTCGGGGGATCGACCCCGACCGGTGGAACCAGCACCGGCACAACACCTTCCAGCCCCGGCACCTCGACCGGCGGGACCGGTGGCACCACCTCGGGCGGAACGCCGACCGGCGGTACGACCGACGGGGATACCGCAGGCGGCTCGACCGGTGGTGGAACATCGAGCGGCACAGGAACTTCCGGTGGCTCGACCGGCGGCGGGACGTCTGATGGCGGTGCATCGACCGGCGGCGGCACCGGCGGTGGTGGTGGTGCGTCTGGCGGTGGATCCGACGGTGGTGCTTCCGGTGGCGGTGCCTCAGGCGGCGGCGCGTCAGGCGGTGGTGCGTCGGGTGGTGGCGTGTCAGGCGGTGGTGCGTCGGGTGGTGGCGTGTCAGGCGGTGGTGCGTCGGGTGGTGGCGTGTCAGGCGGTGGCGCCTCAGGTGGTGCGTCCTCCGGTGGCGGATCCGACGGCGGTGCGTCATCAGGTGGTGCGTCCGGTGGTGGCGTGTCAGGCGGTGGTGCGTCCGGTGGTGGCGTGTCAGGCGGTGGCGCCTCAGGTGGTGCGTCATCGGGTGGTGCGTCCGGTGGTGGCGCGTCCTCCGGCGGTGCGTCCGGTGGCGGCGCGTCCTCCGGCGGCGCGTCCTCCGGTGGTGCGTCCTCCGGCGGCGCGTCCTCGGGAGGCTCCAAAGGTGGCGCATCGGCAGGTGGCTCCACCGGAGGCGGCGGTGGCGGCGGTGGCGGTGGCGGTGGCGGCTCACGCCGCTGACCATGGGTCACGCCCGTTGCGGCCGCCGCGGCATCAATGTTCTTGCTACTGACAGGAATGTTCTTGCTACTGACAGGTCGGCCCTGCCTCGCCGGTGGTATGAACATCCGATCGGCGAGGCAGGGCCGACCGCGAGAACGGGAACTCTAGTGCTTCGTTGTAGGCGACATCGACGAATGCACTCCGCACGTGAAGAGTTTGACGTCATCGTCGCTGGAGAACACCCGGGAGTGCTGAGTGTCCTCGAACACGCAGTGCACGAGCGCGCCACCGCCGACGAGCTCTTCCTCCGACGGCTCCGGCTCTCGCTGCTGATCGGCTGACGCGCCTGCGTAGCCCGGCCGCGGTATCACGTCCATGTCGCGGGGCTCGCTGCGACATGGACGGGTGTGCCACGAGAGTCGATCTCGCGGCCCGCAGCCACGGCGATGCGGTTCGCGCGGCCGGTCGTCGGAGCGCTGGTAGTGAAACCGGGGTGGGCTGTCGGTGGGTGCGGGCACAATAGGGCGGTGGGTTTAGCTGGGGGAGCGCCGAAGCTGATTGCGCTCGATGTGGATGGGACCCTGCTGGCGAAGGGGGTCGATATCAGCGCGCGGGTGGGGGCGGTGGTGCGAGCGGCGGTATCGGCCGGCGCGCATGTGGTGGTGACCACCGGGCGAACGGTGCTCACCACACGTCCGGTGCTGAGCGAGCTCGGGCTCGCCGAGGGGCATGCGTTGTGTTCCAACGGTGCTGTGCACATCGATGTGGCGCGTGGCGAGCCGGTCGCGGTCCAGTCGTTCGATCCGGGACCTGCCGTACTCGCGCTGCGCGCACTGTTCCCAGCGATGATCTTCGCCGCGGAACAGGTGGGCGTCGGTACCTGGGCGACGGGGCACGGGCCGGGGGAGTTCTCGATCGGCGACTTCCGATTGGTCGACCACCGCACACTGAGCAGTGTGCCGACCCCGCGCCTCAACGGCTGGTGGCCCGACGGCAGCCCCGACGAAATGCTGCGCCTCCTACAGGAATTCGATGTGCCCGATGCCTCCTGGGTGCACGGCGAGTACGGTCCGTGGCTCACGGTCTCCCGGCGCGGTGTGTCCAAAGGCTGGGCACTGGAACGACTTCGGCTCCTCCTCGGCGTAGAGGCCGATGCGACTCTGGCCATCGGCGACGGTTTCAACGACCGGGAGATGTTGCGCTGGGCGGCACATTCGGTAGCGATGGCAGGCTCGCCCGACGCGGTGCTCGCCCTCGCCGACGAGGTGACCGGAGACGTCAGCGAGGACGGAGTGGCCACCGTCCTCGAGCGCTGGTTCGCCTGAGCACCGCGGTTGTCGCCACCGGCGCCACAGCCTGAACGCGGGACCTAGGTCGGCACCGGCGCGGTCATCGCCACATAGTGGGGGTTCGCCATGATCCCGAGCACATTGCCGAACGGATCCAGCACCGCCGCGGTCGCGAACCCGGCTCCTTCGCCGCGTTCGGTGATCGGCTCGTACTCGGTGGCGCCGAGCTCGAGCAACCGGGCGAAGGTGGCCGCGAGGTCGTCGACCTGCCAGAACACGACTCCGCCTCCACCCGGTGCATTGCGTGCGCCTGCCGGGGCATACGCGCGGTTGATGATGCCCAGCTCGGCTTGCAACGGCCCGAGCCGAAACTCGTAGTACCCGCCGGGTACCTCGTAATACGGCGCGATGCCGAGGAATTCGCTGTACCAGTCCTTGGCGGCGGTGAGGTCGTCGGCGTAGTAGGTGGTGGTGGCCATTCCGCGCAGCATGTCTGCTCCATTCGGTTGTCGCTTCGGTGTGACAACGACCTTGCCAGCCAAAGTGCTCACCGAATGAGCACTTTGTTCGGCAGAATTGCCGAGTATGCGAGCGGACAGATTGGTAGCCACCCTGTTGTTGATGCAGGCACGCGGGCGGGTGACGGCTGCGGAGGTCGCGGCCGAGCTCGAAGTCTCGGTGGCGACGGCCCGCCGTGACCTGGAGGCTTTGTCGGCCGCGGGCATCCCGGTCTATCCGCAATCGGGTCGCGGGGGCGGTTGGTCGCTGATCGGCGGCGCCCGCACAGACCTGTCCGGGCTGACGGCGGGGGAGACCAGGGCGCTGTTCCTGCTCGCGGGTCCGGCGGCCCAGGCCGCCCCCGAACTGAAGTCGGCCCTTCGCAAACTGGTCCGCGCCCTGCCGCACACTTTCCGCGCCGATGCGGCCGCCGCAGCCGACGCGGTTGTGGTCGATCCGGCGCGGTGGGGTCGCCCCGATCCTCGAGCACCCGCGGTGCTCGATACGCTGCGCCGCTCGGTGGTGGATCGCCGCCGCGTGCGCATCGAATACCTGCGCAAGGGGGAACGCACGGTCCGCACGATCGATCCGTGGGGCCTGGTCGAGAAGGAGACGGTCTGGTATCTCATCGCGGGCACCGACCGCGGGCAGCGAACCTTCCGCCTCGACCGGATCGCCGACGCCATCACGCTCGACGAAACAGCCGACCGACCAGCGGATTTCGATCTCGCCGCGGAATGGGCGCAGATCGTCGAGCAGATGGAGGGGCGGCGCGCCGCCGTTTCCGCGACGGTTCTCGTCTCCACCGAGCTCGCCCCCATCCTGGCCGATCAGCAGGGCCGCAACTGCACTCTGCTCGGCCCGGCACCCGACGGTCGGGTGCGAGCACAGATCTCCGCCGATACCGTGAACATGGTCGCCCGGCAGCTGGCGGGCTGGGGCGGCGACGTGGAGGTGGTCGGTCCTGCCGAGGTGAGATCCGAACTGGTCGCACTCGGTACTCGATTGGTGCACGACAACAGGTGAGCGCCGCATCGGCGCACAGGCCGTTGCCGGCTGAGGTCTGTGCGGGGCGATCCTGCTGCGACCGCCCCGCCCCCACTACGACCTGTCGATGAGCGAGGCCAGCGACCTGACCACCTCACCGGCCACCACCGCGTGCCCACTCGTGGTGAAGTGGATGAGGTCCGCGCTCATCAACTCGGGTCTCGACCGCAGCGGATGGTTCCAGAATTCGGTGAGCACCGCATCGAATTCGGCGGCCACCGCCCGCACCACCTCGTTGAACGCGATCATCTGCGGCCGCATGGCTCGCATCGGGGCCATCCGCTCGACCGACCACACGTCGGCCACGGTGAAAATCGACAGCTGTGCCCCGGTGGCGGCCAGCGCGGTGAGGATCGTCGACAGATTCGTGCGCAGTTGATCGATGTCGCCGCCCGCGGTGAACAGGTCGTTGCCGCCGCAGCTGAGGTGCACGAGATCCGGTGCGAACTCCAGGATTTCGGCGAGTTGCCGGTCGATGACCTGACCGCTGGTCGCGCCGATCCGGCCCGTATTGCGATAGGCCAGTGTGGAATTCACCGACGTGAGGTGTGCCGCGACCCGATCGGCCCAGCCGGTGGGAGCGTATCCGGGACTGGGGTCACCCGTCCCCGCGGCGATCGAATCGCCGAGCACCGCGAAACGCTGCCACGGTGCCCCCGCGAGCAGTGCGGCGGCCTGCTCCGGCGCCAGTACCAGCGGATCGTCGGCCTCGGCGGAGAACTGCACGGAGAGCGGTGTGCTGGAAGACATGTCGATCTCCTCTGGTTCAGTCGGTCGAACGAGCCCGCGACGGCGCGGCGAGCAGCAGGGCGACGGCGAGGTTGATGGCCGCGCACACGGCGAACAGCAGGTGGAAGCCGCGAAGGGGGTCGTCGGAGGTCGCCGAGAAGATGGCAGCCAGGACGGCGATGCCGAGTGCTCCGCCCACCTGCCGGGCGGTGACGTTCATTCCGATACCCGCCGCGAACTGTTGCGGTGGAACAGAACTCGCTGCCGCGGTGCCGAACACCGTGACGACGATGCCGATCCCGCCGCCGCCGAGCACGCCCGCCGGAATCCACGCTGTCCACAGCGCGGGTTCGGGCCCGAAGGCGTCGGTGCTCATCCAGACCAGCGCGGCTGTCGACATCAGCGCACCGAGCACACCTACCCACCGCTGGCCTGCCGGCGTCGTAATCCGCCCGGTGACAACGGCGGTCACCATCGAGGCCACCGCGCCGACGGTCAGCGCCGCCGCCGATTCGAGGACGGAGTAGCCCCAGATGGCATCGAGGAACAGCGGACCGGCCAGCAGCCAGGCGAACATCGAGGCGCCGAACAGGAACGAACCCGCATTCGCCACGGCGAATTGCCGATCACGCCACAGTGCCACGGCGACAGCGGGATTGGTGTGCCGACGGGAGCGAAGCAGCGCGAACGTGGTCAGCGCGAGACCGCCGAGCAAGGCGACGAGCGTGCCGGGTGCGGTCCACCCCCACGACTGGCCTTCGGTGACGGCCGCGACGATCGCACCGAGCCCGATCGCGACGGCGAGCGTGCCGAGCGGATCGGGCAGCGTCGTCTCGCGGGAGCCCTGGTCGCCGCCGGGCAGCCGCAGCCCCGGCACGATCAGCGCCAACGCGATCGGCACATTGATCAGGAACACCGCGCGCCAGCCGAACGCCTCGACCAACGCGCCACCCAGCGCCGGGCCGACCACCGCCGCGAAACCACCGGCGGCCGACCAGGCGCCGATGGCGGCGCCGATCTTCGCTCGTGGCGTGGCCTCCAGGACCAGCCCGAGTGCCGCGGGCACCATGAACGCCGCCGCGATGCCCTGCAGGACCCGTCCGGCGATGAGCCAGCCCGCGCCGGGCGCCAGCCCGCACAGCAGTGAGGTGATGGCGAATCCGGCCAGTGCCAGCGCGAACAGGCGACGGCGACCCAGTGCGTCGGCGATGCGCCCGGCCGGGGTGAGCAGCGCCGCGAACGCGATCGCGTAGCCGCTGACGATCCAGGTCAGCGTCCCGGTGGGAGTGCCGGGATAGCTCAGTGCGATCGTCGGGAACGCGATGTTGACGACCGAGAGGTCGAGGAAGGCGATGAATGCGGCGCCCGAGGCGACGGCGAGGGTGCGGCCTGCGGCGCTGCTGTCGGGAGTGGCTGTGCTGAGCGGATCTTCGGGCCGAGCTGTCACGTCGGTCATGCGGAGTCCTTCGAGGGGGAGAAATAAGAACGTACGATCGTTCGTAAATAAAAGTACGACCGATCGTTCGCCTTCGCAACCCCGCAGTGGAACAATGATGCACATGACCCAGTTGTCGGAACCGAGCGATCAGCGGTTGGCCAAGGGCGCCCGTGCGCGCGCCACCATCGCCCGGCGCGCCGCCGAACTCGCCTCTGTCGAGGGTCTCGACGGCCTCAGCATCGGCCGGCTCGCCACCGACCTCGGCATCAGCAAGAGCGGCATCGCCACCCTCTTCGGTACCAAAGAGGCGCTCCAACTCGCCGCCGTTCAGGCGGGCCGTGACATCTTCATCGAACGCGTCATCGCCCCCGGCCTGCGCGCGCCACGCGGTGGAACCCGGGTTCGCGCGCTGATCGACGGCTGGTTCGCGCACATCGAGAATCCGCCCTTCCCCGGCGGCTGCTTCCGGGTGGCCACCCTCACCGAATTCAGCAGCAAGCCCGGTCCCGTGCGCGACGCCGTCGTCGCCGACCACGACTACTGGCTGTCCTTCCTGGCCGGCGAGGTCCGGAAGGCTCAGGCCATGGGCGAACTCGCCGACGTCGACCCCGATCTGCTGGTCTTCGAACTGGACGCGATCGTGAGCGCCGCCAATGTCGCTCGCCAGACCGGTGATTCGGCTCGTGTGGAAGCGGCCCGCACCATCGCGACCCGCTTGTTGTCGGACGCGCCGAGTCGAACGTAGCCGACCGAGTTCGCGGATGTGCTCTGGCTTGACACGGCAACAGTCGCCGTGTCAGGGAGTCGTGATCTCCAGAGTGGTGAGGGTGAATGCGGCTGTCCGGACGACATCGTTGTGCTGGAAGTCCAGGAACAGGCGGTAGGTCCCGGGGCCCGGAACCGCCGTGTGGAAGGTGACTTCGGGACCCGAAGGCGTGATTCCGTCGCCGGGTTCGCCGTTGGGGTGGACGTGGACGTACGCGAGGTCGCCCGCGCGCAGGATGACGAGGTGGCCGAAAGCCGCCAGGTACGGCTGCAGATCTGTCACCGGCTCGCCGTCTTTGCGCACGGTGAGCGTCAGTAGATCGCCCTCGGCGCGCAACTCACCGGCCACTGTCACCTGATAGCCGTCGACCTCGGTGGTGCGGTTCACCACCGGAACCGGCTGTGGCGCATAGTGTCCCGCGATCGCCAGATCGGCGCCGAGGGTGATGGTGCGGCCGAGTGCGCGCGGTGCGATATCGGTGAACACCCGATAAGCCCCGGCTTCGGGGAGGTCCAGCTGGATCGCCCAGGTGCCGTCCGCTTCCCGTCGCGGGTGTACATGCCAGAACCCGGTCAGCTCGCGACGCGCCACGATCAGGTGCAGTTCGCGATCGTGAATCGCGTCGAACTCGGTCACTGCCGACCCGTCCGGGCCGAGAATTCGGAATCGGAAGTCGATCTTGCCGGGCTCGGCGATCGTGGTGTCGAGGTCGAGGGTGTACCCGTCCTGCGTAATCCGCAGGCCCCCGGGCAGGCCCGCATCGTGCCCGGCTGCGTGTGTGCCGTGTCCGGCGTGAGTGCCACCGCCGTGCTCGGAGTGGGCCTCGTGTCCTTCATGGGCGCCACCCTGCGGCGCGTGACCGTTGTGCGGGGCGTGCGCACCGCCGCCGTGCGCGGTGCTCTGTTCGACGTGGCCGGGCTGGGCTGCGGCGTTGACGTGTGCGGTGTGTCCGGCGTGGGCGTTGGTGGTCATCGTTTCGCCTCTCTCAGTTCGCTGTGCGTTGATACGAACATATACCCCCGGGGGGTATGTAGTAAAGAGTGGAATGCGTGTGAGCTGCGCCACCGTGGGTGCCGAATCCGGTTGTGTCGAGAGCCGCACCAGTAGACGCGATACAGGCGAACTTCTGGCCGTAGAGGTGATGGCGACGTCGATCCGAAGTGAAGGCGCGGATCGTCGCGGGTGCGGATGTGGGCAGCGCGAACCTCGCGCTCGCGTCCCGAACCGGTCGGAGTGGGCTCGGCCGAATCGAGGGCAGCGTGAGGGGTTACCCCATTCGGGGCGGGACCAAGCGGCCCGAATCTGCTGGGATCAGGCCGAGAGTACGAGCGCGGTGGCGACGGAAGTGTCGTATCGAGCCCAGATCACGTCGACCAGCGCGGAGTGTGCTCCGATCACGTCGGCATGCACGACCTCGGCCGCGGCCGCGGCCAGCCGGTCGGTGAGCAGCCCCGGCGCCAGAAACCACGGCGCGACGACGATGCGTTCGGCTCCGCGGGCGCGCAGCTGATCCACCGCCAGATCGACACTGGGTTCGACTGTCGCGAAGCACATTTCAGTAGGGCAGCCGGTCACCGCCGCCAATCGTCGAGATACCACCGCGGTCCGCCGATTGGCCGCGGCGTCGCGCGAACCGACCGCGGCGACGGCGATTCCGACCGGAGCATCACTCAACGGATCTGTTGTGGCAGCGAGCGCACCCGGAAAGGCTGGGACCAGCGGTGTGACCAGGGTGGGGAGCAGGGGGAGGAGGTGGCACGAGAGTGCGACTCGGTCGGCCACCGCGGCGATGAGCAGCGGATCGGGGCCGAGTACCGCCGCCTGGGTGAGTTGCAGCCGGGGATGACGGCGGCCTGCCTCGGCCAGTAGCGCCGGAAGGTCGACCCGCGCGTGAAAAGCGTTGCCCAGCAGGAGCGGAACGACGATCACGTCGGTGTGCCCCTGGGTGGCGAGGTCGTCGACCACCTCGTCCACCGAGGGCGTGCTGAGATCCAGAAAAGCCAGCCGGACCGGGATGTCGGGCCGGGCAGCGGCAACGTCGGCGACCACGGCCGCCATGGTCGCCGCCGAACGCGGGTCGCGGCTGCCATGGGCAACCGCGATCAACGCGGGCCCGCCCGCGCCGCGCGGCACCGCAACGGCACCACGCGGCGGAGCGGGCAGGCGATACATCAGACCGCGGTACCGACCTCGACCGAGGTCAGCACGTCGCCGACCAGGCCGGCCGCGAGCGTGTTGCCACCGGCGGGGTCGATCAGCAGGAACGACCCGGTGTGCCGGTTGGTGCGGTAGTCGTCGGCCGGGATCGGCTCGGCCAAGCGCAGCGAGACACGTCCGATGTCGTTGAGCTCCAACGACTCCGGGCCGGCCTGTGCGGTGAGCGTCTGCTCGTCGAACCGCTCCACGAGCGCGCCGACGATGGCCTGGGTGGTCTTGGCGCCGTGCTTGAGCAGCAGCCGGGCGCCGGGACGCAGACCCTTGTCGCCGAGCCAGCACACGGTCGCGTCGAAGGTGTCGATCGATTCCGGCGCGTCGTGCACCGAGGCGATGATGTCGCCGCGTGAGATGTCGACCTCGTCGGCCAGGATCAGCGTCACGCTGCGCCCGACCTGCGCCACGGCCAGTTCGCCGTCCGGGGTATCGATGCGCTCGACGGTGGTCTTCTTACCCGAGGGCAGCACCACGATCTCGTCACCGGGTGACACCGAACCGGCCGCGATCTGACCCGCGTAGCCCCGGTAGTCGGGGTATTCGGCCGTGCGCGGACGGATCACGTACTGCACCGGGAAACGCAGACCCAGCGCGTGCGTACCAGTCGAATCAGCGTCCACCGGAACGGACTCCAGGTGCTCGATCAGCGACGGGCCGTTGTAGTACGGGGTGTTCTCGGAGCGGCTGGCGATGTTGTCGCCGTGCAGCGCCGAGACCGGGATCTCGATGACGTCCTCGGTGGCCCAGCCCAGCTTCGAGGTGAGCTCGTTGAACTCGGCGGAGATCTCGGCGAACACCTCGGCCGGGTTGTCGACGAGGTCGATCTTGTTCACCGCGAGCACCAGACGCGGCACACCGAGCAGTGCCAGCACGGCCGCATGGCGACGGGTCTGCTCGATGACGCCCTTGCGCGCGTCGGTCAGCAGGATCACCAGCTGCGCCGTGGACGCGCCCGACACCGTGTTGCGGGTGTACTGCACGTGCCCCGGCGTATCGGCCAGCACGAAAGACCGCTTGGGCGTGGCGAAGTAGCGGTACGCCACGTCGATGGTGATGCCCTGCTCACGCTCGGCGCGCAGGCCGTCGACGAGCAGCGACAGGTCCGGCGTGGACAGTCCACGGTCGACCGAGGCGCGGGTGACCGCGTCGATCTGATCGGCCAGCACGGACTTCGTGTCGTAGAGCAGCCGTCCGACCAGCGTGGACTTGCCATCGTCGACAGAACCGGCGGTGGCCAGCCTCAATAGGTCGGACATCAGAAATAACCCTCTCGCTTGCGGTCTTCCATGGCGGCTTCGGACACACGGTCGTCGCCACGCGTAGCGCCACGTTCGGTCAGTCGTGACGCCGCGACCTCGGCCAGGATGGCCTGGTTGTCGGCGGCGTCGGAGATGATGGCGCCGGTGGTGGAGCCGTCGCCGACGGTGCGGTAGCGCACCGAACGGGTCTCGAGGACCTCGTTCTCGTTCGGGCCGCCCCACACGCCGGGCGTCATCCACATGCCGTCACGGGAGTACACCGGACGCTCGTGCGCGTAGTAGATCGACGCCAGGTCGATGTCCTCGCGGGCGATGTAGCGCCAGATATCGAGCTCGGTCCAGTTGCTCAGCGGGAACACGCGCACGTGCTCACCCGGCGCGTGCTTGCCGTTGTAGAGGTTCCACAGCTCGGGGCGCTGACGCTTCGGATCCCACTGCCCGAAGGCGTTGCGCAGCGAGAAGATCCGCTCTTTGGCGCGCGAGCGCTCCTCGTCGCGACGACCGCCGCCGAAGACCGCGTCGAAGCGGTGCTCGGTGATGGCGTCGAGCAGCGGCACGGTCTGCAACGGGTTGCGGATACCGTCGGGACGCTCGGTCAGGCGGCCGTCGGCCAGGTACTCCTCGACCGAGGCCACGTGCAGGCGAAGGCCGTAGCGCTCGACCACTTTGTCGCGGAACTCGAGCACCTCGTCGAGGTTGTGGCCGGTGTCCACGTGCAGCAGCGTGAACGGCAGCGGCGCGGGCCAGAAGGCCTTGAGCGCCAGGTGCAGCAGGACGGTGGAGTCCTTGCCGCCGGAGAACAGGATCACGGGACGCTCGAATTCGCCCGCGACCTCACGGAAGATGTGGATCGCCTCGGATTCCAGCGCCGCGAGGGTGTCGAACTCGGACAGGCCGAGTTCGCGTTCGGTGGTGTTGGTACTCACAGGCTCACTCCCAGTGGTGGTGATGGTCATGATTGGTGCAATCCGCATTCGGTCTTGGCGATACCGGCCCAGCGGCCGCTGCGCGGATCGGACCCCGGCTCGGGCTTGCGCGTGCACGGTGCGCAGCCGATGGACGGGTAGCCCTCCTCCACCAGGGGATTGACGAGAATGCCGTTGGCCTCGATGTAGGCCTGCATCTCGTCGTCGGACCACGGTGCGATCGGGTTGATCTTCACCAGGCCGAAGGCTTCGTCGAACGAGATCAGTGGCGCGTTGGCGCGGGTGGGCGCCTCGACGCGGCGGATGCCGGTGATCCACGCGTTGTAGCCGCTCAGCGACTTCTTCAGCGGGACCACCTTGCGCAGCCGGCAGCATTCGGCGGCGTCGCGGGCGAACAGATCCTTGCCGAGCAGTTCGTCCTGCTCGGTGACGCTCGCCTCGGGGCGCACGTTCACCACATTCACCCCGTACACGGCCTCGACCGCGTCGCGGGTGCCGATGGTCTCGGCGAAGTGGTAGCCGGTGTCGAGGAACAGCACGTCCACACCGGGACGGGTCTGCGCGGCCAGGTGGACCAGCGCACCGTCCTGCATGTTCGAGGCGACGATGTAGCCGTTCCCGAAGTTGCGGTCGGTCCAGGCGATCAGGTCGGCGGGCGAGGCGTCGGGGCCCAGCTCCGCCGCACCCTGCTCGGCGAGCGCGCGCAATTCGGCTTCGGACAGTTTGGCCGCGAGATTCGTTGTCACAGTGGGGATCTCCTCATCGACTATCGGAGGTCGGCCTCGTCGGCGCGCACAGCCCACACCGCGAAGCGTTCCCCGGATTCCCGGTTCTTGACGAAGTTGCGGACGACGCGATCGATGTAGTCACCGAGCTCGACGCTGGTCACCTTGTGCTGACGCAACTTCCGGCCGAACGCGCTGTCCAGGCCGAGGCTGCCACCGAGATGAACCTGGAAACCCTCCACCTGATTCCCGGTGCCGTCGTCGACGAGCTGGCCCTTGAAGCCGATGTCGGCGATCTGGGACCGGCCGCACGAGTTCGGGCACCCGTTGATGTTGATGGTGATCGGCACGTCGAGTTCGGCGTTGATGTCGGCCAGGCGCTGCTCGAGTTCGGGTGCGAGCACCTGCGAACGCTTGCGGGTTTCGACGAAGGACAGCTTGCAGAACTCGATGCCGCTGCAGGCGAGGAGGTTTCGACGCCAGACCGAGGGGCGAGCCTGCAGGCCGAGCGGTTCGAGTTCGTCGATCAGCGCGTCGACCTGGTCGTCGGGGATGTCGAGGACGATCAGCTTCTGGTACGGGGTGAAGCGGATGCGATCCGAGCCGTACTTCTCGGCGGCGTCGGCGACCTTGCTCAGGATGGTGCCCGAGACGCGACCGGCGATGGGGGAGAAGCCGACGGAGTTCAGGCCGTTGCGCAGCTTCTGGACACCGACGTGGTCGATGGGCTTGGCCGGCTGCACGGGTGCCGGACCGTCGATGAGCTTGCGCTTCAGGTACTCGTCCTCGAGTACCTGACGGAACTTCTCGATGCCCCAGTCCTTGATCAGGAACTTCAGGCGGGCCTTGGTGCGCAGGCGGCGGTAGCCGTAGTCGCGGTAGAGCGAGACGACCGCTTCCCACACGTCGGGGACCTCTTCGAGGGGCACGAAAGCGCCGACGCGCTGCGCCAGCATCGGGTTGGTGGACAGACCGCCGCCGACCCAGAGATCGAGGCCGGGGCCGTGCTCGGGGTGGTTCACGCCGACGAAGGCGATGTCGTTGATCTCGTGCACCACGTCCTGCTGGCCCGAGATCGCGGTCTTGAACTTGCGGGGAAGGTTCGAGTACTCCTTCTTCCCGATGTAGCGCTTGACGATCTCGTCGATCGCCCAGGTGGGGTCGATGATCTCGTCGAGCGACTCGCCCGCGAGCGGCGAACCGAGGACCACGCGCGGGCAGTCGCCGCACGCCTCGGTGGTGTGCAGACCGACCGACTCGAGCCGGCGCCAGATCTCGGGGACGTTCTCGACCTCGATCCAGTGGTACTGGACGTTCTCGCGGTCGGACAGGTCGGCGGTGTCGCGGCCGAACTCGGTGGAGATCTGACCGACCGTGCGCAGCTGGGCGGCGGAAAGCGCACCGCCGTCGCACCGCACCCGCATCATGAAGTACTTGGCTTCGAGCAGGTCGATGTTGTCGTCGTCGGTGAAGGTGCCGTCGTAGCCCTCTTCGCGCTGGGTATAGAGACCCCACCAGCGGAAACGGCCACGCAGGTCGGCTTTGTCGATCGAGTCGAAGCCGCCCTTGGCGTAGATGTTCTCGATGCGCGAACGCACGTTGAGCGGGTTGTCGTCCTTCTTGGACTGCTCGTTCGGGTTCAGCGGCTCGCGGTAGCCGAGGGCCCACTGGCCTTCGGACCGGCGGCGGACCGGCTTGCCGGTGCGGGCGCGCGGTGCGACCGGGGCATCGGTGCTCGGGCGGGCCGGGCGCTGGGCAGCTGAACGCTCAGTGCGGGCCTGCGCCGTCGACTGTTCGGTCGAACCGGCGTCGGTGCTCGACGTCATGGGTGGTCGCTCCTGCGGGGGTGTTGGGACATCCGTGCTGAAGGCGCGAGGGGCTGGCTCGCGTCAGGGGAGTCAGCGGGCCGATGAAAGTCGAAGGCACCGGGGGATACCCGGGCGTGGACGCCGCTGCGCTACCGGTGGAAACCGGGCCGACAACAGGCGCTGCAGACACGCTGGAAGTCGACGTGGCGACGGGCCACGAGTCGTACTCCAGTTGCGTGCATGTGGCTATTGTGCCACGTCAGCCTGGTCGTTCCGACCGCAAGGAGATATTTCCCGCACTTTTGGGGGAAATTCCCTGGACGGCCGTCCTGTTCTGTGACGGGGGTCATAGGCCGCCGCCCGGAACCGGGCTGTGATACCCCGCGCGGGCATGTGTGCGGTGCCGCACAGCGCGGTTGACCTGGATCGCACTCGAGGTTGCACAGTAGTGCCATGAGCAATGACGCCACTGCCGCCGGTCAGACCCCCGCCGATCTCGACACCGAACTCGTGGCCATCCGCGCCGTCGTCGACACCATCGCGCACGCCCAGGCCAACGAACTGGCCGAGCAGTTCGTCGCCGTCTTCCGGGAGGACGCGATCTGGACCACCGGTCACGGCAAGCGGCTGTTCGGGCGCCCTGCCATCGCCGAGTTCACGGCGCAGGTGCTGCCAGGGGCCACGACGCACGGCACCGCGACCTACGAGGTCGAGCACGTGCTGTTCCTGCGGCCCGATGTCGCCGCCGTCAAGATCCGCCAGAGCTACTTCACCCTCGACGGCGAGTTGTCCGGGCAGGGCACGCCGATGTACGTGATGACCAAGGAAGACGGCGCCTGGGTGCTCACCGCCAACCAGAACACGCCCGTCGTGACGGACTGACGTGCGAGGGGCCGGGCGGAGCGCGCTACCAGGGCCCGGCAGACTGGAGGGGTGACTACCAGCGCTGCTTCCGGGGTTCCCGGCGTGACACCGGCCGATGCCGATCGGCCGGTGCTGCGCGATTTCGGGAGCGGCGCGTTCGGGGTGTACGTACACGTGCCCTTCTGCGCCACGCGCTGCGGGTACTGCGACTTCAACACCTATACGGCGGGGGAGCTGGGTACTTCGGCGTCGCCGCAGTCGTGGCTGGAGGCGTTGCGCGGCGAGCTCGCGACCGCCGCGGCCGAGTTCGGTGCCCTGCCGAGCGCGACGCCCGCGGTGTCGACGATCTTCGTCGGCGGCGGGACACCGTCGCTGCTCGGTGGTGACGGGCTGGCGTCGGTTCTCGATGCCGTACGGGCGAACTTCACCCTGGCCGCCGACGCCGAGGTGACCACCGAATCCAACCCGGAATCCACCTCGCCCGAGTTCTTCGAGCGGCTCCGCGTGGCGGGCTACACCCGGATCTCGCTCGGCATGCAGTCCGCCGCACAGCACGTGCTGAAGGTGCTCGACCGCACGCACACGCCGGGCCGCGCGGTCGCCGCGGCGAAAGAGGCGCGCGCGGCCGGGTTCGACCACGTGAACCTCGATCTGATCTACGGCACCCCGGGCGAGACCGATGCCGATCTGGATCTGAGTCTGGACGCGGTGCTGGCCGCCGGTGTCGATCATGTCTCCGCCTACTCCCTGATCGTCGAGGACGGAACCGCGCTGGCACGCAAGGTCCGCCGTGGTGAACTGCCCGCACCCGACGACGATGTCCTCGCCGCCCGCTACGAACGCATCGATGCCCGCCTCGCCGACGCCGGTCTGACGTGGTACGAGGTCTCCAATTGGGCCGCGAGCGATGCCGCCCGCTGTCAGCACAACCTGGGCTACTGGGACGGTGGCGACTGGCTCGGCGCCGGCCCCGGCGCGCACAGCCATGTCGGCGGCGTTCGCTGGTGGAACGTCAAGCACCCCGCCCGCTACGCCGACCGTGTCGCCCTGGGCGGTCTCCCCGCCGCGGGCTGGGAGGCCCTCACCGACGACGAGCGCTACACCGAACACCTCATGCTCACCGTCCGCCTCCGGACCGGCCTGCCTCTCGCGGATCTAGCCCCCTCGGCAAGCTCGGCCCTCGACCGCATTCTGGCCGACGGCCTGGCCCGCGTCACCGGCGACAATCTGGTCCTCACCGACCGTGGCCGCCTCCTCGCCGACGGCATCGTCCGCGACCTCCTCATCTGACCGCGCGAGGGGGCCGCGGGAGCCGTTCTCGGCTGATCGACGGGCTGCTGAACCAGTCGAAGAATCGCGCGAGTGGTGATGTCATCGTGATCTGAATTTCGAGATTTCTCAGGCTTGGGATCGCATCCAAAGATTGCCCGGTCATCCTGGTGTAATCCACCAATGCACACCTGGCGAGAGGCCTCGAACAGCGGGGTGCTCTAAGGGTATGTTCGGTGGGTTCGGGGTGGAAGATAACGATTAGGGGCGTAGGCTTCGGCTCGATCCTAGGGAGTTATATGTCCACCGAACGGCACATCACCCTCGTCCACGAGCAGAGCGAATTCGCTGAAGCGCGCTCCGCGGAGAAGGCGGAGAACGCTCGTCAATGCGCGGTCGCCGCGCGGACGGTCGCTTCGCACTCGAACGACGCCGAAGATTGCACGTCGCTGCTGGCGATGTTGGGTCTCGACGCCCTCGCGGGCAAGCAGGTCGGCGCCCCCGACTCCGCCGCTCGCTGCGGCGCTGCTGCCCGAGTCTGATCCGGCACCGGCCGCCCGAATCGGGCGGCCACTGCCGACGCCTTCGCCGACGCGCTGACATCGCCGTCAGCCCCGAGTCGCCGTTGAGCGTTGCTCGACCGGCGAGAAGTCATCGCCACCACCGATCACCCCACCGGCTATCGCCGGTCGTGGCGCACCGAGTAGTTCCGCGGTGTTCGCGAGCGTGATCAAGTACTCCGGCAGTCCGCGCACGGCGTCGACGCCCGGCGCGGGCGCCGTCGGCGTTCCTCCTCCGCAATGGAAGTAGCGATCGACCGACCTGGTTGTGGCGTGCCCCGACGGCGGGTTGACGCCGATAGCCGGGCCTGTCGATCCGGGAACGCTGTGCCCGATACCCGGCCTCGACACATCGTGCTGGCCGGGCGGTCGATACCGCGGTGCCCTACCCCATGTCCGGTCATCGCCTCCGCTCGTGCTGACGCTCGGACCCATACGCCCAGCCGCTGAGCCTGCAGCGGGAACACGGCCCGCCGAAACCACCCCGGGGTCGACAGCCGCCGGGGAAGTCCCCGCGGGCGCTGTGAGCAACCCTGCGCCGACAGGTGCCGTCAACGCAGCCGCACCGCTCGGCGGTGCCGCGCCAGTGACACCCGACGACGCCGAGGTCACCGTCGTAGCGTTGCCGGGGCGTGCGGATCGGTCATCGGATTCCACCGATCTGCCGTCGACCAGTTCGTGACCGTCGATCGGCACTCCTGTGCCGCGACCATCACTCCTCACCTTCTCCGAGTCGCCGATCGCCACCTGCTGGGCCGAACTCTCCCCGGACGCGGCGGACAAGTTCTGCCCGCCAACTGCGGAAACCTCGACCGGCGACAGCTTGTGCCGCTCGCCTCGCGATTGCCCCACGGTGCCGATCAGTAATTGCCGATCGCTCAGCTCGCCGGAGTCGAACGACCGAAGTGGCATGGGCAGCACCGGAATGCGAGCGACCAACTCCGCGATCGGCAACACGTATCGCTGCCGCATCGCCGCCCGCGCATCCTCCTCCGCGGCCGACGCCGCACCGTGCGCCGATGCTGAGCCCATGGTGTGTACCGCCCCACTCGCCGACCATGCCGCGGCGCCGATCTCCTCGGCAACGGGTGACCCGACCGCGTACTTGGTCGCCACGATCGCCTCGGCAGCCGCTCGAACCACGCCCGGCAAATCCTCCAGCGCGACAGTCAGATCGTGCGCTCGGGCGACATAGTCGTCGACCGCGGATCCGGCCGCGGCGGCACCCACGCCCGACCAAGCCGACGCCAGCGACCCATCCACTGCGTGCCGGAATGCGCGTAGACCCTCGTCCCACCACCGCGCGATCTGCTCGAACCTGTCCGCTTGCGCCAACGCGTCGGTCACCTCGAGCGCCCCGAATGCCGCGACGATCTCCCGATGTCGCCAACAATGCGTGTTCTCCCCGCCGCCGGGAACACCCGATTTCGTGACGTCGCTCGAATAGTCCGGATATGTGTTCTCGCCGCGAATACCGCTCGGCTCGGGGCCTGTCACGCTGACACCGAAGAAATATGTTGTCCCGCAGAGGGTTCCGGCATCCGAAGTCGATCAGCCCACGCTTCGTCAGCAACCACCATCAGATCGCGCGCAGCCCGGAAAGATTGCCGAATATCGGCCACGATCTGTGAATGCGCGTCCAATACGGCAGTGACGCTGTTCTCGTTCGCTGCCGCGAGGGAACGCAATCGCGCGACCAATGTGCGACCGGATACCAACCGCGCTTCTCCCTCGCCGAGCCCCCAGCGCTCCTGATCGCCGATTTCCACGGCAAGCGCCCGTATCCGCGCGATCGCGCGGAGAAATTCCACACACGCACCGTCGATCCGGGCGAACTCCGCCGGCCGCACCGCGACCGCGCTCGAACCGACTTGCCCCGCTTCGCCGACCCCACCCGGATACACCACAGTTCCCTCCCCGTGCACTCTGTAGTCAGCTGAAAACAGCTGGTAGGCCCCCTGATTCAGTCCGAAATCTACGCCCGCTGCCCGAGCCCGGCAACCCGCGAAACCGCAACTGTGGATAACTCGGGTCTGTGGATAACCCTGGCGTGGGGCTCGACCGAGCCGACAAACCGAACACCGCCCCCGACGCCGGATATCCCCGCATGACGGTTCGATGCCGGACCGCCGTGCGATCCAGGGATCGGCAACAAGACAATTAGACTGGACAACAAGACGCTGCGAGCGTCGGCGTGCGACCCTGTGCGAACGCAGCACGGGTAGGCGTGACGTACCAGGCACGAGCGAGGAAGGTGGGGTCGATGGCGTCGAGTACCGAGGATCGACGTTTCGAGGTCCTGCGAGCGATCGTCGCGGACTACGTCGCCACCAAGGAACCGATCGGCTCCAAGTCCCTCGTGGAACGGCATCACCTCGGCGTTTCCAGCGCCACCATCCGCAACGACATGGCGGTGCTGGAGGCCGAGGGCTACATCACGCAGCCGCACACGAGCTCGGGCCGCATCCCCACCGACAAGGGCTATCGCGAGTTCGTCGACCGGATCGCCGAGGTGAAACCGCTCTCGGGTGCCGAACGCCGGGCGATCATGGAATTCCTCGAATCCGGGGTCGACCTCGACGACGTTCTGCGCCGCGGCGTGCGCCTGCTGGCCCAGCTCACCCGTCAGGTCGCGGTGGTGCAATACCCCACCGTCTCGGCCTCGATCGTGCGCCACATCGAGGTCGTCGCGCTCAACCCGGCCCGGCTGTTACTCGTGGTGATCACCGACACCGGTCGCGTCGACCAGCGCATCGTCGACCTGGGCGCGGTGATCTCCGACGAGGACCTGGCCGCCGTGCGTGGCCTGCTCGGCGGGGCTATGGACGGCAAGCTGCTGTCGGTGGCGAGTGCGTCGGTAGCCGGTGTGCCCGAACGCGCACCGGCCAAGATCCGCGACGTGCTGGTCCGGGTCTCGACCGTCCTGGTGGAGACGCTGGTCGAGCACCCCGAAGAACGCCTGGTCCTCGGCGGCACGGCCAATCTCACCCGCAATGTCGCCGATTTCGGCTTCCCCGGCTCCTTGCGCACCGTGCTGGAAGCCCTGGAAGAACAGGTCATCGTGCTCAAATTGCTCGCCGCCGCCCAGCAGCCGGGCCAGGTGATGGTGCAGATCGGCGAGGAGACCCAGGTCGAGCAGATGCGCGGCACCTCCGTCGTCTCCACCGGTTACGGTGCGGCGGGCGCTGTGCTCGGCGGTATGGGTGTGCTCGGCCCGACCCGCATGGACTACCCCGGCACCATGGCATCCGTCGCGACGGTCGCCCGCTACATCGGCGAGGTGCTCGCCGAAAGGTGAAGCCAGCTCGGGATCCACGACAACCGGACTGTTAAGGTCGATACTTCGGCCGGTAAAGTTGAGTGGATTCGACTAAAGGATGCGCCCGGCGCTCGGCCGGCCCACACCGACCAAGGACTAGAGAACTCACGTGGCACGGGATTACTACGGACTGCTCGGCGTCGGCAAGAACGCCACCGACCAGGAGCTCAAGCGCGCTTACCGCAAGCTGGCCCGCGAACTGCACCCCGATGTGAACCCGGACGAGGGCGCGCAGGCCCGCTTCAAGGACGTCTCCACCGCCTACGAGGTGCTGACCGACCCCGAGAAGCGCCGGATCGTCGACCTCGGCGGTGACCCGCTCGAAAACGGCGGCGGCGGAGCAGGATTCAACGGTGCGGGCTTCGGCGGCCTCGGCGACGTCTTCGAGGCGTTCTTCGGCGGGATGAGCGGCCAGGGCGGTGGTCAGCGCAAGCCGCGCGGCCGCGTGCAGCCCGGCGCCGACTCGCTGATCCGCACTCGGCTGAGCCTGGCCGAATGCGCGGTCGGCGTCACCAAGCATCTGACCGTCGACACCGCGATCCTCTGCGATGTCTGCGTGGGCTCTGGCACCAACGGCAACTCCAAGCCGGTGCGCTGTGAGACCTGCGACGGCGCGGGCGAGGTGCAGTCGGTGCAGCGCTCGTTCCTCGGCCAGGTGCTCACCTCGCGGCCCTGCCCCACCTGCCGTGGCGCGGGCGAGACCATCCCCGACCCCTGCAACAAGTGCGGTGGCGACGGCCGCGTGCGCGCCCGTCGCGAGATCGCCGCGCCCATCCCGGCCGGTGTCGCCAGCGGCATGCGGGTTCGCCTCGCGGCGCAGGGCGAGGTGGGCCCCGGCGGCGGCCATGCCGGTGACCTCTACGTCGAGGTAGTCGAGCAGCCGCACGACACCTTCGTGCGCGACGGCGACGACCTGCACTGCACGGTCCGGGTGCCGATGGTCGACGCGATCCTCGGGACCACCGTGGTCGTCGACACCATCCTCGACGGCCCCACCGAACTCACCATCGCGGCGGGCACTCAGCCCGGCGAGGTCATCCAGCTGCGGGCGCACGGCATGCCGCGCCTGCGTTCGGGTGCGCGCGGCGACCTGCTCGCCCACCTCGACATCGTCGTGCCGAACAAGCTCGACGGCAGGCAGACCGATCTGTTGCGCAAGTTCAAGGGCATGCGGGACAAGGATCGCGCCGAGGTGATGTCGACCCAGTCCGAGCACAACAGCGGTCTGTTCGCCCGGCTGCGCGCGTCGTTCAGCGGGCGCTGAGCCCGTGGCCGCAACGGTCTTCTACCTCGACGAGGTCCCCGAGCCGGGCGCTGTCGCGGTGCTGGACGGCCCCGAAGGCCGCCATGCCGCGACCGTGCGCCGGATCAAGGTCGGCGAACCGATCACCCTGTCCGATGGGCACGGTGTGCTGGCCGACTCGGAAGTCGTTGCGGCCCAGAAGGACCGGCTCGAACTGGCGGTCCGTGACCGTCGGATCGCCGCGCCGCCCACCCCGGCGGTGACCGTGGTGCAGGCGCTGCCCAAGTCGGATCGCTCCGAGCTGGCCGTGGAATTGATGACCGAGGCCGGCGCGGACCTGATCGTCCCGTGGCAGGCCGCGCGCTGCGTCGCGAACTGGGAAGCCAAGGCCGCCAAGGGTATCGAGAAGTGGCGTGCGGCGGCGAAGTCCGCGGCCCGTCAATCCCGTCGCGCCTACATTCCCGAGATCGCCGCCCTGCACCGCACCCGCGACCTGGTGGAACTGGTGCGAAAAGCCAAGGCGGACGGCGCGATCGTCGCGGCCCTGCACGAATCCGGCGCGGGTAGATTCACCGAACTGCCGTTGGCCCAGGCGAGCGAAGTGGTGCTGATCGTCGGCCCCGAAGGCGGCCTCGACGACGCCGAGCTGGCCGCGCTCGCGGAGGCGGGAGCCGACATCGTGCTCCTCGGCCCGACCGTGCTGCGCACCTCCACCGCGGCGGCCGTCGCGCTCGGCGCGCTGGGGGCGTTGACCTCGCGCTGGTGAGGCAGGAGTGGACCGTCCGGAACCGGGTATTTCACAGGGACGCGAACGGCATAGCACGGGCGCATTTTTATCCACTGTGCGGTGTCAGTGCTCGGCGGTAAACTGATCTCATCGAACACCAGGTCGAAACCGGAAGCAGGCTGTAGCCACTTTTGAAGAACTCAGGCGAGATCGGCAACCCCACCAACCCCGTATCAGACATCGGCGCAGGCGGTAACAATGCTGGTCCCGCCGCGCGGACCGTGCGTTCCAGCATCGAGCTCGCCCCGGAGTCGGTTTTCGGTTTCCTCGGCTCGGCCGACCAGAACCTGCGGCAGCTGGAGAAACTACTCCCGGCCGACATCCATGTCCGCGGCAACACCGTCACCATCACCGGTAAGGCAGGCGATGTGGCGCTGGCCGAGCGGGTCATCGAGCAGCTCGTGGCACTGACCGGCCGCAACCGGGTGATCACGCCCGAGGCGGTTCGCCACACCATCTCGATGCTCACCGACGAGGGCGTGTCCGAATCGCCCGCCGAGGTGCTGAGCCTGGATATCCTGTCGCGGCGCGGCAAGATCATCCGCCCCAAGACGCTGAACCAGAAGCGCTATGTCGACGCGATCGATGACAACACGATCGTGTTCGGCATCGGCCCCGCGGGCACCGGTAAGACCTACCTGGCCATGGCCAAGGCGGTGCAGGCCCTGCAGTCCAAGCAGGTCACCCGCATCATCCTGACCAGGCCCGCGGTCGAGGCGGGTGAACGGCTCGGCTTCCTGCCCGGCACCCTCAACGACAAGATCGACCCGTACCTGCGCCCGCTCTACGACGCCCTGCACGACATGATGGACCCCGAAGCCATTCCGAAGCTGATGGCCTCCGGTGTCATCGAGGTCGCGCCGCTGGCGTACATGCGTGGTCGCAGCCTCAACGATTCGTTCATCATTCTCGACGAGGCGCAGAACACCACGGCCGAGCAGATGAAGATGTTCCTCACCCGCCTCGGCTTCGGTTCGCGGATGGTGGTCACCGGCGACATCTCGCAGGTCGACCTGCCCAACGGTCAGCGCTCGGGCCTGCGGGCGGCCGCGGAGATCCTCACCGATATCGACGACATCCACTTCTCGGAGCTCACCAGCGCCGACGTGGTCCGGCACCGACTGGTCTCCGACATCGTCGACGCCTACGACCGCTTCGAATCCGAGACCCGCGCGGTGCCGGGCCCGCACTACCCGGGCAATCGCGCCCAGCGCAGGGCCGCGGGTCGCAGCGACCGGCGCTGAGGTGCGCCACGCTGGCCCGATGCCGCTGCCGGCGGCGTGGGGCCAGCCCCGTACCCGGACCAGGGGGGCATCGGGATCGCCCACGAATCGGGGCTGGACGTTCCCGAAGAAGACCA
>NZ_JBSGVG010000059.1:0-28096 GCF_053608345.1 Nocardia sp. NPDC055050
GCCGGGGCGTAGGCGACGAAGGAGCAAGCCCCGGTGGCTAACCGGCGGCCCCTCAGGGCCGCGACTCGAGCGCGCCAGCGCTCCAACAAACAAGAAGGGCCCGCCGCCGATCACATGATCAGCAGCGGGCCTTCCGTTTACCCGATCAGTGCGAGTGACCGTGGCCGTGGTCGTCGTCGGCCTCGGCCGGCTTCTCCACGATGGCGCTCTCGGTGGTCAGGATCATCCGCGCGACCGAGGCGGCGTTCACCACGGCGGAGCGGGTCACCTTGACCGGGTCGACGACACCGTCGGCGAGCAGGTCGCCGTAGGTCAGAGTGGCGGCGTTGAAGCCTTCCTTGCCCTCGGAGACCTTCGCGACCACGACGGCACCGTCGAGGCCGGCGTTGGTGGCGATCCAGTACAGCGGCGCCTCGAGGCCCTTGCGAACCACCTCGACACCGACGGCCTTGTCGCCGGCGAACGAGTCACGCAGCTCGCCCAGTGCGGCAGCGGCGATCACGAGCGCCGAACCACCACCGGGGACGATGCCCTCCTCGACCGCGGCCTTGGCGGCGGCCACCGCGTCGTCGACGCGGTACTTGCGCTCCTTGAGCGCGGTCTCGGTGGCAGCGCCGACCTTGATCACCGCGACGCCACCGGCCAGCTTCGCCAGCCGCTCTTCGAGCTTCTCGCGATCCCAGTCGGAGTCCGAGGCTTCGATCTCGCGACGCAGCTGCGCGCTGCGGCCCTTGATGTCCTCGTCGGAGCCCGCGCCGTCGATCAGCACGGTCTCGTCCTTGGTGACGACGACGCGACGCGCCTGACCCAGCTGCTCGATGGTGGCCTCGCGCAGGGTGACGCCGAGATCGGGGTTGATCACGGTGCCACCGGTGACGACGGCCAGGTCGTCGAGGAACGCCTTGCGACGGTCACCGAAGAACGGCGCCTTCACGGCGACGGCCTTGATGGTCTTGCGGATCGAGTTGACCACCAGGGTGGACAGCGCTTCGCCGTCGACGTCCTCGGCCACGATCAGCACGGCCTTGCCGGACTCGGCGATCTTCTCGAGCAGCGGCAGCAGATCGGGCAGCGAGCTGATCTTGTCGCGGTGCAGCAGGACGTAGGTGTCCTCGAGCACGGCCTGCTGGGTCTCGGGATCGGTCTGGAAGTAGGGCGAGAGGTAGCCCTTGTCGAACTGCACGCCTTCGGTGATGACGAGTTCGGTGTTCGTGGTCGAGGACTCCTCGACCGTCACGACGCCGTCCTTGCCGACCGTGGTGAGCGCCTTGCCGACCATCTCGCCGATCTCCTCGTCACGTGAGGAAACGGTGGCGACCTGGGCGATGGCCTTCTCGCCGGAGACGGGAGTGGCCAGCGCGAGCAGCACTTCCGACACCTTCTCGGCGGCAGCGGCGATGCCCTGGCCGAGGGTGATCGGGTTGGCGCCCGCGGCGACGTTCTTCAGGCCGCCGCGCACGAACGCCTGGGCCAGCACGGTGGCGGTGGTCGTACCGTCGCCCGCGACATCGTTGGTCTTGGTGGCGACGCTCTTGACGAGCTGTGCGCCGAGGTTCTCGAAGGGGTCCTCGAGGTCGATCTCACGCGCGATGGTGACACCGTCGTTGGTCACGGTGGGGCCACCGAAAGCCTTGGCCAGCACCACATGCCGGCCGCGGGGGCCGAGGGTCACCTTGACGGCGTCGGCCAGCTTGTCGACACCGCGTTCCAGAGCCCGGCGAGCCTTTTCGTCGAACTCGATCTGCTTGGGCATAAGAGGATTCAGCTCCTGTTTGTGAACGCAATCCGCCCCGGGCCTGTGAAGACGCCGGGGCGGAACGCTGATGCGGCGTTGGCCTTACTTGGTGACGACGGCCAGGATGTCGCGCGCCGAGAGGATGAGGTATTCCCCACCCTGGTACTTGATCTCGGTGCCGCCGTACTTGCTGTAGATGACGACGTCGCCTTCCTTGACGTCGACCGGGATGCGGTCACCCTTATCGGTGACGCGGCCCGCTCCGACGGCAATGACGGTGCCCTCCTGCGGCTTCTCCTTGGCCGTGTCCGGGATGACCAGGCCGGAGGCCGTCGTCGTCTCGGCCTCGTTGGCCTGGACGAGGATCTTGTCCTCGAGCGGCTTGATGTTCACGCTCGCCACGTTGAGCCCTCCACTTTCAGGGGAAATTCGGTTGTCCGGAACTGGTGTCCCGGACCGGGTTTCGGTCAGCTCGCGACCCTGCGCACAGCCCCGTCGTCGCGGGTGCCGGAGCCGAAGCCCAGAAGTCGACTTGGCACTAGTACAGCTACGCAATGCCCATCTAGTACGTGCCGACTAGCACTCTATACGCGAGAGTGCCAGCACTCAAGGTCGGGTTCTGCCGACGTCGCATTTTCGACACGCCCACACTGGCCAGTGATCTTCACATCGCCTGCCACAATCTGTAACGTTCGCATAACAGGCTGTGACATAGCACAGGAAGGCGCCATCCGCTCGGAGAGCACCATCGGCTTGAAGGGAGGTGAACATGCGAACATCCCTCGGCATCTCGGCCGGGAACGAGGTGGTGTGCTCGGCATTGGTCGCGACGGGGCCCGCGGGCGAGCAGACTTTCGACTACCGGGTCGTTTCCGCAGATGAGGCACATTCCGACCTCGGCGATCTCGTGTCGTCCTCGATCGAATTGATGACCACCCAGCTGCCGGTGTCACAGGTGGCGATGGCAGGCGAACCGCTCGGGCGCTACTCCGGCGGCCACCGTCGCGCCGACTCGGCGCGATCACGTCCACCGACCAGCGTCGCCGTCGCCTACCGCAACAAAGAACAGGCACAAGCCATTCGGGCCGCCACCACGCGCCACCGTGATCTGCGGCTCGTCACCGAGGGCGCCGCCGCCCTCGCCTATCTGCGCCACACCGGACTGCTCGACCGCTACCCCACCGTCGCCGTGATCGACCTGGGCGCGACCGGACTCACCGTCACCGTGGCCGATTACACCGACAACGTGGTGCTGCACACCGAACGCACGCCGACGCTGAGCGGCAACGCGATCGACGAGCTGATCTACCACCACCTGGTCGACCTGCACTACGCCCGACGCGGCACCCGGCCCAACCGCACCACACTGACCAACCGCGGCCGCGCGGCCAAGGAACACCTGTCGCTGGCACCCGTCGTCACCATCGATCATGTAGCGGGACAGGGATTGGAGCTCACCCGTCCCGATTTCGAGGAGCTCATCGACGGCCTCCTGCGCAATATCGCGCTGTTCTCGTCGTCGGTGTTCACCCGCGCGCCGAAGTACCCCGACGCCGTCGCCGTGATCGGCGGTTGCGCCAATATCCCGTGTGTCATCGACATTCTCGAATCACGCCTCGATGTCCCCGTGCTCACCGTGCCCGACCCGGAGGCCGTCATCGCCAAGGGCGCGGCGCTGGTCGCCGACGCCGCGGCACCGTCCGGACTGCCGGGCGGTGGGCACGCCGACGCACCGAGTGGCACCTTCGCCAAGGTCGTCGGCACCCTCGTCGGCGCGGTCGTGGTGGTCGGCTTGGTGATCGGCTACGGCGTGCAAGCAGTGTCGCCCGACGCCCCCGATGTGACTCCCGCCGGCACGAGCAGCACCGTGCGTCAATCCCCGTTACCGCCGGTGCCGTCCCCGGCACCCACCCCCGCCAATCGCGAGAGCACCGAACGCACCGGCGCCACCGTGGCACCGCCCGCGACCGAAGCACCGAATGCCACCACCGGGGCGCCGAGCACGAGCGCCGCCACACCCTCCGCGCCCACCTCGACAACGGCCCCCACCCTGCGCCCCGATCCGAACCTCCCGCAGATTCCCTACCCCGAGTCTCCGCTCGGCCCCCTGGACAGCGGCTCCTCCGGTGGCGGCAGACAGCGTCCCTCCACCCCCAACACCTCGCCCACGCAGGCCCCCGCCAACAGCACCCTCCCGATTCCGTCGGCCACCACGACCGACGAAATCCCGTTGCCGCCAGCCGATTAACGCGCGCACCGCGCCGGGTGGACCGGTGGCGGGTTCTTCAGGGTGCCGTGCGGCCAGGCAGGACGGGTGCTAGCCGCGCAGAGCGCTCACCGAGACCGGCAGCCCGGGATCGGTGGCGACAGTCAGTTCCGCAGGCTGCGCGCCCGCCGCGATCACATGCGCGCCCAGCGCGGCGATCATCACACCGTTGTCCGTGCACAGCCGCGGCTTGGGCACCCGAAGCGTCAAACCCGCCGCAGCACACCGCTCTTCGGCCAGTGATCGAATCCGCGAGTTCGCGGTGGCGCCGCCGCCGAGAACGATCGTGTCGACGCCGACGTCGGTCGCCGCCCGGACAGCCTTCATCGTCAGCACATCCGCCACCGCCTCCTGAAAGGACGCGGCGATATCGGGAATCGGCAGCTGGTCGGGCGTGATGCCCTGACGCTGCGCGGCCTCGACATAGCGGGCCACCGCGGTCTTGAGACCGGAGAAGGAGAAGTCGTAGCGCGCGTCACGGGGCCCGGTCATCCCGCGAGGAAAGGCGATCGCCCGCGCGTCACCGGAGCCGGCGGCCGCGTCGAGGGCGGGCCCACCGGGATAGCCGAGACCGAGCAGCCGCGCGACCTTGTCGAACGCCTCCCCGGCGGCATCGTCGACGGTGCTGCCGAGTTCGGTGATCGGCTCACCCAGATCCGTGACCTGCAACAGGTGCGTATGCCCACCGGACACGAGCAGCGCCACCGCGGGCGGCATCGGCCCGTGCTCGAGCGTATCGACCGCCACGTGCCCACCGAGGTGGTTGAGCGCGTAGAACGGCACATCCCACGCCGCCGCATAGGCTTTGGCCGCGGCCACCCCCACCAGCAGCGCACCGGCCAGCCCCGGCCCGATGGTGACGGCGAGCGCGTCCGGCTTGCTGATCCCCGCGGTCGCCAGCGCACGACGCATCGCGGGCACGATCGCCTCGAGATGTGCGCGCGAGGCGATCTCGGGCACCACGCCGCCGAAGCGGGCGTGCTGGTCGACGCTCGAGGCCACCTCATCGGCGAGCAGCTCGACGGAGCCATCGGAATGACGGCGCACGATGCCGACTCCCGTTTCGTCGCACGAGCTTTCGATCCCCATGACGATCACGACAACACCTCGTCCTGCCGGCCGCGCGCGGCCCATTCATCGGCCGCGGCGGTGAGTTCCGGACGGCGCATGGTGTACGCGTCGGCCCCGCTGGGGTGGTAGTAGTTCTTGCGCAGCCCGATGATGTGAAACCCGTGCTTGGCGTACATCGCGATGGCGGGCGCGTTGTCCGTGCGCACCTCGAGGAACACCGGCCCGCCGCGTTCGGCCGCCGTCGCCAGCAGCGCTTCGAGCAGCAGCGTGCCGATGCCGCCCCGGTGACAATCCGGGTCGACGCCGATCGTGTGCACCTCGGCCTCGGGATGGGCGTCGTCACCGAGCAGCGCGATGCCCGCGTAGCCGACCATCACGCCGTCGGCGGTGCGCGCGGTGATGTAGCGGTTGTGCCCGCCGGCCAGCTCGGACCGGAACGACACCGCCTGCCACGGGTCGTCCTCGGGAAACAGCAGGTGCTCGAGTTCGACGCAGCGGTCGATGTCGGGCAGCGTCATGGGAGCGATCAGGTACTCGGTCACGGCACTCACGCCCCGGTCCGGTCGAGGGTTCGGAAGCTGTTCTCCACCGCATCGGGCCTGCGCAGATACAACGGCACCAGCGCTTGCGGTGTCTCTCCCGCCAGCAACGCCGGCGCCGCGACGGTGACCAGCCCGGCAGGCGAGGGCGTCTCGCTGGGCAGCACCGGCAGATCGAAGAAGTCCACGTGCGCGGCCGACCCGGCGATCGCCGCGGCGTCACCCACCGGCACGTCGACAGCCTTGTTCACCTCGGGACCGGCGACCCGCGCCCCGTTCAGATACTTGGCCCAGTACACCTCGCGCCTGCGCGCGTCGGTGACCACCAACAGCTCGCCGGGATCTCGCTTCTCACCGATGGTGTCGGCGGCGATGGCGTCGAGACTGCACACCCCGTGCACGGGTAACCCGAGCGCGTCACCGAAGGCGGCCGCGGTGGCCATTCCCACGCGTAGCCCGGTGAACGGTCCGGGTCCGAGCCCGACGACGACCGCGTCGAGCTCGTCGCGGCGCACCCCCGCCGCGGCTAGACACTCCAGGATCTGCGGGGTGAGGACCTCGGCGTGCGCGCGGGCGTCGACCTTCACGCGGGCAGCGAGCGTCGCCACGGCGGGGCGGGTGCCGGGTTCACCGGCAGGTGACAGGTGCACCAATCCCGCTGTAACGGCGGGTGTCGCGGTGTCGACTGCTAGTACGAGCATGATTGTCTCAACAATACCGGGTGGTATCGGCGCTCGGCGCGCACCGGTGCGCGCATGATCGCGCGTTATTCGATCCATTCCCAGATCGCCGTGCGCACATCGGATTCCGGCTCCCGGGCGAGTTGCACTCGCAGGTGCCGGTCAGCGAGGTGTTCGACGACCCCCTTGCCCCATTCCACGACGACGACCGCGTGGTGCAGGTCGGTGTCGAGGTCGAGCGAGTCCAGTTCGTCGAGGTCGCCCGCGAGGCGGTAGGCGTCGACGTGCACCATCGCCACCCCGGGCGTGCCGTCCGGCCGCACTCCGGCCTTGTGCGCCCGCGCGATGATGAACGTCGGCGAGCTGACCCGGCCCGCGACACCGAGTCCGGCGGCGATTCCTCTGGTCAACGCGGTTTTACCGGCGCCGAGCGGGCCGTCGAGCACGACCAGGTCACCTGGGCGCAGGGTGGCCGCCAGTTCGCGGCCGAATGCTTCGGTGTCCTCGACAGTGTCGAGAACGCGCTGGTGTGGGTCAGCCACCGACGGCCTCCTCGCCGCGGCTGCCGATGATTCCCGCCCGCGCGAGCAGCCGGTCGAGTGCGGCCAGGCTCACCTCGGGGAACTGCAGGTGCGGCATGTGCGCCGCCTCACGCACCCGGACCAGTTCACTGCCCGGTAGTTCCGCCGCCAGTTCGCGGGAATTGCGGAACGGGATCACCACGTCGTGCGCACCACCCAGAATCAAAACCGGCAGCTCGCCCAGGACGGGAATTGCGGCTGACTCGTCGTGCAACTCAATCGCTTTCAGAAACTTTTCGATGGTGCCGACGGGCGTGCGGTCGATCATCATCGTGGTGAAGCGCGACAGCGTCGGACTCACGGGGCCGTGGAACGAGCTCACGTGCAGGATCGGCGTCACCACGTGCTTGCTCGCGCTGCGGCTGAACTGCACCAGCGTCGGCGCGGTCCGCACCGCCAGCCGGAAGCCGTCGACCGCGGGATGCCGAACCAGTTGCGAGATCCCGGTCGCGGTCACCTCCGCGGCGGCGGTGCTCAGCAGCCCGACCGCGCGCACCCGCGTGGCGAACAGTTCGGGGAACTGCGCGGCCGCCGCGAGCACGGCCATTCCGCCGAGCGAATGCCCGACCAGTACCACCGGTCCTGTCGGCGCGCACTCACGGATCACCGTGGCGAGGTCGCGGCCGAGCTGGGCGACCGTGCAGCTCTCGGTACTCGGTGTGCCGGAGCGTCCGTGTCCGCGCAGATCGAAGAACACCATCCGCACCCGCGACCCCCACTGCCGCGCGAGATCGCGGCGCTGGAAGTGGAAGGACTCCATGCTGTTGCAGAAGCCGTGCACGAAAACGATCGTGGCCTCGGCGGAGTCGTCGCCGAAAGTGCGGGTAGCCAGCGACACACCGTCGTCGGCGAGCACCATGCCCGGTTCGTCCTCGTCGATCAGGGCGAAGTTCTCGTCGCGGTATTCGTCGCGTTCGGCGGGCCACATCACCCGCGCGCCGATCTGGCGCAAGGTATGGGCGATGGCGAGGCCCGCGAGCAGGCCCGCGGTCGCCAGGCCACCGCGCCGGATCACCGTGCGCCGGGTCATCGGCCGGTACCCACGTAGCGGCGGACCACCCGGCCGCGCGGCGCGCAGACGACCTCGTAATCGATCGTGTCCAGCGCCCGCGCCCAGTCGAGCGCGTGTGGCTGTCCCGCGCCGCCGCCGAACAGCACCGCGCGGTCGCCCTCCCGCACGCCGCCCGCGTTGTCGCCGAGGTCGACCATGAACTGGTCCATGCACACCCGCCCGACATTACGGTGCCGGGCCCCGCCCAACCACACCTCGAAACATCCACTGAGCGAACGGAATACGCCGTCGGCATATCCCGCGGGCACCAGCGCGATCGTGGTGTCGCGCGGTGCGATCCACCGGTGCCCGTACGACACGCCTTCCCCTGCCGCCACCTGTTTCACCAACGCGACCTCCGCTTGGAATGTCATCGCGGGCTTCAGACCGAATTGTCCGAGCTCCGGAATGGGCGAAAGCCCGTACACCGAAATACCCGGCCGGACCATGTCGAACCGCAGATCTGGTCTGGTCAAGGTGGCCGCCGAATTCGACAGGTGAACGAGTTCGGGTTCGAGACCGTGCTCTTTGGCCAGCGCGATCGCCTCGACGAACCGATCCCGCTGCCGATCCACCATCGGATGCCCCGGCTCATCGGCGTGCGCCAGATGGGAGAAGATCGCCCGCAACCGCACCACCTGCGCGTCGACGAGCCCCCGCACAGCCCGCAGGACCTGCGGATACTCGGTCACCGACACCCCGTTGCGGTTGAGCCCCGTATCCACCTTCAACGTCACCGTCGCGGTCTGCCCCGCCGCCACCGCGGCCCGCTCCACCGCCCGCAACTGCGCCAGCGACGACACCCCGATCTCGAGATCGCCCGCCACAGCACCCGCGTAATCAGCGTCGACAGTATTGAGCCAGCACAGCACAGGAGCCGTGATCCCCGCCGCCCGCAAGGCCAGTCCCTCGCCCACGGTGGTCACGCCCAGCTCCCGGGCACCCGCCCCCAACGCGGCCCGAGCCACCTCTACCGCCCCATGGTTGTACCCGTCAGCCTTGACCACCACCATCACAGCAGCCCCGTGCGCGTACTCCCGCAACACCCGCACATTGTGAGCAATGGCATCCAAGTCGACGACCGTCTCCACTTGCGCATTCACACCCCCGATCGTGCCAGGACCCGCCGAATCTGCCATACGTGGGGCGTCCTGGGACGACCACTGCTCGGCTTCGTCCCGGGCTACCAACCCTCGTCCCCACCAACCTCCCGCAAAACCCGCACCGCGCCCCGAACATGCCCCAGCAACGGCGTAGCGGAAACAGGAGCCCCCGCCGCCCGACCCTCATAAGCAGCCAGATTCGCCGCCAAGGCATGTGCCCGAGCCCCCGCGGCCGCAGCCCACCCCGCCGCGCACCCCGCGGCGAGCAACGCCCCGATGATCCCCGACAGCACATCCCCCGACCCCGGCGTAGCCGCCCAATCCCCACCTGCGTCATTGACCAGCGTCGGCTGCCCCGGCGAAGCGACAACCGTCGCCCGGCCCTTGAGCAGAACCGTCACACCCCACTCATCAGCCAGCCTTCGCACCGCCCCCACCCGATCCGCCCCCACCGCACCACCGGTCAGCCGAGCGAATTCCCCCGCATGCGGCGTCAGCACCGTCACCCCGGATCGCCCCCGAACCAGCCCCGGTTCCTCGGCAAGAATCGTCAACCCGTCCGCGTCCACCAACACCGGCAGATCAGTACCCAGCACCTCGGCCAACCGATCCCTGGCCCCCGGATCAGTGCCACCCCCCGGCCCGAACACCCAGGCCTGCACCCTCCCGGTCTCCGAAATCGACGAACTGGCGACAACTTCGGGAAACTTCTCCAATACCTCGGTATCGGAGCCCACATACCGAACCATCCCCGAGGTCGCCACCACCGCGGCGCCCGTGCACAACACCCCCGCCCCCGGATACTTCGCACTGCCCGCGCAAACCCCCGTCACTCCCTGACTGTATTTGTCGTCAGCAGGCCCCGGCACCGGCCACCCGGCCCCCACCGCTCCTGGATCGAGCTGTACCAGCCCAGCCTCTGGAAGACGTAACCCGATCGGCACCAACACAATTCGCCCACACTGGGGCACAGCCAACGCATGTACCGGCTTGTACGCACCGAATGCCACCGTCACATCCGCCGTCACCGCGGGCCCATCCAGTGCCCCCGTATCCGGATCGACCCCACTGGGCAGATCTGCCGAGACAATCGGAACATCCAGGGCAGCAACTATTTCCGCCGCCCCGGGCCGCAAAGGCCCCCGTCCGGAAATCCCCACGATCCCATCGATCACCAGATCGACACCATCGAGTCGATCGACCACCCGGCCCCCAGCTGCCCGCAACGCAGCAAGCCCTTCCCGATGCGCCCGTTCAGGATTCAGCAGAACAGCCGACACCCGGACGCCCCGACGCCGTAGGAAGGCCCCCGCCCACAACGCATCCCCGCCGTTGTCCCCCGACCCCACCAGCAGTCCGACGGTTCGCCCGACCACGCCCCCGGTCAGCGACCGCAATTCGTCGACAACCACCCCGGCCAGTCCGAAGGCGGCCCGCCGCATCGGCATTCCCACGGGCACCCGCGTGAACAGCTCGGCTTCCGCCGCCCGCACCTCGTCGACGGTGTAGTAGCCACGTCGATCCGACATAGTCGCCTCCCAGCCGCCCGAAAACGGGCCGCCGACCGGCCCGGGGTCGCTCGCAGACTACGCTCCACACCCATGTCGATGGTTCGTCACCGCGCCGCATCCGCCCGGTTTGCCGCCGGATTAGTCGTGGCCGCCGCCCTGTTGTCCGCCGGCTGTTCCGGCGACTCGGGAAACGCCGCCACCACAACAACCCGCAAACCCCGCCCGGTCACCACCACGACCACCCAACAGCACGCGCCGACCAACCTCACGGTCGAGGTCGGCAACATGAAATACGCCCCCGCCGACGCGACCATCAAGGTCGGCGAGACGGTGACCTGGAAGTTCTCCGACAAGGTCCCGCACAACGTGCAGGGCATCGGCGACAAGGCGATGGGCCTCAACAGTCCCATCTTCGACAAGGGCGAATGGTCCTACACCTTCACCCAGCCCGGTACCTACCGCTACATGTGCACCCTGCACCCCGACATGCGCGGATCCATCACTGTGTCTTAGGAGCGCTGGCGCGCTCGAGTTCGCGGCCCCGCCGGTCCCGTCGATCAGGCACCGTTGCTTGCTCCTTCGTCGCCTACGCAACGGCGCCTGATCGACGGGACGGCCGCGAACCCGCCGCAGCGCGGCGGATCCCTCCTCGAGGTCGGGATGTGCGGGGCTGGGTCGGGCCTTTATTCGACGGTGACCGACTTGGCCAGGTTGCGGGGCTTGTCCACGTCGTAGCCCAGGGTCTGGGCCACCTCGGCGGCGAAGATCTGCAGCGGCACCGTGGACAGCAACGGCTGGTACAGGGTCGGGGCGGCCGGGATCTCGATCAGGTCGTCGGCGAACGGGCGCACGGTGTCATCGCCCTCTTCGGCGATCACGATCGTCCGGGCGCCGCGGGCCTGGATCTCGCGAATGTTGCTGAGCAGCTTGGAATGCAGCACCGCGCGCCCCTTCGGCGACGGCATCACGATGATCACCGGCAGGCCCTCTTCGATCAGCGCGATCGGCCCGTGCTTGAGCTCGCCCGCGGCGAAGCCCTCAGCGTGCATGTAGGCCAGTTCCTTGAGCTTGAGCGCGCCTTCGAGCGCCACCGGATAACCCACGTGGCGACCGAGGAACAGCACCGTCGGCACATGCGCCAGCTCGCGCGCGATGGCCCGCACCTGTGGCGCGGTCTCGAGCACCCGGGCGATCAGCTTCGGCATCGATTCCAGTTCGGCGAACTCGCGAGCCACCTCGTCGGGGTACTTGGTCCCGCGCGCCTGCGCCAGGGCCAGACCGACCAGATAGTTGGCAGCCACCTGCGCCAGGAACGCCTTGGTCGAGGCGACACCGATCTCGGGCCCGGTCCGCGTGTAGATCACCGCGTCGGACTCGCGCGGAATCTGCGCCCCGTTGGTGTTGCAGATGGCCAGCACGCGCGCCTTCTGCTCCTTGGCGTGGCGCACCGCTTCGAGTGTGTCGGCGGTTTCACCGGACTGCGAGATCGCCACCACCAGCGTCGACCGGTCGAGAACCGGGTCGCGGTAACGGAATTCGCTGGCGAGCTCCACCTCCACCGGCACCCGGGTCCAGTGCTCGATCGCGTACTTGGCGAGCAGGCCCGCGTGGTACGAACTGCCGCACGCCACGACGAACACCTTGTCGAACTCGCGCAGCTCCTGGTCGGCGAGGCGCTGTTCGTCGAGGACGATCCGGCCGCCCTTCTCGTCGACGACGAAATGCCCCATCAGGGTGTCGGCGACGGCGGTGGGCTGCTCCTCGATCTCCTTGAGCATGAAGTAGTCGTGGCCGCCCTTCTCCGCGGCGGCGAGGTCCCAGTCGATGGTGAACGGCCGGCTGACCACCCCGTCGGTGTTGCCCGCGAAGTCGGTGACGCTGTAGCCGTCCTTCGTGATCACCACGGCCTGGTTCTGCCCGAGCTCGACCGCCTCACGGGTGTGCTCGATGAACGCGGTGACATCGGAGGCGATGAACATCTCACCCTCGCCGACCCCGACGACCAGCGGCGTCGACCGGCGAGCCGCCACGATCGTGCCGGGATGGTCCGCATGGGTGAACACCAGTGTGAACGCGCCCTCGAGCCGCTGCAACACGGCGTGGACACTCGCGGTGAAGTCGCCCGCGGTGGGGCCGTCGGCGTACGCGCGCGAAACCAGGTGCACCGCGACTTCGGTATCGGTGTCGCTCAGCAGCTCCACACCCACGTCTTCGAGCTCGCGGCGCAGCGGCGCGAAGTTCTCGATGATGCCGTTGTGGACGACGGCGAGCTTGCCGGCGAGGTCGCGGTGGGGGTGCGCGTTGCGGTCGGTCGGCGCGCCGTGGGTGGCCCAGCGGGTGTGCCCCATCCCGGTCGACCCGGCGAAACGCTCGGTCCCCGCCTCGCCCAGTTCGGCTTCCAGATTGGCCAGCCGCCCGGCCTTACGTTCGACCGCCAGAGCACCGTTTCCATCGAGGATCGCGACCCCCGCGGAGTCGTATCCGCGATACTCCATGCGTCGCAGCGCGTCGACGACAACGCCCAGCGCATCCCGGTATCCGACGTACCCCACGATTCCGCACATGGTCCCCCACCCTACTGATCGGATACTCTTCTCGCCGTGTCGGTGTCTGCAAAATCGCTCGTGAGCACCCTGTCCGTGCGCGGCCCCCACCGGGTGCTGCGTGGGAACTTAGGGATCGCAGGTCAGCCGGGTGTGGTGTACACGCCCGAGTCCGGGCTGAACCTGCCCGCTGTCGCGTTCGCGCACGGCTGGCTGACCAGCGCCGAGAACTACAAGAGCCTGCTCGAACACATCGCGTCGTGGGGTTTCGTGGTCGCCGCGCCCGACACCGAGCGTGGCCCGATTCCGTCACATCTGGACCTCGGCACCGACTTGCTCACCACGCTCGACATCGTGAGCAAGGTCCGCCTCGGTGACGGCACCATCAGCGTCCACCCCGACCGCCTCGCCCTCGCCGGCCACGGCATGGGGGCGGGCGCCGCGGTGATCGCCGCGGCTCAACGCCGGGTAGCCGCCGTCGTAGCGCTCTTCCCGGCCCCCACCTCCCCCGCCGCGGAGAACATCGCCCCCGACATCGACGCGCCCGGCCTGATCCTGACCGGCGACGACCTCGACTCGGTCAGCTCCAATGCCCGCGCCCTCGCCGCCGCCTGGTCGGGCCCGTCGATCCTGCGCACCCTCGACGGCGCCTCGCACAACGGCATCATCGAGGGCCGCCGCCTCTTCGCCGCCCTCGGCGCGGGCCGCTACGAACATAAAACCGACAAGGCCACCCGAGCCCTGGTCACCGGCTACCTGCTCGCCACCCTTCTCGCCGACAAGAAGTACGCGATCTTCGCCGACCCGGAAGCCGAGATCCCCCACACCAAGGTCGTCGACCCCCACGCCGAGGTCGAGGTCGAGGCGCCCAAGTTGTCCATCGGCACAGTCGCCAAACTCATCCGCGGCTAGAAGCGCCCGGGCCGGCCGAGCGACGCCGGCCCGGCGCGATCACCCTCCGTATTCGGCCTGGCGCCGGTGATTCAGACCAGCCAGCTCTTGCGCTGGTAGTACTCGGCTTCAGGATCGTCGTCGTCATAAGGCGCGACGACATCGTTCGCACGGCGCGCCGCCGCCGCGCGAGCAATGGCGTCGCGCTGCTCCTGCGCCTCTGCTTCGAGGCGGTTCAGTTCGGCCTGGCGCTGTTCGGCTGCCGCCCTCGCCTTCTCGTCTTCCTCCGCCTGCGCGAGCACCCGCTCCAGACCGGCGGCAGTACGTTCGGCATGGTCTCGATCCCGGTCGGCGGTGGCACGGTTGATCGCGTCGAGTTCCTGATGCAGGATCGCCGTGCGCCGAGCGTGCTCGTCGAAAATCTGCTCGAGCTCGAGGACATAGTTCATGAGCGGGGCTCCTCACATGATGGGTGGACGATCACAGCGGGCCTGCCTCAGCCAGGACTGCGCCGGTGTCGACCGGCTCTTCGGCATCACCGGCAGGCAGCGGCTGCGAGTAATGCTCACCGTCGTCTTCGCGCTTGGTGGCACCCGGCATGCTCGGCGTGCTCGACGCGGGCGTCCCACCCTCTTCAGCGGTTCCGGAGCCGGAGCTCGGCGTGCCATCACCGATAACACCTTCTTCGGTCGCAGCCTCTTCACCGGTGGGTTCGCCCTCGCCGACGGGTTCGCCACTCTCGGTCGTGATGACCGGCTGGCCGTCGGCGCCGATCGTCATGCCATATTCGGTGGACTGACCGTCGGCGCCGGTGACGACCATCTTCAGGTTGCCGTCCTCGCCCATCTCGACCTTGACATTGTTTCCGGCAACGTCGAACTCCGCGGACTTGCCATCGATGACATCCGGCACCCCATCGCCGTCGGCATCCTGGAACACAGATTCAATCTGCCCGACCGCGTTCTCGATGCCTTCGGTGATCGTGGACGTGATGGTGTCCATGTTCTCGCTGAGAGTGCTGGCAGCCGTCGTCAACAGGTCCGTGGCGGCGTCGGTGACTGTGCTGACGATCTCGCTGAGCGTGTCGTCGGTCGTCGTGGACGGCGTTGTCGTTGTGGGCGTTGTTGTCGTCGGTGTTGTCGTGGACGGCGTTGTCGTCGTCGGCGTTGTCGAGGCGGGGGTCGTCCCGGACGGTGTGGTCCCTGCGGGAGTCGTCCCGTCACCTTTGTTATCGGTGGTGACAGTGCCTGCCGGTCGCGGATACGCCCCGCTGTCGAGCGCGTTGGTCGCCGTCGTCAGTACCCCGTATGCCAGCTTGACGGTGTCGTCGGTGTTGGAGCACAGGGAGAGGAAGTTCGCCAGCTTGTCGTCGAAGTCCGGTTTGAAGACATCTCTCAGCCACGCTTCGGATTGCTGCTTGTCGTAAGCCGTCTTTCCGATATAGGCAGAACCCAAGCCGGGGACGGCCATCGCAACGATGCCGAGGCCGATAGTCCCGACATCGACGACATCTGTTTCCTCGATCATCTCGTCGATGTCGGCGACGGTCTTTCCGCCGACCAACACCTGATTGCCGGTGACCAGCGCCTTGACCCAATCCTTCTTGCTGGTGACCAGCCCACGCAATTTGGTCGTCGCGGTCGCGAACGCTTCCACCGCCGTGGTCAATTTCGTGCGGTCCTCGGTAGCCAGCGTCAGCTGTTGTCCGAGCATCGTCGCTGCGGCCTCGGCCGCCGCGCCGCTGCTCCACACCGTGGACATCTTCTGCGAAAGCCCCTGCTGCACACCCCATTGCGTATCGGAGACCTGCAACGCGTTGTACAGCGCTTCGGCCGTGTCAGCCAGCTTGTCCAGATTCATACCGCGCTGTTCGTCGTACTCCGCGCAGATCTTGGCCTCGGTATGACTGCAGTCACCGAACGCCTTGTTGTATCTGGGGAGCAACTGGATGAAGTACTGCAGCCCCGGTGCACCGTCGTCGAGGAGCGAATCGACGTTCTGTCCGCGTATGCCCTCGACGGGGCTGCTCAACACCGTCATCGGTCGGCTCCCACATATCCTGCGTCGCTCACTACAGCGCCTGCCCTGCCTTGTTGGTCTGCTTGGCGTTTTCAGCATCGGTGTTGGAGTAGGCAATCGATGAGGCGCCGATCGCGTCGCCGATAGCCGTGGTGGCCGAGCTCCAGTTGTTCAGCCACGCGATAGCGACATCGAGGCCCGCCGTGACGGTCTTTCCCTCGGCGGCGTAGTTCTTCCCCGCGTCACCCGAGCCGAACTTGTTGTCGGAAATGCGTTTCACAGTGTCCTTGACCGCACCGCCCGACATCTTCAAATCGTTGCCCAACTGCCCGAGTTCACCCGTCTGCACGCCCAGCGTGTTCGAGTACCCCATAGCGTCCCCTCCGTTCCGGATCCCGTTGCCGTCCCCCACCGTCCCGGAAGACTCCTTGTCTTCTTAGACGCGCCAAGACCCGGATCGGTTCCACGATCACACGACGAATGCCGCTGTGCTCGGATTCGATCACAGCGGCACCCTGGTGCGCTACTTCTCCAGGTTCCCCTGGTCGGTCTTGCGCCACTCCGACGTGCCGTCGGGATGACGGTGGTATTCCCAGGCGGCGTAGTCGCCGTCTTCCTCGACGACAGTGACGTGATCGGCCAGGCCGTCGTGGTCGTAGTCGGACCAGATGCTGGTCGAGTCGGCATCGCCGGTGGAGAGGGAGTCGACGACGCCGTCGTGGTCGAGGTCGAGGGATGGGTTGTTCAGCTCGACGGGGCCGAGGCCGCCCAGGGACGAGTGGGCGTCGATGTCGGGTAGGCCGAGGCCGGGGAACTCACCCGAGGTGACCATGACTGCTCCTCCAACGGAAAACTCGCGGATGACGACGTGGCGGGGTTGCCACCATCTTGTCATCCGCGAGCGGGCGCCGGGGGGTTCGGGGCTACTTGTTCGGGATGAGGATCCACATCGCCAGGTAGATCAGGAACTGGGGACCGGGCAGCAGGCAGGACACGACGAAGACCAGGCGGACGACGTTGGGGTTCCAGCCGTAGCGTTCGGCGAGGCCGCCGCAGACGCCTGCGATCCACTTGTTGCTGGTCGAACGGGTGAGGCGGCGGGCGGGGGCGGTCATGGTGTTGCCTTCCTGTGGAGCGGTGATGTCTCCACTGTGCCGTCGGAGCACGCCCGCCCGCATCGGTCCACAGACCCATCCGCACCCTGATTTCGACAGGCCCCGACCTCAGGGTCAGACCCCGAGACGGGCACAATCGTCGAGGTGAGCACGACATTGCACGCCAGTGGCCTCTCCGCGGGGCACGCCGAACGGACCCTGTTCGCCGACCTCGATTTCACTCTCGCCCCCGGCGATGTGATCGGGCTGGTCGGGGTGAACGGCGCGGGCAAGTCGACGCTGCTGCGGATGCTGGCCGAGCGGGAACCGGGCGAGGGTACCATCGCGTTGAGTCCGCCCGACGCGACCGTGGGTTATCTGACCCAGGAACCGGAGCGCATCGAGGGCGAGACGGTGCTCGAATTCCTTTCGCGCCGAACCGGTGTCGCACACGCCCAGCAGGTGATGGACGCGGCGGCCGAACGCCTCGGCGACGGTGGCGACGACGACTACTCGCCCGCGCTGGAACATTGGCTGGCGTTGGGTGGCGCGGATCTCGATCAGCGCGCCGAAGAGGTCGCCGCGGACCTGGGGCTGACCCACGGCTTGGCCGGTGGGCTCGACACCCCGATGACGGGCCTGTCCGGCGGCCAGGCGGCACGCGCGGGGCTGGCCTCGGTGTTGTTGTCGCGCTTCGACATTCTGCTGCTCGACGAGCCGACCAACGACCTCGATCTCGACGGCCTCGACCGGCTGGAACGGTTCGTCACCGGGGTGCGCGTACCGCTGATGGTGATCAGCCACGATCGAGAGTTCTTGGCGCGCACCGTGAACAGCGTCCTCGAACTCGATCTGGCACAGCAGCAAACCGGTTTCTACGACGGCGGCTACGACGCCTACCTCGCCGAACGCGAGATCGCCCGCAAGCACGCCCGCGAGGCCTACGACGAATTCGCCGACACCAAAGCGGGTTTGGAGTCGCGCGCGCAGATGCAGCGCAACTGGCTCGAGCACGGGGTGCGCAACGCCCGCCGCAAGGGCAAGAACGACTCCGACAAGATGGGCCGCAAGACCCGCGCGGAATCCACCGAGAAGCAGGCCGCCAAGGCCCGTCAGACCCAGCGCCGGATCGAACGCCTCGACGTGGTCGACGAGCCGCGCAAGGAGTGGGAGCTGCGGATGGAGATCGCCACCGCCCCACGCAGCGGCGCGGTGGTCGCGACCGCCAACAACGCCACCCTCACGCGCGGCGAATTCACCCTCGGCCCGATCACCACCCAGATCGATTGGGCCGACCGGATCGTGCTCACCGGCGCCAACGGCTCGGGCAAGTCGACCCTGCTCGGCCTGCTGCTCGGCAAGATCGCCCCGGATTCCGGTACCGCCGCACTGGGTTCCGGTGTGGAGATCGGCGAGGTCGACCAGGCCCGCGGGCTGTTCCGTGGCGACGACGCGCTGGCCGACACCTTCGCCGCGGCGATGCCCGACTGGCCCGACGCCGAAGTCCGCACGCTACTGGCCAAATTCGGCCTGCGCGGGCCGCACGTGACGCGTGCGTGCGACACCCTGTCCCCCGGTGAACGCACCCGCGCGGCCCTGGCCCTGCTCCAGGCGCGCGGGGTGAACCTGCTGGTTCTCGACGAGCCGACCAACCACCTCGACCTGCCCGCCATCGAACAGCTCGAACAGGCCGTCGAATCCTTCACCGGCACGTTGATTCTGGTGACGCACGATCGCCGGATGCTGGATTCTGTTCGTGCGACCCGTCGTTGGCACATGTCCGGCGGGCTTCTCAGCGAGGAATGACGCATGGACTACGCATTGGGCATCGACACCCGAATCACCCTGCTCGTCACCGGATTCCTCTTCCTGAGCGCGTTGCTGCTCGGGGTGTGGAAGTACCACGGCATCCGGACTGACGGCGCGGCGCACGTCTATGTCGACATCGCCCACCGCGCCGCGCTGATGTACTCCTTCGCGGGGATCCTGCTCGCGGTGTTCACCGAGCTCAGCGCCTGGCCGACGATCGTCAATCTGACCGCCGACCTGGTGGTGCTCGCGTTCTTCGCCGGTGCGATCGCCAGTTACGCCCTGCACGGGCTGCGCCGGGACACCACCAATCAGTTCGACGGGAGGATTCCCGCCGAACTACGGCTGTCGATGTACGGGCTGATCGTGGGCGAGATCGGTGGTTTCGGGGTGCTGTTCAGCGGATTCGTCGCCGGACAGTTCTAGAGCGACTGCACTACAGCGGGCTCGGCCGCACCGAACAGGTCGATGTCGGAGCCGAGCTTGGCCCCGATCAGGCCGACGCCGAAGGTGACACCGAGCACCGCGACCACGGCGATGAACGATCGCGAGCGCGGCACCCGCGGCGCCGCGAACGCGCGGGTGCGTGGCGCCTCGGCGACCGGCTCATAGGCGGACTGCCCGTAGCCTTCGTCCCGGATCGGCACAGTGTGCGAATACCCTTGCGGCACTTCGCGGCACCCCGGTCGCCCACAGGCTCCACCACAGCGGTGCGGCTGGTCGGCTTCGCCGTACTCGTACGGGTACTGGTCCTGGTAGTTGCGGGCAGGCAGCGGCGGAACCATGATCGGCCCCCTTCGAATCGTGCTGCGCGCCAAAATAACCGCCTGCGCCGAGCAGCACACACGCGCCACGGGGCACACAGGTCCAGACGGCGTATCCCGATACTAGTGGGGCCCGGTGGAACACGCCACAGCACCGATCGCCGACCCGTCGTCCGGGTCCCGGCGACTAGACCGCGGCGACCCGCTTGGCCAGATCATCGGCCAGCTGACGCGCCTGCGCGGGATCGGTGGCCTCCACCATCACCCGCACCAACTGCTCGGTCCCGCTGGGCCGCAACAGAACCCGCCCGGTGTCCCCGAGGATCCGCTCGGCCTCCGCGACAGCCTCCAGCACCTCGGGAGCGACAGCGACAGCACCCTTGTCCGACACCGCGACATTGATCAACACCTGCGGCACCGTGGTCATCACCGAAGCCAGCGAGGCCAGCGAGCGGCCGGTCTGCGCCATCCGCGCCATCAACCGCAGGCCGGTGAGCACCCCGTCCCCGGTGGTACCGAACCGCGGGAACACCACATGTCCGGACTGTTCCCCGCCCAGGCTGTATCCGCCGCGACGCAACTCCTCGAGCACGTACCGGTCGCCGACAGCGGCGGTGATCACGGTGATCTCGGCGGCACGCATCGCGATGTGCAGGCCGAGGTTGCTCATCACCGTGGCGACGAGGGTGTCGTCGACCAGTTCGCCCGCGTCGCGCATCGCCAGCGCGAGTACCGCCATGATCGCGTCACCGTCGACGATCTCGCCCGCGGCATCGACGGCGAGGCAACGATCGGCGTCACCGTCGAGCGCGATGCCCAGGTCGGCGCCGTGTTCGAGGACCGCGCGCCGCACGGTGTCCAGGTGCGTGGAACCGCACCCGTCATTGATGTTGAGCCCGTTGGGTTCGGCGTTGATCGCGATCACCGTCGCGCCCGCCTCCCGGTACACCTGCGGGGCGACCTCGGCGGCCGCACCGTGCGCGCAGTCGACGACGACGGTCAGCGAGGACAGGTCCTGGCTGGTGGATTCGAGCAGATGCTCGACATAGCGCTCGTGGGTGCCCTCGACGGTGTAGTCGCCACGCACGCGGCCGATGCCCGCGCCGGTCGGGCGCACGGTGACGCCTTCGGCGATCAGGGCTTCGATCCGGGCCTCGATGGCGTCGTCGAGCTTGTGCCCGCCCGCCGCGAAGATCTTGATGCCGTTGTCGGGCATGGGGTTGTGCGAGGCGGAGATCATCACGCCGAAGCACGCGTCGTACAGGCCGGTCAGGTAGGCCACGGCCGGGGTGGGCAGCACGCCTACCGAGAGGACATCGACGCCGACGGAGGTCAGGCCCGCGGTCACCGCGGCCTCGAGCATCTCGCCGCTGGCGCGCGGATCGCGACCGAGCACCGCCACCGGGCGCTTCTTGCCGCGCGAGAGCACCTGCGCTGCCGCGGCGGCGACGCGCATCGCCAGTTCCGGGCTCAGCGACTCGTTGGCGAGTCCGCGAACACCGTCTGTGCCGAATAGCCGTCCCATAAAAACCCTCTACCAGTAGTAGGTCCCCGAATACAGCACAAGAGCAGGCGACCAGCGGTGCTGGAAGCCTGCTCTTGCACACACGCTCCGCCGACCAGGCTCATCCCCACTCGCGCGGGCAGCATACCCAGCGTATGCGAAAGCCGAGAGTCGACAGTGCGTAAATCAGCGCTTCGAGTACTGAGGCGCCTTACGGGCCTTCTTCAGGCCGTACTTCTTACGCTCGGTGGCACGCGGGTCACGCGTCAGGAAGCCGGCCCGCTTGAGGGCGGGGCGGTCGTCCGGGGTGACCTCGATCAGCGCGCGGGCGATGGCCAGACGCAGGGCGCCTGCCTGACCCGACGGGCCGCCACCGACCAGGCGAGCGAAGATGTCGAAGTTCTCGACCCGCTCGACCAGGACCAGCGGGGACTTCACGAGCTGCTGGTGCACCTTGTTCGGGAAGTAATCCTCGATGGTGCGGCCGTTGAGCTCGAAGTTGCCCGAACCGGGCACCAGGCGAACGCGAACGACGGCTTCCTTACGGCGGCCGACGGTCTGCACCGGGCGGTCGAGGCCGATCGGCTCGAAGGCCAGCTCTTCCTCGACGTACTCGCCTTCGGCGTAGCCTTCGCCGTCTTCGACGATCTCGACGACGACCTCATCGGTGGCGTCGAACTCTTCGGCTGCGAACTCTTCAGGAGCGGTCACTGGGCCACCTGCTTGATCTCGAACGGAACCGGCTGCTGCGCGGCGTGGGGGTGGTTCGGGCCTGCGTAGACCTTCAGCTTGCCCGCGATCGCGTTACCCAGCTTGTTCTTCGGGATCATGCCCTTGACGGCCTTCTCCACGAGACGATCGGGACGGGTCGCCAACACCTCGCCGACAGTGCGCGACTTGAGGCCGCCCGGGTGTCCGCTGTGGTGGTGGATGAGCTTGTCCTGCTTCTTGTTGCCGGAGATGGCAACCTTGTCCGCGTTGATGATGATGACGAAGTCGCCACCATCGACGTGGGGTGCGTAGGTCGGCTTGCCCTTGCCGCGCAGCAGGCCAGCGGCCTGCACGGCGAGACGGCCGAGGACTACGTCAGTGGCGTCGATGACGTACCACTTGCGGGTGACGTCACCCGCCTTGGGGCTGTACGTAGGCACAGTCGTTCCCTGTCTGTCGTCGGTGTTGCCGGCCCTGATGTGTGGATCGAGGCTGTCCTGGCGGCCGGTGGAGACCCAGGACATCGAGGAGACGCCGATCCGCGAACGGTTCGGCGTTCCACACGCCAACGGGCAACGATACCAGCCACGCATCACCGACCCGTAATCGGGCGAGGCTAGATCACGACCGGCGGACCCGGGTCGGTCGCACGCGCGGGACCGGGAATCAGGTAGCGCAAAGTATCGATGCCGGGGGTGACGCAGGCGGAGTCGTCGACCAGCAGGCCACGCGCGGTCTCGATGCCCTCGCGCGGGACCGTGTTCGCGTACGGGGTGAACGCGCAACTCACCTGTTCGGCGGCCGCGGCGACGGCGGGATCCGGCTGGAGCGCGACCAGCGCCAGCGCGCCGACCACGGCCGGTGCGCCGAAGAAGCCCTTCTTCACCTTGCCGAGCAGTTTGCCGCGGCGGTCGTCGTCCTCGGCATCGTCGTGTTCGAGCGCGTGCCGCGGCGCACGAGCGGGTGGCCCTGACTGCTGCGGCGGTTGCGCGGCGGGCGGACCGGCGACGAACCCGGCCGGTCCGGGCGGCTGGGCGGCGGGCGGTGCGGTGGGTTGGGCACCCCACCCGACCTGCGCGGCGACTGCCTGACCCGGATGTCCCGAGTCCGGATAGTCGTCCTCCTCGTCGTCGAGATCGGGCTCGGTGACCAGCAGATGCGCGGCGCCGAGGACCAGCGCGTGCATCGGATGATCGGCCACGTGCAGGCGCTGGCCCAGGTGGTTCTGGAAGGCGAAGCGCAGCGCGTCGTTGAAGCAGACGTTGCCCGCGAGCAGCACCGTCGAGGTGTCCGCCCCGATCGAGCGGGCCGCGGCCATCGCCTCGATCACCACGTTGTCGGCCGTGCGGGCGTCGCGCAGCGCCTCGGCACTGACCGAGACCTCCGTCGATTCGGTCGGCTGCTCGTCGTCGCCGTGCACCGCGACCACCAGTAGCGAGCGCCCGTCGGAGTAGATCCCGGTGGCGCCGATGCCGGTGCGATGCCGCTCGCTGGGCGGGGAGACCAGGCCGAGCGCGCGCACATAACCCGAGAGCGCGACGCTTTCGGGCAGCGGTTCCACGACCACGTCGAGCTGTTCGACGAGCGCCGCGTACACCTCGACCTTGTCGTCGGGCCAGCTGTCCGGATACGGCAGCGCGACCAGCTGCGGCTTGCCCTGTAGGTACTTGCCGATCGCGGCCAGCGGGTTGTAGAGCCTGGCCCGGAAGACGAGTTCGGCGGGCCAGGTGGCGCCGGCGATCACGATCTGTGGGTGGCCGAGGATGTCGCGCACATCGGCGATCGCCATCCCCAGGTCCGGGCGCTGCCGGTCGACACCGGCGGTGTGCAACCTGCCCGCGGCATCGGCGAGCAGGTAGGCGGGCGGGGTGTAGGTGCCCTCGACCTGTACCGGGCGGACCGGGGTCGCGCCGCCACCCGCGGCCACGGACACCACGTCCCACCCCAGATGTAGGGCCCCAACTCGAACGGTCACAGGATCAAGTGTGCCCGGTCGGCGACAGACACGCGCAGCTTGCCCACCGAAACGATGCTGACCTGGCGGATCATGCCTGCGACTTCTTCAGTCGTAGTCTGCTCCAGGTGATCAGGGCGAGGATCGAGGTGATCACGATGAGCATCACGATGTCCAGGATCCAGATCCCCGCACTGTGCCCCCAGAGTGGGTCGTCCTGCGAGCCGAAGACCAGCTCCGTCAGATCCACCGTCGACGCGCCCGCCGCATAACCCCAGCGTGAGGGGAACAGGTACGAGATCTGCTCGAGGCCGACCCGGTCGGTCACCGGGATCAGGCCACCCGCCATCACCAGCTGCACCATGATCATCACCACGAGCATCGGCATGACCTGCTCGTTGGACTTGGCCAGGCTCGACATCAGCAAGCCGAACACCACGCAGCACACCGCGGTCATCGCGATATCGAAGTACAACTCGACGCTGCCGCTCGGAATCAGCGAACCGGCGCCCGGCGCCTTCTTCCCGATGAACGTGATACCGATCAGGACCGCCGACTGCAGGAACGCGGTCACGCTGAACACGACGATCTTGGCCATCAGGTATGCCGAGGGCAGCAGGCCGACCGCGCGCTCACGCTGGAAGATCGACCGTTCGCCGACCAGGTCGCGCACGCTGAGCGTGGCGCCCATGAAGCACGCGCCGAGGATGAGCACCACCAGCAACTGCTGGGCCTCACCGCCGCTCTCCCGCCCGAACGAGCCGTCGGGCAGCTGCACCAGCGCGCCCGCCGTGAACCCGTCACTACCCGGCACCACCAGCGACAACGCGCCGAGGATGAAGGGCAGCACCACCAGGAAGATCAGATATCCCCGGTCGGAGAAGATCAACCGCAACTGCCTGCGAGACAACGTGCTGAACTGCCGCATCGCGCTCGACTGCGGCGGCGCGCCCACGTTGCCGCGGTTCGGCTGCGCGGGCGGCGGTGGCGGCACATAGGCCTGCCGGGACCGATACTTCGCGAAGGCCTGATCAGGGTTGGCCGCGACCTCGGCGAAGATCTCCGCCCAGTCGCTGGTCCCCATCGCCGCGCCGACCCCACCCGGATGACCGGCGAACGCCGTCTTACCGCCGGGGGCAAGCAGCACCACCTGGTCGCACATATCCAGGCAGGCCACCGAGTGCGTCACCACGATCACCACGCGACCGGCGTCGGCCAGTTCGCGCAGCATCTGCATGACCTGCCGATCCAGCGCCGGGTCCAGACCCGAGGTCGGCTCGTCGAGGATCAGCAGCGACGGACCGGTGAGCAGTTCCATCGCCACCGACGCGCGCTTGCGCTGGCCACCGGAGAGCCGGTCCACCCGGGTATCGGCGTGCTGGGTGAGCGAGAGCTCCTGCAGCACGCCGTCGATCACCTGCTGCCGGTCGGACTTGGTGGTATCGGGCGGCAGCCGTAGCTCGGCGGCGAAGCCGAGCGCCTGGCGGACCGTGAGCTGACGGTGCAGCACATCGTCCTGGGGCACCATGCCAATGCGCGAACGCAGCGCCTCGTATTCGGCGTGCAGGTTGCGGCCCTCGAAGGTCACCACACCACCGGAGGGCTGGGTATTGCCCGCGATCAGCTTCGACAGCGTCGACTTGCCCGCGCCCGACGGTCCGATCAGCGCGGTCAACGTGCCACGCCCCGCCGTCATGTTCACATCGACGAGCAGTTGCTTGTTGTTCTCGACGGTGAACCCGACCCCGTGCACCGACAGACCCTGCTCGGCGACCGGCTTCTGCCGATGCGCCAGCGCCCCCTGGGTGACGACGAAGTCGATGTTGCCGATGGTGACGATGTCGCGCTCACGCAGCACCGAGCGCTGCTGGCGGTGACCGTTGACGAAGGTGCCGTTGGCCGAGCCGAGGTCCTCGATCACCAGGCCCTCGGGCGAGGCCAGCAGCTTCGCGTGCGCACGCGAAGCCAGCGGATCGTTGACGACGATCTGGTTGTCCGAGGTGCGGCCGATGCTCAGGCCACCGGGCGGAATGCGGTCACCGCGCGCGACCGGTTCGGTCGAGGCGGCCTTGCGGACCGGCGGCAGCATCGACGAATCGGCGCGGCGGGTCATATTGATGTTGTCCTGCGGCTGCGCGGGCAGCTGCGAGGTGGGAACGTATTGCGGTTGCTGCTGTTGCGGGCGCGACGGCGGCTGGAAGCCGGGATGCGGCTGCTGCGGACGCGGCTGCTGATAGTGAGGTTGCTGCTGGTGCGGCTGTTGCTGTGGTTGCGAAGGCGGCGCGACCATGGTCGCCGCGTGGCGCGCCCCAGGCGCCGCGGGGACCAGGTGCAGCAGCGGCCCGGTGATCGCGTCACCCAGGCGTACCTGGGTGGGTCGATCGATCGAGACGGGCTGGTTGAGCCTGCGCGCGTCGACGAAGACGCCGTTGGTACTGCCGTTGTCGGCGAGCACCCACGCGCCGTTGCTGAATCGAAGAGTGGCGTGCACACGAGAGACCAGCGGACTGTCCACGAACAGGGTGACCTCGGGCGCGCGGCCCATGGTGATCTGCTGACTCGCTTCGAAGACTCGTTCGGTTCCATCATGGCGCACGGTGATGGTCTGCGCCCCCGGTGAAGACATGGAGCGGATACTATGCCATCGCCCGGACATCGGCGGTGCCCCCGAGACGGCTTTGTGCCCGATCCGGCGATCGACCTGCACGTGTATCCGGCCGACCAGGGGGACGTATGCCGAAAGCCCAAGTGTTCGTTGCGATCTCTGTCGTGCTATGCGCGCTGATGGGTGTCGGGTGCACGCGGGCGATCGATGGGCACGGGGTCTCGATCTACGACGATCCGTTCCAGGTGGCGGGATTGCCGACCACCGGTGGGCCGAACGGTCCGCGCACCGGGGTTCCCGATTCGCCCCTCACCGCGTCCAACGGCGACGGCGGAGAGGTGGACCAGCTGGCGCTCAACGCGATCGACGACATCCAGTCCTACTGGCAGGCGGGCTTCGGTACCGAGTTCCCCGGCGAGACCTTCGACCCGGTCGAGAAGCTGATCTCCTGGAAGGCCAGGGCGGCCCGCAGCCAGGCGGTCGAATTCTGCAAGGAGACCACCTACCACCTGGTCAATGCCGCCTACTGCCGCAGCGACAACTCGATCGGCTGGGACCGCGAGATGCTGCTGCCCACCATGAGCGAGACCTTCGGCACGATGTCGGTGGTGATGGTGCTGGCCCACGAATACGGCCACGCCATCCAGAGCATGGCCAAGATGGTCACCAAGAAGACGCCGGTTCTGGTGAAGGAGCAGCAGGCCGACTGCTTCGCGGGCGCGTTCATGCGCCATGTCGCGGAAGGCAAGTCGAAGCACTTCACGATCAACACCTCCGACGGCCTGAATTCCGTTCTGGCCGCGACTGTTTCGATTCGCGACTCCGATCCCGACGACCCGGAGAGCGTGCACGGTTCGGCCTTCGAGCGCGTCACCGCGGTCCAGATCGGGTTCACCGACGGGCCGCGCGGCTGCAAGGGCATCGACGAGGACGAGATCGACTCGCGCCGCGGCTCTCTGCCGCAGAGTTTCTCCGGCGACAGCGGGCGCGGCGAATACCCCGTCTCCAAGGAAAATCTCGTCGAGCTGAGCAAGGCGCTCCAGGCCATCCTGCCGGTGAAGGACGCGCCGACCTACGACTACGCGGGCTCGCGCATCGACTGCAAGGACGGCGCGGTCACCGAACCGGTCACCTACTGCCCCGCCAAGAACACCATCGCCACCGATGTGCCCGGACTGGCCGAACGCGGGGCCAGCGACACCGACGACGACGGCCCGCTGCCGGTGAAGGTCAGCGGCGACTACAACGGCTACGTCGTCTTCATCTCCCGCTACACCCTGGCCGTGCAGCGCAGCCACGGCCAGCAGCTGACCGGCGCGAAGACCGGACTGCGCGCGGCCTGCCTGTCCGGGGTCGTCACCGGCAAACTCGCCCAGCCCGGCCGTCCGGTCACCCAGGGCGACATCCAGCTGTCGGCGGGCGACCTCGACGAAGCGGTCTCGGGCCTGCTCACCGACGGACTGGCCGCCAGCGACGCCGAGGGCAACACGGTGCCCAGCGGGTTCTCCCGCGTCGACGCCTTCCGCGCAGGCGTCCTCAACGGCGAAACCACCTGCCTGTCGCGCTACAGCTGAGTTGTTGGAGCGCTGGCGCGCTCGAGTTCGCGGCCCCGCCGGTCCCGTCGATCAGGCACCGTTGCTTGCTCCTTCGTCGCCTACGCAACGG
>NZ_JBSGVG010000060.1:0-27993 GCF_053608345.1 Nocardia sp. NPDC055050
CGAAGGAGCAAGCCCCGGTGCCTGACCGGCGGCCCCTCAGGGCCGCGGACACGCGCGCGCCAGCGCGCCAAAAACACAGCGTCAAACCGTCCTGGGACTACCAACCCTTGTCAGCCGATCCGCCCGAGCACCAACTCCCCTGGCTTCCCATCCGGCGCGGACTCGATCGTCACAGCTCCCTCGAGCGCCGCCAAAGCCCCAGCAAATGCATCCGGCGTATCCGTGTGCAACGTCAACAGCGCCTGCCCCACCACCACCAGGTCCCCCGGCTTGGCATGCATCTCGATCCCAGCGCCCGCTTGCACCTTCTCCCCTTGACGAGCACGCCCCGCCCCCAACCGCCAAGCGGCAACCCCCACCCCCATCGCATCGAGCCAGGTCAGCACCCCACTCGATTCGGCCCGCACGATCTCGGTATGCCGAGCGACGGGCAGCGCAGCGTCCGGATCCCCACCTTGCGCCTGAATCATCGCCCGCCAGTGATCCATAGCCCGGCCGTCAGCGAGAACATCAGCAGGATCGATATGCAGCCCGGCTTGCGCGACCATCTCGCGGGCGAGCGTCAAAGTCAGCTCGACCACATCCGCAGGTCCCCCACCAGCGAGCACCTCCACCGACTCGGCCACCTCCATCGCATTGCCCGCGGTCCGCCCGAGCGGAGTATCCATCGCGGTCAGCAAGGCAACCGTGTTCACACCCGCATCGCGCCCGAGTTCGACCATCGCCGTGGCGAGTTCGCGAGCGCCGTCGAGAGTCTTCAAGAAGGCACCCGACCCGACCTTCACATCCAGCACCAGCGCCGCTGTCCCCTCGGCGATCTTCTTGCTCATGATCGAACTCGCGATCAACGGAATCGACTCGACCGTCCCCGTCACATCCCGCAGCGCGTAGAGCCGCTTGTCGGCCGGCGCCAGATCAGCACCCGCCGCGCAGATCACCGCGCCGATCGCCGGGTCGGCCAGGGTCTCCCGCATCCGCGGCACCGTCACATCGGCCTGCCAGCCGGGGATCGACTCGAGCTTGTCCAGCGTCCCACCGGTGTGCCCGAGCCCTCGCCCGGACAACTGCGGCACCGCGGCCCCACACGCGGCCACCAGCGGAGCCAACGGGAGGGTGATCTTGTCGCCGACCCCACCGGTCGAATGCTTGTCGACGGTGGGTCGCGGCAGGTCGGTGAAGTCCATCCGGCTGCCCGACCCGATCATCGCCGCCGTCCACCGCGCGGTTTCGCGCCGGGTCATCCCCCGCCACACGATCGCCATGGCCAGGGCCGACATCTGCTCGTCGGCCACGATCCCCCGGGTGAACGCGTCCACCACCCAGTCGATCTGTGCGTCGGACAGCTCGCCGCCGTCACGCTTGGTAGTAATGACCGAAACCGCATCCAGTGCCGTCATGGCGCCAAGTCTGGCACTGCTACCCGGCTACTGCTGCCCGGCCGCCAGATCATCCGGTCCGAAGGCGTAGGGCAGGAGCTCCGACAGCGGCTTCGGGCCGTCGGCGTGGTCCACCAGTAGTTCGCCCCCGCCGTGTTCGAACAGCAGCTGACGACAGCGCCCACACGGCATCAGGATTTCGCCGCGAGAATCGGTCACCGAGACGGCGACGAGACGGCCGCCACCCGACGCAAATAAGTTACCGACGAGTACGCATTCGGCACACAGGGTTAGCCCATATGAGACATTTTCCACATTGCATCCGCTCACAATTCGGCCATCCGCGCTGAGAGCAGCGGCGCCGACCGGGAAACCCGAGTACGGGGCGTACGCCGACCCCATTGCCCGAATTGCCATGTCATGCAACGTATTCCAGTCGATTTCGGGCACCGATAACCTCCAGCCGATCCCGCCGAACACCGGGAAACAGGGGCCGAAACACCAGTATCCGGCATCGAGAAAGGTAAACCTAACTCGCCTGTTTTACGCGCAACGCACGGCACGCCGAATTAGTTCCGCGAAACAGAGGGGATTAGAGTTCACCGAAGATCGGTTCAGGTTCCCGGCGGCGGGCCAGCGCTCGAGAATACAGCGCAGCCACCTGGGCATTTGCCTCTCCACGCATGCCGGCGTCGGATCTGTGACCGGGTCCATCAACGACGTTGGAGGCACCGCACTCTATGACCACGATAGAAGCTCCGGCTCCGGCCCAGCCGAAGCGGAAGACGCTGTACCGCGGCGACCCTGGCATGTGGTCGTGGGCGCTGCACCGGATCACCGGTGTCACGCTGTTCTTCTTCCTCTTCGCGCATGTGTTGGACACGGCACTCGTCCGGGTCAACCCGGATACCTACGACCACGCGATCGAGCTCTACAAGAACCCCGTCGTGGCGTTGATGGAGATGGGTCTCGTCGTCGCCGTCCTGTTCCACGCCCTCAACGGTGTCCGGGTCATCCTGGTCGACTTCTGGTCCCAGGGTCCGCGATTCCAGAAGCAGATGCTGTGGATCGTCCTCACCATCTGGGTTCTGGTCTCCGCCGCGGGCGTCGGCCGCCAGTTCTTCTACCTGCTGACGGAGCACTGATATGTCTGCACCTGTCCTCGGCAAGTCCTACGATCGCCCGGCCAGCCTCGACTCCCCGCGTTCGCCGCGTGGCAAGTCGAACGGCAACTTCGAGAAGTACGCATGGCTGTTCATGCGCATCTCCGGCCTGTTCCTGATCGTTCTCGTGCTCGGCCACATGTTCATCATGCTGATGATCGACGGCGGCGTGAACCGGCTGAACTTCGCGTTCGTGGCCGGTCGCTGGTCGAGCCCGTTCTGGCAGTTCTGGGATCTGTCCATGCTGTGGCTCGCTCAGCTGCACGGCGGCAACGGTCTGCGCGTCATCATCGACGACTACTCGCGCAAGGACTCCACCCGGTTCTGGCTGAAGGTCATCCTCGTGCTGTCGATGATCCTGGTCGTCGCCGTCGGCACGTACGTCATCTTCACCTTCGACCCCAACATCACAGGTTAGGAACAGGCCACCTCGCATGAGTGAATCCCGTCCGATTCAGGAGCATCGCTACGACGTGGTCATCGTCGGCGCCGGTGGCGCGGGCATGCGCGCGGCGATCGAGGCCGGCCCGCGCGCTCGCACCGCGGTCCTGACCAAGCTGTACCCGACCCGTAGCCACACCGGCGCGGCCCAGGGTGGCATGTGCGCCGCGCTGGCCAACGTCGAAGAAGACAACTGGGAATGGCACACCTTCGACACCGTCAAGGGTGGCGACTACCTCGTCGACCAGGACGCCGCGGAGATCATGGCCAAAGAGGCCATCGACGCGGTCATGGACCTGGAGAAGATGGGCCTGCCGTTCAACCGCACGCCCGAGGGCAAGATCGACCAGCGTCGTTTCGGTGGCCACACCCGTGACCACGGCAAGGCGCCCGTGCGTCGCGCGTGTTATGCCGCCGACCGCACCGGTCACATGATCCTGCAGACGCTCTACCAGAACTGCGTCAAGCACGACGTCGAGTTCTACAACGAGTTCTACGTGCTCGACCTGGTGATGACCGAGTCCGATCGTGGCCCCGTCGCCACCGGCGTCGTCGCCTACGAGCTGTCGACCGGCGAGATCCACATCTTCCACGCGAAGTCGATCGTGTTCGCCACCGGCGGCTCGGGCCGCATGTACAAGACCACCTCGAACGCGCACACGCTGACCGGTGACGGCATGGCGATCGTGTTCCGCAAGGGCCTGCCGCTCGAGGACATGGAGTTCCACCAGTTCCACCCGACAGGCCTCGCCGGCCTGGGCATCCTCATCTCCGAGGCCGTGCGTGGTGAAGGCGGCATCCTGCGCAACGCCTCCGGTGAGCGCTTCATGGAGCGCTACGCCCCCACCATCAAGGACCTCGCGCCGCGTGACATCGTCGCCCGCTCGATGGTGCTCGAGGTGGCCGAGGGCCGTGGCGCCGGCCCGAACAAGGACTACGTCTACATCGACGTGACCCACCTCGGCGCCGACGTGCTCGAGGAGAAACTGCCCGACATCACCGAGTTCGCGCGCACCTACCTCGGCGTGGACCCGGTGACCGAGCTGGTGCCGGTCATGCCGACCTGCCACTACGTCATGGGTGGTATCCCGACCAAGATCCGTGGCGAGGTGCTGCGCAACAACACCGACGTGGTCCCCGGCCTCTACGCCGCCGGTGAGTGCGCGTGCGTCTCGGTGCACGGCGCGAACCGTCTCGGCACCAACTCGCTGCTCGACATCAACGTGTTCGGCCGTCGCGCCGGCATCGCGGCCGCCGAGTACGCCAATCGCACCGAGTTCACCGAGATGCCGGAGAACCCGTCGCAGATGGTGATGGACTGGCTCGAGCTGATCCTGTCCGACCACGGCAACGAGCGCGTGGCCGACATCCGCACCGAGCTGCAGGCCACGATGGATGCGAACGCGGGCGTGTTCCGCACCGAGGAAACCCTCAAGAAGGTCCTCACCGATATCCACACGCTCAAGGAGCGCTACACCCGGATCACGGTGCAGGACAAGGGCAAGCGCTACAACAGCGACCTGCTCGAGGCCGTCGAGCTGGGCTTCCTGCTCGAGCTGGCCGAGGTCACCGTCGTCGGCGCGCTCAACCGCAAGGAATCGCGTGGCGGCCACGCTCGCGAGGACTACCCGGACCGCGACGACACGAACTTCATGCGGCACACGATGGCGTACAAGGAGGGCCCGGAGCTCATCTCCGAGATCCGCCTCGACTTCAAGCCGGTGGTGCAGACCCGCTACGAGCCGATGGAGCGTAAGTACTGATGACTGCTGTTATCGAACCCACCAAGCAGAAGCCGGCGCCGGTCCCCGAGGGCTCGGTCATGGTCACCGTCAAGATCGCCCGGTTCAGCACCGAGGACGACAAGGGCGCGCACTGGGACTCGTTCCAGGTGCCGGTCCTGCCGACCGACCGCTTCCTCAACGTGCTCATCTACATCAAGTCCTACCTGGACGGCACCCTCACCTTCCGGCGCTCCTGCGCCCACGGTGTGTGTGGCTCCGACGCCATGCGGATCAACGGTGTGAACCGGCTGGCCTGCAAGGTGCTGATGAAGGACATGCTGCCCAAGGGCGACAAGACCCTCACCATGACCGTCGAGCCGATCCGCGGCCTGCCCGTGGAGAAGGACCTCGTGGTCGACATGGAGCCGTTCTTCGACGCGTTCCGCGCGGTGAAGCCGTACCTGATGACCTCGGGTAACGAGCCCACCCGCGAACAGATCCAGAGCCAGGCCGACCGGGCCCGCTTCGATGACACCACCAAGTGCATCCTGTGCGCCTGCTGCACCACGTCGTGCCCCGTGTACTGGACCGACGGCAGCTACTTCGGCCCGGCCGCGATCGTGAACGCCCACCGCTTCATCTTCGACAGCCGTGACGAAGGCGCCCGCGAGCGTCTCGACATCCTCAACGACGTCGAAGGTGTCTGGCGCTGCCGCACCACCTTCAACTGCACCGACGCGTGCCCCCGTGGCATCGAGGTCACGAAGGCGATCCAGGAAGTCAAGCGGGCCCTGCTCTTCACCCGCTGACCTTCTCGCTTCTCAGGCCGTCCACGCCGAAAGGTGTGGGCGGCCTTTGTCGTTGGTCGGCACTTGCGGGGAATGACGACAGGGTGGATAGTGTTACTATCCATAGTAGATAGTGTCAGTATCCATTCTGGGAGTACTTATGATCACCCTCGTCGCCCTGGTCGGCTCGCTCGTCGTCTTTCGCACGCTCGGAGCGCTCGGCGTACCCCGTTTCGCCTCGTGGTCCGCCGGCGCCGCCCACGCACTGGCCGTCATGCTGATGATGACGGGCACCGCGCACTTCATGCCCGCGAGCGTCACCGTGATGCCCAACTACGCCGACATGGTCGCCATGATCCCGCCCTTCGTCCCGTTCCCCGGCTTCATGGTCCTGGCCAGCGGCGTCCTGGAACTCCTCGCCGCGGTCGGCCTGATCCTCACCCGCACGAGGTGGATCGCGGGCTGGGCCCTGGTGCCGCTGTTCCTCCTGCTCCTACCCGCCAACATCTACGCCGCCCTCAACGACATCCCGTTCGCGGGCGAGCCCGCATCGCCCCTGTGGCAGCGAATCCCGGAACAGGCGCTCTACATCGGGTTCGCAGTATGGGCGACCCGATCGGCACCCCGAGTCCTGCCCGCACTACGGCGACAGGAGCCGTCGCCGATCTGAACACCTGACCGACAAAGGCCATCAGCGTCGAATGATGTTGGTGGCCTTCGCCATTGACAACCAGTACCCCTGCCTCTTTCCGACGCACCATGTCCCGTCAGACGCACTAGCGGTAATGGGAGGCCGCGTCCAAGACGGCGGTTCGATAGGAACGGCCGAAGAGGACGGCGTGGGCCAGGAGGAGGTGGAGCTGATGGAGGGGGATGCGGGTTTGCCAATCGGGGGCCAAGGGGTGGACGTCGTTGTAGGCGGCGACGATTCGGGGGAGGTAGGGGGCGCCGCCGAAGAGGGACAGGGTGGACAGGTCCGTTTCGGGGTGGCCTCCGTGGGCGGCGGGGTCGATCAGCCATGGGGTGCCGGAGGGGCCCCAGAGGATGTTTCCCGGCCAGAGGTCGCCGTGGATTCGGGCAGGGGCTTCGTCGGGGGCTTCGATGTGGATCGATTCGATGTGGGTGGCGTCGGCGGGGTCGAGGGCGCCCGCGTCGACGGCGAGTTTCAGGTACGGCAGGATTCGGCGTTCGCGGTACCAGGTGGGCCAGTCCTCGCCGGGGGTGTTGTCGAGGGGCAGACCGGCGAGGAAACCCGTGGCGGCAGCGCCGAATTCGGGGGCGCCCGCGCTGTGGGTCACCGCCAATCCCGCACCGAATCGTTCGGCGGCAGCGGCGGTCGGCTCAGCATGGTCGACCCACTGCATCAGCAGCAGTTCATCGGTCTGCGCGTACAACTCCGGCACCGCGACACCACCGGCCTCTCGCAGCCAGCGAAGCCCTTGCGCCTCCGCCGCGAAGAGTCCGGACGGAGCGGGCGCCCGCTCGGCGGTCGGGGCGGCGGACACCCCGCCGGGCCAGGTCTTCAGGAACAGATGCGTCCCGTCGTCGAGCAAGATCCGCTCGGCAACGCTGATCGACCCACCCGCGACGGGCGTCGTCCGCAGCCGCTGATGAGCGAGGAACGTCGGAAGCAGGTGCGGGTGCGCACGCAGAAACGGCAGGTCCACGCCGCCATCTTGCCCAGGACCGCTGGTGGTGGTCGGCGAATCGGAGGATCCCGGGCCGGACCACGCCTCCCGAGCCCATGGAACCAGTTTGTGAACAGGTATTACTAAACACTGTTCATAAACGGTTCCGACGTGGTTTCATCGTGGTGAACGTGTTCCACATCACGGTGCGAAGTCCGCGCACCGGATCGAAGGAGACTGCCGTGACCAGCACAAACATCCCCGCGGGATTCGATTTCACCGATCCCGACCTCCTCGCCAGCCGATTGCCGATCGAGGAGTTCGCGCAATTGCGGCGCACCGCGCCGGTCTGGTGGTGCGCGCAGCCCGACCGCGCCAGCGGGTTCGACGACGGCGGGTACTGGGTGGTGTCCAAGCTGGCCGACATCAAGGAGATCTCGAAGAATCCGGAGGACTTCTCCTCGCACGAGAACACGGCGATCATCCGGTTCAACGAGGAGACCACGCGCGAGCAGATCGACATGCTCGGCAACATGCTCATGCTGAACCTGGATCCGCCGCAGCACACCAAGATCCGGCGCATCGTGTCGAAGGGCTTCACCCCGCGCGCGGTGGAGAATCTGCGGGCCGCGCTCACCGAGCGGGCCGAGAAGATCGTGTGGGAGGCCAAGAAGTCCGGTCGCGGCGACTTCGTCGAGCAGATCGCGTGCGAGCTGCCGCTGCAGGCCATCGCCGAGCTGATCGGCGTGCCGCAGGAGGACCGCATGAAGCTGTTCGACTGGACCAACCAGATGATCTCCTACGACGATCCGGAGTTCGAGGGCAATCACCACACCGCGACCGCCGAGGTGATGGGCTACGCCTGGAACATGGCCGAACAGCGCCGCGGCTGTCCGGCCTCCGACATCGTCACCCAGCTGGTCAACGCCGACGTCGACGGCGAGCACCTCGGTTCGGACGAGTTCGCGTTCTTCGTGATCCTGCTCGCGGTGGCGGGCAACGAGACCACCCGCAATTCGATCACCCACGGCATGAAGGCCTTCGTGGACAACCCGGACCAGTGGGAGCTCTACAAGCAGCAGCGTCCGCGCACCGCACCGGACGAGATCGTGCGCTGGGCGACGCCGGTGACCGCGTTCCAGCGCACCGCGACGCGTGACCTGGAACTGGGCGGGCAGCAGATCAAGAAGGGCCAGCGAATCGGATTGTTCTACAGCTCGGCCAATTTCGACGAGGACGCCTTCGCCGACCCGTTCCGGTTCGACGTCCTGCGCGATCCCAACCCGCACGTCGGCTTCGGCGGCACCGGAACGCACTACTGTGTCGGCGCGAATCTGGCCCGCCTGGAGATCGACCTGATGTTCAATGCCATTGCCGACGCGATGCCGAACCTGCGCCAGGTCTCCGATCCGGTGCGGCTGCGCAGCGGCTGGCTCAACGGCATCAAGCGGTGGGAAGTCGAATACGCTTGAACCGACACATGATCGAAGGGGTGGCCGCTTGACGGGCAAGGCACGTGGCCGTGTGCCTGTCGTGACCGACGCCGATATCCGGCGGGTCACGCGGGCGCTGCTGGCCGGGCAAGGCCCCGATTCGGTCACCCTGCGGGCGATCGCACGCGAACTCGGCGTCACCGCGCCCGCGCTGTACCGGCACTATTCGTCGCGCGACGAGTTGATCGAGCGGATGCGGGTGGAGTTCTGCGCCGATCTGGCCGAGTTCCTCTCGACCGAGATCGAGCCGCTGCCCGACGACGGCGCGGTGCAGTTCCTGGCCATCTGCCGGGGGTTCCGGCATTGGGCGCTGGCGAACCCGCGGGAATTCACGCTGGTGTTCGCCTCGCCCACCTCGGGGCGGCCGATGATGCGCCGCTTTGACGAGCCCTTCGGCCGGATCTTCCTTGCCGCGGCGGGCAGGCTGCTGGCGAACTTCGAGATCGCCACCCCACCGGGCGAGACCATCCCGGCCGCGTTGCGCGAGGACCTCATCGGCTTCCAGACCGACCTGCTGGCCATGCTCTCGGAGTCGGGACAGAAGTTCCCCGCCGAGAAGCTGGATCTCGGCGTGACCTACCTGATGGTGCAGATCTGGGCCCGGCTGTTCGGTCACGTCACCCTCGAGGTGTTCGGCAACTATCCGATCCCCCTGGCCGATCCGGAGATCATGTTCGACGCCATGCTCGCGGATCTGGCTCGCACCACCGGTTTCGCAGGCTGAGGCGCGTCCGCGCCGTCAAGGGAAAGGCGGTGCGGTGGACCAGGTTTCGCCCGCGACCACGATGTGGTCGAGGTAGCGCAGACCTACCGTGCGGGCGGCTTGGTGGAGCAGGGTGCTGGCTCGGCGGTCGTCGGGGCTGGGGGCCGGGTCGCCGGAGGGGTGGTTGTGGACCACGGCGAAGGCTCGGCCGTCGTGGCGCAGGACGGTGTTGAGGATTTCCCGGACGGGGACGGCGACGTGGTCGATGGCGCCTTCGGCGACGAAAGCGCGGTGGCGCAGACGGTTCTGGGTGTCGCAGACGAGCACGAGAAGTCGCTCCACCCGGGCGCCCGCGAAGAGCGGGATCGCCGCTGCCGCGATGTCTTCGGGCGTGGTGAGCTGCGGTAGCGAATCGGTGGGCGTGCGTGAGCGGGTGCCGAGGTGGAAAGCCGCGACGACCGTGGCGGCTTTGGCCGGGCCGATGCCCGCGCGAGCGGCCAGTTCTTCGGGGCGGGCCGCGGAGAGTTCGGCCAATCCGCCGTAGTCGCCGATCAATTGGGCGGCGACCTCCAACGCGGATCGGCCGCGAGTCCCCTGGCCGAGCAGCAGCGCCAGTAGCTCGCCGTCGCTGAGCGCGTGCGGGCCCAGCATCAGCAGCCGCTCGCGCGGACGTTGGGCAACAGGCAAACTCGCGATCGGAACCGACATCGTTTCCCCCTGCGGATCGGTGACTGACTGTCGATGATCGCAGGGGGTACCGACAAGTCCGGGCTACCCCTCGGCCACCACGTGGGTGACGAAACCCGAACCCGGATCCACCCGCTAGGTGGGCTCCGCGCTGAAAACCGAATCGGCCATCAGCCGTTCCAAATTGCGTAGCTGGCGTTCGTGCACAACGATGCGGCGCAGCGCCTCGTTGACGGTGGCATTGCTGTCGGCGGTGCCCATGATGTCGGCCGCAGCGGCCAGCAGGCGCTGATCGAGATCTATTCGCAGGTTGCGCACGCATCCTCCTCTTCTACGATCGCAATCTTGCGTGATGGCGGCTCGGCTCGTCCGCTAATTCACCGCGTCGTTACCGAAACCACGCGTTCGCAAGTCCACACAGCGGCAGTCGGCATCGGACAGCAAGCACACAGAAAACACAGTTCACCGCCGGAATCCGACGGCGACCACCCCTGCAACTGTGCAGTTTGCGTAGTTGCCGGCGTGGTTGTTGTCGCGACGGGAATGCGGTGCTTGCCTGGAGTCATGTTCACCGAGGCCCAGCTCTACTCGCCGGTGACGCGCGAGCGTGACGGCGATGTGACGGTGCATCTGAGCGATGACCACCCCGGCGTGCACGACGAGCACTACCGCGCGCGCCGCAACGCCATCGCCGCGCTCGCACTCGACTACTCCCCCGGCGCCCCCGTACCCCACATCGACTACACCGATGACGAGCAGCGGGTATGGCGGATCGCCTCGGCCGAGCTGGCCCGCAAGCACGAGGTCTATGCCTGCCGTGAGGTCAGGGAGGCAGCGGGCAACCTCGCCCTCCCGCACGATCACATCCCGCAACTCGACGAGGTGTCGCGGCTGCTCACCCCCCTCTCCGGCTTTCGCTACGTACCCGCCGCCGGCCTCGTTCCGCTGCGCGAGTTCTTCGGTTCCTTCGCCGACCGCACCTTCCACTCCACCCAGTACATCCGCCACCACTCCGCCCCGCTGTACACCCCGGAACCCGATGCGATCCACGAGATCATCGGCCACGCCAACCAGATCGCCAGCCCGCGTTTCGCGGCGCTGTACGAGACGGTCGGTGGCGCGGTGGCGCGGCTGGAGACCGACAGCGCGCTGAAATTCCTCGCCGATGTCTTCTGGTTCTCGCTCGAGTTCGGCGTGGTCAGGGAGAACGACGAAATCCGTTGCTACGGCGCCGGACTGCTGTCGTCCTATGGCGAGATCGACGAATTCCGGCACGCCCTGCTCCGTCCGCTCGATGTCGCGGAGATGGGCACCATCGCCTACGACATCACCCATTACCAGCCGGTGCTGTTCTGTGCGGATTCGGTGGACCAGATCGTCGGCGTGCTCGGCGAATTCTTCGCGACCATGGATGACGAAACACCGGCCAGACTCGGTCACCCCACCCGGGCTGTCTCGTAGCTATCTCCGAAAACGTTGCTACAGAACACAGTTCAACATTTTGTGTTTCTCACTTGTTGGGACCCGACACGCGCGACCGATGCGCGACTGTTACCTTCGACCCGTTCTTCGAGCTTTTTGAAAGGGTCGGGTAGACCGAAAATGACTGTGGACGTGACAGATACGCAGGCCGAACAGAACCCGGAACCGGAAGCGCCCCTGTGGCTGCAGGGCCGGGAAGCCGTGATCGCCGCCGCGGCGCCGGAGGAATGGCGCGGCAACGTTCCCGACTACGAACTGAGCCACGAGGTGATCCCGCGCGAGCGCAGCGTCGAGCACGCGCCGGGCTCGCTCGAGGCGATCGTCGAGGACCTGGTGAAGGTCTTCGAGATGGAGGTCTCGCACAAGGCCGACCCCGCGACGTGGCTGTCGGTGGTGGCCGACCAGTACCGCGGCCGGGTCAACGGCGGGACGTGGCAGGACGCCGAGGAGTTCGCTCGGATCGGCAGCTACAACATCCTGATCGGCGACAACCCGTACTACGACTCCGCCAACGAGACCTTCGACTCCTCGCACCACATCTTCCACACCGCCTTCCCCGGCGGGTTCTTCTGGGAGGTCCAGGAAGTGCTGTCGGGCCCGCCGTCGGTGAGCTTCCGCTGGCGGCACTGGGGCAAGTTCGAGGGCGAGTACAAGGGCCACCAGCCCACCGGCGAGCAGATCGAGATGTTCGGTGTGACCATCGCCCGCGTCAGCGAGGACCTGCGCATCCTCGAGCTGGAGCACTTCTACGACAACAACAAGCTGCTGGGCCCGCTGGCACACGGCTGCCCCGTGCAGCACGGCAAGGCCGACTAGTCAGGTCCGATCGCTGCCGTTCGGTGCGTCGTCCGGACCGAACGGCAGCCCGGCCTGCAGGAACCGCAGGGCGTGACCGACATTCTCGGCATTGACCGGGGTGGTGGTCACGATGGCGAGCATGGTGCCGATCATGGCGCCCGCGGCCACCCGCACCTCGAAATCGTCGGCAGCCCGGCCGGTGTATTCGGCCATCAGTTGCGCCGCCAATTCGATGCTGCGCTGGAATTCCAGGCCGATCGCCGGGCGCAGCTCCGGGACGTGGTAAAGCAGTGCGTGCCGTTCCTGCTCGAAGGCCATGTCGGCGGCCGACATCGCCGAGAACACTGCCTCCGTGGCGTTGCGGAAGGCGGTCAGCGGGTGCAGGCCGCGCGGTTGCGCCTCCAGCGCTTCGATCATCAGCGCGTCCTGATCATCGGCGATGACCAGCTGTTCCTTGGTCGGGAAGTAGCGGAAGAAGGTGCTCGGGGATACCTCGGCCGCCGCCGCGATCTGCTCCACCGTGGTCTCGGTGTAGCCCTGTTCCCGGAACAGCCGGAACGCCTCGACCCTGATGGTTCGGCGGGTCCGCTCCTTCTTCCGCTCGCGTAGCGACATCTCAACCGACATGTATCGATTCTGCCGCATCCGTCTCGGTAACCGGTGCCGTCGGTCGCCGCAGCCACAGCGCGGTGCCGAGTCCGGCGACCAGACACAGCGCCGCGCACAGCCCGAGCATGGTGTCCATGCCCGTGACGAAGGCCTGCTGTACCTGCGCCAGCATCACCGGATCACCGGTCTCCCGCGCGTGGGCGACGCCCGCGTTGACACCGTCGGAGATCGGCGCACGGTCGAGCGCGCCGAGGTCGGCCCGGTACCAGGTGGACAGCACGGTGCCGAGCACGGCAACGCCGATGGTGCCACCCGCCTGCCGAAGTGCTTGCAGCAGTGCCGAACCCGACCCGGAACCGGCGGCGGTGAGCTCCCCGAGCGCCATGCCCATGGCGGCGGGCATGACCAGACCCATCCCGATACCGAGCACTGTGGTCCACAGCGCGGTCAGACCGTAACCGCTGTCGACCCGAGTGAGCGTGCCGAGCCCGATTCCGCCCGCGAGTACCAGGAACCCGGCGGTGAGCATGACCCGCAGGCCGAGCCGCGGCAGCAACATGTCGACCAACCTGCTGCCGATCACCAGCCCGCCGATCATCGGCAACAGCCGCAACCCGCTACCGAGCGCATCGACCCCGAGCACGGCCTGGAAATACTGCGGGACGGTGAAGAACATCCCGAACATGGCGAAACTGACGAGGATGGACAGCGCTGTACCCCAACGGAATCCGGGAGTGGCGAACAGCGTGAGGTCGATCAGCGGGTGCGCGGTGCGACGCTGCCACCACAGGAAGACGGCGAGCAGCGCGGCGCCCGCCACCACAACGAGCCACGCTGCGATGTCGCCCCAGCCCCGTTCGCCGATCCGGATGAAACCGTAGGTCAGCCCGAGCATGCCCGCCGCCGACAGCAGCGCACCCACGATGTCGATGCGAAAGCCGCTGTCGCCGTGTGATTCCGGCACCAGTGTCGCCACCGCAACCGCCCCGATGATCACCAGCGGCACATTGATGAGGAACACCGAACCCCACCAGTAGTGCTGCAGCAGCCAGCCGCCGACGATCGGACCGAGCGGCAGACCGATCGCGGTCGAGGTGACCCAGATCGTCACCGCGCGTTGCCGTTGCGCCGGTTCGCTGAACAGCACCGGCAGCACGGCCATCGACAGCGGCATCATCGCGGCGGCGGCGACGCCGAGCGCCACTCTGGCTGCGATGAGCTGGCCCGCCGAATCGGCGAACGCGCAGGCCAGAGAGGCCACACCGAACAGCACCAGCGCTGCCAGCAGGACCTTCTTGCGCCCGTACCGGTCGCCTAGCGCGCCCGCGGGCAGCATCAGCGCGGCCAGAGCCAGCGTGTAAGCGCTGCTGAACCACTGCAGCGCAGCGGTATTCGCATCCAGGTCCACCGCGAGCGTCGGGATGGCCACCGTGAGCACGGTGACGTCGAGTCCGATGGTGAGCATCGCCACGGCAAGCGCGCCGAGCGCGAGCCAGCGGCGGGTGTCTTCCGTCCGCATATCTCCTCCAAATTGAGAGCTACTACTTTTTGATAGTAACTCTCATTTGCTAGTTCATGTCAATACCCTCGCCGAGTCCGGACCTGTCAGCTCGTGGACCGGCGAACGCGCCACAGCAGCGACTACTAGGCTGCGAGGCGATGAGGATTCGTGAAGTCGGCCTGCGCGCCGCATGCCTTCTCGGTGCTGCCGTCACCGTCACCGCACTCGCAGGCGCTCCCGCCTTCGCCGTTCCCGCCACCGACGGCGGCTCGAGTACCACCACCACACCCCCGTTCACCACGCCGAACACCGACGACTGCCCACAGAAGACGCAGCCGCCCGCACCGATCGACACCTCGGAGGTGCCTGCGCCCGGCGAGCCGACACCGACCCAGCTCCCCGTCCCCTCCCCCGCCGTCGGCGGTCAGCGGATGGGCGATTGCGGCGTGATCGTGCCCGACGGCGCACCCCCGGTGCCCGCCGAGATCTCGGCGACCGCGTGGATGGTCTCCGACCTCGACACCGGTCGCGTACTCGCCGCCAAGGATCCGCACGGCCGCTACCGCCCCGCCAGCACCATCAAGGTCGCCCTAGCCATCGTCGCGCTGCGCAGCCTGGATCTGGACAAGGTCGTGGTCGGCACCCAGGCCGACGCCGATGTCGACGGCACCAGGGTCGGCATCGGCCCCGGTGGCCGCTACACCAACCGCCAGCTCATGCAGGCCCTGATCATGTGCTCGGGCAACGACGCCGCCCACGCCATCGCCACCCAGCTCGGCGGCGACAAGGCCGCCGTGGCGAAGATGAACGAGGTGGCGAAGTCGTTGCGCGCGTTGGACACTCGCGCGGCGACGCCGTCCGGCCTCGACGGGCCCGGCATGAGTACCTCGGCCTACGACCTGTCGGTGCTGTTCCGCGAGGCGATGAACATCCCCCTGTTCGCCGAACTGATCCACACCGAGCAGGTCGACTTCCCCGGGTTCCCCGCCGACCCCAAGATTCCCGACGACAAGGACCACCCCGGCTTCCCGATCGCCAACGACAACCAGCTGCTCTACAACTACGCGGGCGCGATCGGCGGCAAGACCGGTTTCACCGACGACGCCCGTCAGACCTTCGTCGCCGCCGCCGAACGCGACGGGCACCGCCTGGTCGTCACCCTGCTCAAGGCCGACGTGCGCCCGATCCGGCCCTGGGAGCAGGCCGCGCGACTGCTGGACTACGGTTTCGCCCTCGACACCCAAGCCAGGATCGGCAAGCTACCCGAATCAGGCAGCGAGGCAGTGCAACCCAGCGTTCCCCTGGCGTCGCCCCCGCCGCGCGCCGACGGCACCCGAGCCGACCCGGTCCAACCGGCACATCAGGGCGCCCGCATCGCCACCTTGATCGGCGGGCCCGTGCTGGTGCTCGTGCTGCTGCTCTGGGCGCGCAGGGCCTTCCGACGCAGGCGCTGACACCGACGGCGGGCGCTACCGCCGCTTGCCCACCAGCATCAGGGCCAGTGCCGCCACCGCCCCCGCCCCGAAGTAGGCGGCGCCGCTCCCGGTCGACATCCCGTGCTCGACCACCCGCGGCCGGATGACCACCGCGTCCGGCGGCGCGACCGTCGCGGCACGTTCGTTGTCCGACGACGTCGCCGCCCACGCCGTCGCGAACAGCAGGATCCGATAGGACATATAGCTGAAGACCATCAGGCCGATGATCGACCCGAACGTCGCCCCCACCGGACTGGACAGCACCGCCCGCAGATAGATCGCGGCGATGATCTTGAAGATCTCGAAGGCCACCGCCGCCAGCACCGCCGCCCGCGCCGCGCTGCGCAACGACACCGGCTCGCGCGGCAGCCGCGCGATCATCCACGCGAACACCGCCCACGACGCGAGCAGTCCGAGCGCGATCGAAACCAGCCGCAGCACCAGACCCGCCCCGGGCAGATGATCCGCCCCCAGCAGCTCGAGCACCCCCTTGCCCACCCCGCTCGCCGAGACCGCCGACAAACCGAGCGACACCACGAAGGCCAGGCCGAGACCGATCAACGCGCCGATATCCGACAGTTTGGCCAGCCACCACGGCTTGTCGGGGCTGTGACTGGCCCACTGCTCGGTGAGCGCGGCCCGCAGGTTGGCGATCCAGCCGAGCCCGGTGTAGAGCCCGACCAGCAAGCCGATGACGCCGACCGTGCCGCGGGAATTGATCGCCTGTTCGATGAGGTCGTTGATCTGAGTGCCGAAGGAACTGGGAATCTTCTCGACGACCTTGTCCTGCAACTCGCTCAGCAGGTCCGGGTGCCCGGCCAGAATGAAACCGGCCACCGAGAACGCCACCATCAGCAGTGGAAACAGCGACAGCACAGTGAAATACGTGATGCCGGCGGCGAAGAAGTCACCGCGCTGGCTCTGAAACCGCCCACCGGCCCTGACCAGATGATCCAGCCAGGGCCTGCGCCCGATCTGCTTCTCGATGGCCGCCGAGATGTTCTCGATCAACTGCATGACACGCGCCCCTTCAGCGAAAACCTCAGGTGCGCAACGGGTCAGCGAGCGAGGAAGCCAACCCGGTCGTACACCTGAGCGAGTGTGTTGCCTGCGATCTCACGCGCCCGCTCGGCGCCCGCGGCCAGAATCCGGTCCAGTTCCGCCTGATCGGACAGGTATTCCTGGACCTTCTTCTGCACGGGCGTCACGAATTCGACCAGCGCGTCGGCCACCTCGGCCTTGAGATCACCGTAGCCCTTACCCTCGAAATTCACCTCGAGGTCGACGATCGGGGTTTCGCGCAGCGAGCTCAGGATCACCAGCAGGTTGCTCACGCCCGCCTTGTTCTCCGGGTCGTAGCGGATCTCGCGCCCGGTGTCGGTGACCGCCGAACGCACCCGCTTGGCGGTGATCTTCGGGTCGTCGAGCAGGTTGATCAGCCCGGCGTCGCTGGAGGCCGACTTGCTCATCTTCGAGGTCGGGTCCTGCAGATCGAAGATCTTCGCGGTGCCCTTGACGATGTGCGGTTCCGGCACGACGAAGGTCTTCTTGTAACGAGTGTTGAAGCGCTGGGCCAGGTTCCGGGTCAACTCGAGGTGCTGGCGCTGGTCCTCGCCGACCGGCACCTGGTGCGGGCGGTAGAGCAGGATGTCGGCGGCCATCAGCACCGGGTAGGTGAACAGGCCGACGGTCGCGTTCTCGGCGCCCTGCTTGACCGACTTGTCCTTGAACTGGGTCATCCGGCCCGCTTCACCGAAACCGGTGATACAGCTCAGCACCCAGGACAGCTCGGCGTGCTCGGGCACCTGACTCTGCACGAACAGTGTGGACTTGGCGGGGTCGATGCCGAGCGCGAGCAGCTGGGCGGCGGCGGACTTGGTGCGCGCCCGCAGCGCCTTGGGATCCTGGCTGACGGTGATCGCGTGCATATCCGGAATGAAGTACAGCGCGTCGTACTCGTCCTGCATCGTCACCCAGTACTGCAGCGCACCCAGGTAGTTGCCGAGGTGGAAGGAGTCGCTGGTGGGCTGGATGCCCGACAGCACCCGCTGCTTACGTTCGGCCGTCTCGGCCGGGGCAGGACTGGACATACCCCGAATCTTTCCATGCCGCTCAAGCGGAATTTCGCTGCACCCAGTTGCGTGGATCGACACCGGGCATGCTCGGGTGGCCCGTCTTGACCATGCGCTGTTCGCGACGGGCGAGCAGCTGATAGGACGGGGCGCTCGGCCCGGCGAGCGTGCCCGCCAGTACCCGGGGCGCCAGCGGCGGGACGACATGGGCGGTGCGGATGCTGCGGCACAGCGCGCGGTGCGCCAGTTCGTCGGAGATCCCCCACTCGATGCCGTACATCTGCCTGATCCGCGCCGGCAGACTGCCCTGGACCAGCAGATACAGCGCGGTACCGACCTGTTCGGCAGGCGGGCGCAGCCGGTACGCCTTGCGGTGGCCCGCGAGATAGGAGCCGACCAGTTCGGCCTCCTCGGTGAGGAACAGTTCGGTCGAGTTCAGATAGCTGTCGAAGTAGCGACGGAAGGCCGGGTAGTCGGCGGGTGCGGCGTCGCGCGGCATGCCGAACAGTTCACCCCAGCGGACATAGTCCTGGTAGAGGTCTTCGCGCTCGGTGGCCGTGAGTTCGCGGACCAGGCGGTCGTACATCACCTCGGCCGAATCGAAGGTGAAGGCCATGGTCATGAACATCAGGTGCGGATCGTGGGCCGCGTAGGCGGTGCCTGCCGGATGGTGGGCGCCCGCGTCTTCGGGCAGGGTGCCGACCACCGCGTCGTGCTTGCGCCGGGTGAAGGCCAGCGCGCGATCGGCCTCGGCCAAGCTGCCGAGGAACACCGCTTCGAACAGGGCGCCGGTGATGGCCAAGCGGGTGTACGGGGTTTCCCGATGCGCGGTGTGTTCACTGGTGCCGACGAACAGCAGCGGATGCACCGCGCCGATCACCAGCGCTCGCACGCCGTAGGTGAGACCGACCGCACGCTTGCTCATCACCCGCCGGATCATCGAATCGTCGGCGAAATATCCGGGTTCGCCCTGCCGTGTGGCCATGTTGCGCCTCCTCGTCGAGTGCATCTGGCAATAGAATCCCCCAGAATTGATATTCTGGCAAGAGTCTCTACCAAAACACCGCGAGAGGACGGCAGCACGCACAATGGACGCTGTGGCAGCACAACGGACATACGGTGGCGTTTCGGCGCAGGAGCGGCAATCCCAGCGGCGGACCGCGCTGCTGGACGCGGCGCTCGACCTGGTCGCCGCCGATGCCAAACTCACCGTCGCCGGCCTCTGTGCGCGCGCGGGCCTGAACGAGCGGTACTACTACGAGAGTTTCGACAAGCGCGACGACGTCCTGGAAGCCCTGCTCGACCGCATCGCCGACGAACTCACCGCGGCGATCGCCACCGCACTGGCCACCGCGCCCGCCGACAGCCGCGTTCAGGCCCACGCCGCGATCGACGCGGGCATCTCGGTGCTCACCGACGACCCGCGCAAGGCCAGGGCCGCGCTGATCGCCGGAATGGCCACCCCGGAGCTTCGCGCCCGTACCGCCAGGACGGTGCGGGCGTTCGCCCGGCTGGTCGCCGCCGAGGGCACCGGCTTCTACGGCGGCGACGTCCCACAGAACCTGGTCGACTTCCGGGCGATCTACCTGGTCGGCGGCCTGACCCAGACCCTCACGACCTGGCTCGCGGGCGACCTCGATCTCACCCGCGAGGAACTGATCGACCAGATCACCGACGTTTTCGTCCTGCTCGGCGACGACCTCGCCGGTCGCTACCGCTGAACGATCCCGCTACAGGGGGAAGCACGCGCCGGTGCACGGCGCCGACGACCCGTTGCTCAGCCAGCCGATCAGGCGCCAGAACTGGATGTCCACATTTTGCACCGAGCCGGTACCGGAACCGCTGTCCGCGATCTGCGCACCGTTCGCAGGCTGGGACGGAAGGGGCACGCACACATCGAGCATGACGCCGTCGCATTCCGCGGCGGAACCGCTCGACAGCGCGCGCAGCAGGTTGCCGACCAGGTCGCTCGATCCCGGGGACCCCTCGGCGACCAGCTCGACATCCGACCGCTGGGGTGCGAGACCGCTATCGGCCGTTGCCATTCCGGCCGACGCCACCATGACAGCGGCGAAGATACCCACGCCGGCCAGTACTCGCTTCATCAAGTTCTCCTCACAGGCAACCCTGGATGGCCGCTCCGCGAAGACGTTAAACGGACTGATCAGGCAATGACAGCCGTCAATTGCAGTGGCATCAGAACATCCGGCGGAGCACTGCGCTATCGACGAGTTCGTCTGCGCAGCAAAGTGATCGCGATGACACCGCCGATGGTGAGGGCGAACGCGATGACGGCGATGCCGGTACCGAGCAGTGCCGTGGAGTTGTCGTCGTCGGCGGCCTGCGCGGTGTCGGGCACGTTCTCGATCGAGCTATCGGTGGACCCGGGCACAGCCCGATACGTGGGGCCCGCCTCCGGCGTTCCGGTCACCACGACATCCAGCTCGACCGGCACGGGACGAACGACACCCGGATCATTCTGTGTCGGACTGACTTTCACCGCGATGTAGTACCACCCGGCGAGCGCGTTCTCCGACACTTCCCGGTCCGAGGATTCGCGGTTGCGATAGCGAACCTCGGGGATGGCCAAAGCCTGCTTGTTCGAGGGCAGAATGTCGGGCGCACCGTTGTAGCTGGCGAATTCGTCGGCGGCCTCCTTACGGTACGGCGTGTACAGCGTGGTGGTGACGACCGAGACGTTGTCGAGGCCACGGCCCGGGGTCTCGAGGAAACGCACTCGATAGGCCAAGCCCTGACCCCAGTCGAGTTTCACCTTGTAGAAGACGAATTCGCCGCGCTGCACGGTGTCGCCGTAGACGCCGGAGCCGTCGAGGGCCGTTGCCACGTTGAACGAGCCGCCACCGGCCAACGGTACGACCGGACCGCTCGGCGCGGTGAACGACGCCGGTTCGGGTTCCGCCGGGCGGCCGCCGTCGGTGACGCCCGGTTCGACGGTGACATTCAGTTCCAGTGGCAGCGTCGCCGGCGCGTTGTCGGCGACACCCGACCATTCCACACTGAAGTAGTACCGGCCGCCGCCCTTGCACTTGTCGGTGCGCGCGGTGCCGTCTTTCGCATCGGTCGCGCCGGTCCATTGCGAGCTGACCGTGAGCGCGACGCCATCGGTGGATCGGACGGCGTTCTCCTGTTCGGAGGCGTTGCAGTCCTGGCCCTCGACGCCGGCGACCCGCAGGCGCAGACTGTTGTTCGAGCTCACCGCGTTCTCACCACGGGGGAAGGAGACGGTCCCGCTGAAGTACGCGGTCGCCCCCTCGGGGACGTCCACCGCGTAGTAGCGGGGCTTCTTCTGCCCGATGGTGTCGAGGTACTGCCCTGGCACTACCGCCGGTGCGTCCTGGTATCCGGCAGCGCCTTCGACGGGGGTGCCCGCCGCGGTGTAGTCGCGCAGTGCCGCAGTGCTCACCCGGGGCAACACCCGCTCGAGCGCCTTGCCGTCGGCGGCGTCGGTATAGGTGCCGCCGGTGGTGTCGGCGATGCAGATGAGCTGGGCGCGCGAGGCATCATCGACCCCGAAACCGATGGTGTGCACGACGATCGAGGCGCCGTCGGCACTGAGTTCACGGGCTACTTCGCACGGGTCGGGCGGTGCACAGGTGTCGAGGCCGTCGGAGACCAGCACGATCGAGCGCGGGCCCTCGGTAGGCAGGGCGCCCGCGGCGGTGCGCAGTGCGGCGCCGATCGGGGTGAAACCGCTGGGGGTGATCCTGTCGACGGTTGATGTCAGCGCGGGTTTGTCGATGGTGTCGGCCGGTACGAGCACCGAGACGTCACGGCATCCCGCGGGCTTTTCCGCGTCGGTGGATCCAGTGCCGGTGCCGTAGACCGACAGTCCGACTTTCGCCGTGGCGGGCGCGGTCGTCACGAAACCGCGTACGGCTGTCCTCGCCGCGTCCATCTTGGTGCCGCCGCCCGGATCGGCCGCCAGCATCGAACCCGAGGCATCGAGCACCAGCATGGTCGGTGCGTACTGGGTCTGCGTCGGCGCGGCGAACGCGGGAACCGCGAGCGGGAGCAGGCCGATCGCTCCCGCCGTCGCCAGACCGATCACCTTCGCGAAACGCACGGCAGAGCTCCGTCCCGATCCGCCGGATCTCGACGCACCAGGGACCGACCATAGCCGGACAAACCGCGCATAAGGAACCTTACGGATGCGTGCTGGACGTCAGTCTGTCAGCGAAACCGCGTCGAATTTCTCCGGGTCGCCCTGCAAGACGACACGAAACGCGACCTCGCGGCGCGCCCAATACGCGGCGCAATCACGGATGGCGGAGTCGAACCAGGCACGTTCGGTGGGTTCGACGGCGAGCAGGTCGTCGGCGGTGCGGATCACCGCGACATAGCCCGGGGCGTCGCCCACGAAATCGTCGAGGTCGCGCAGGCATTCGTCGAAGGCGTCCTTGTTGGCGCCGAAGTAGTACGGGAACTGGAAGGCGGCGGCGAACTCGTCGAACAGCTCTGCCGTGGTGCGCATCTTGGTTCCCCGCAGTTCGCGCACGCGGTAGTCGGCGGGGGCGTCGTAGCGGACGCCGCTGAACTGGTTGGCGTTCACCGGCAGCGCACCGAGCACCGGGGGCGCGGTCGCAGCCGGTGCTTCGGGGGTGGGGCGAGCAAGGAACTGCGACAGCGTCATTCGCGGAGTCATCAGCGCATCCTCGTGAAGGTTTCGTAGTGGTCGCCGGTGTACCAGGCCGAACCGTCGCTGCCGGTGACGATGCGTTCGGCGTCACGACCGCGATTGGGCTGCTTGGGATTCACATCCCACTCCTGGTATTTCACCGCTTTGCCCCCCGAATCCTTGGGCGGCAGTTTGGTTCCCCGGTTCATGAACTGCTCGCCACCCTTGGTGCCCTGCGCGTTGGCCGAGCCGGGCCAACGCCCCGCGTCGATCTCGACGAGGGTGACATAGGCGCGGTCGGGCACACCCGCGGTCTTGGTGACCGGTGAGGCCGACGAATTCCCGGCGGGCGGGCCAGGTTTCGGCGCGGACGCGGTGGTGGTGATGCCGGCGACGGCACGCGTGGTCGACGTGACGGTGGTGCTGTCGCTACCGCGACCGCCGAACACAGTGAGGCCGATGGCCGCCAGGACGAGGACAAGTCCACCGAGCAGGCTGAGAGTCTTGCGTGAGAGTGTCATCGATACTGAACAGTAACGGGCGCGTGGTCGGACCAGCGCTGGTCGTAGGCGTCGGCCCGTTCGACGACGGCCTGCTTGGCGCGCCCGGTCAGCTCACCGAGGGCCAGCTGGTAATCGATGCGCCAGCCGGAGTCGTTGTCGAAGGCGCGGCCGCGGTAGGACCACCAGCTGTAGGGGCCCGCGACGCCGGGATGCAGGGCGCGCACCACGTCGACGTAGCCCGCGGCGAGCAGTTCGGCGATCCAGGCGCGCTCCTCGGGCAGGAAGCCCGCCGACTTCTGGTTGCCCTTCCAGTTCTTCAGGTCGATCTCGGCGGGGGCGATGTTCCAGTCGCCGCTCACCACGAACTCGCCGGTGCGCGATTTCAGGTACGCGCCGAGCTCGGCCATGAACCGGTACTTCTCGTCTTGTTTGGGGGTGTTCTCCTCCCCCGAGTGCACGTAGACGCTCGCCACGGTGACCTCACCGAAGTCGGCTTCGATATAGCGGCCCGACGCCGCGAACTCGGTGCTGCCGAACCCGATGCGCACGGCATCGGGGGCGCGCCGCGACAGGATCCCCACGCCCGCGCGGCCCTTGGATTCGGGCTCGGCGTGGGAGAGCACCCAACCCGCGTCGAGCGCGGGGGCCAGCGCCGCCGCGGTCTGCGCATCGGTCGCCCTGGTCTCCTGCAGGCAGACGATGTCGGCTTCGGTCGCCGCCAACCAGGCTGTCATGCCCTTGGTCGAAGCGGCACGGACCCCGTTAACGTTCACAGTCGAGAGGATTATCGGCACCGTACGACCGTACAATGCAGGCAGGGATGCTCCCCCGGACACCGTCGTCCAGGAAGGGGTGATGACGATGACGTCACGCACCGCCAAGTCCACCGCCCGCCCCACGCCCGTCGCGGCGTTGCACATCGGGTCCGGCGACCCGGTCTTGTTGCTGCACGGATTCCTGCTGTCGCCACACTGCTGGGAGCAGGTCGCGCAGCGGATGTCGGCACATTGCGAGGTGTACGCGCCCGCGTTCGCCGGGCACTGGGGTGGCCCGAAGGTCGAAGGATGGGCGCTGGATGTGTACGCCCTGGCCGATCAGATCGAAGATCAACTCGACGAGCTGGGCTGGCGCACCTGTCATATCGCGGGCAATTCGCTCGGCGGCTGGGTGGGACTCGAGCTGGCCCGACGCGGCCGGGCTCGCACACTCACCACCATCGCCGCGGCGGGTGGCTGGGCATCGCCTTCGCTGAGCCAGGTCAGGATCGGCGTCAAGTTCGCGTCGATGATCCCCTTCATCGAGATCGGCAAACGCCTCGGTGGTGCGGCGATCAACAACGCGCTCGTGCAGCAGGTGGCCGCATTGCTGGTCGCCAAGCACACCGGCGCTGTCGCGCGCCGTGATCTCGCGACCCTGCTCACCGCCGTCCTGCATTGCGAGGCGATGATCCCGCTCATCCTCGGCAGCCTGCGCGCGCCGGGCATGGACGACCTGGGCGAGCTGAGCACCCCGGTGCGGATGCTGCTCGCCGAATACGACCGGATCATCCCCAACAGCGTGTACGCCACCCGCTACCTGCGCGAACTGCCCGAGTCGGCGGATCGGATCCTGGTGCACGGGGTGGGGCATGTGCCGATGCTGGAGGCGCCGGACCGGATCGCCACGCTGATCGCCGAGCACATCTACGCCAGCCGCGGGCACCTGCGCGCCGTGTGATGAGTTCCCGGCCGCGACAACGCTGTTCGCGGCCGGGGCCGGTTCACTTCCCGAGCAGTCCCTTGGCGATGTGGGTCACCTGGATCTCGTTACTGCCCGCGTAGATCATCAGCGACTTCGCGTCACGGGCCAGCTGCTCGACCCGGTATTCGCTCATATAGCCGTTGCCGCCGAACAACTGCACCGCCTCCATCGCCACCTCGGTGGCGGCCTCTGAGCAGTACAGCTTCATCGCCGAGGCCTCGGCCAGGCTCGGCGGCTTGCCCGCGCGAGCGCGCTCGAGCACGTTGAACACCATGTTCTGCACGTTGATTCGCGCCACTTCCATCTTGGCCAGCTTGAGCTGGATCAGCTGGAAGCGCCCGATCTCCTGCCCCCACAGCGTGCGGTTGCGCGCGTAATCGACACAGAGCCGGTGACATTCGTCGATCACGCCCAGCGCCATGAACCCGACGCCGATCCGCTCGGCGGTGAAACTGGCTCTGGCGCTTTCTCTTCCGTCGCCGCCCTGGTGTTCCTCGGTCTCGCCGAGCAACCGGTCCTTGCCGAGCCGGACATTGTCGAAGAACAACTCGCCGGTGGGTGAGGAGTGCAGGCCCATCTTCTTGAACGGCTTGCCCTGGGTGAGGCCTTCCATGCCCGTGTCGAGCACGAACGTGAGCACCTTGCGGTCGCGTTTGCCGGCGCCGTCACCCTCGTCGAGCTTGGCGTAGACGATCATCACGTCGGCGCACGGGCCGTTGGTGATGAAGGTCTTCTGGCCGTTGAGGATGTAGTCCTCGCCGTCGCGTTCCACGCGAGTCTTCATGCCGCCGAACGCATCCGAGCCGGAATCGGGTTCGGTGATCGCCCAGGACGCCACCTTGCGCAGGGTGACGATGTCGGCCAGCCAGCGCTGTTTCTGCGCGAGGGTGCCCCGCGACATGATGGTGGTGGCGCCCAGCCCGATGCTCACCCCGAGGGCGGACACCAGACCCATACAGACACCGGACAATTCGCTGATCAGCACCGCCATCGTCGACTGCTGATCGCCGAACGGGCTGCCCGCCTTCTTGCCACCTTCGCTCGGACCCGCCGCTTCCTTGGCGAGCATCTTCGCGACGGCGTCCTCGCCCATCGCATCGATCCCGAACTGACTGAACAGCTTGCGCAGGAGGGGATACGGCAGCATCTCACCGCTGTCGAGGGCGTCGAGGTTCGGCCGGACCTCCTTGTCGATGAACGCCCGCACGGCGTCGCGGATCATCAGATCGGTCTCGGACCATTCGAACACTGTCGTCTCCTGACGCTCGCTCCGCCCAAAAACATACACGCGTGCTTGTTTTTGCGGAGCCGTTTCGGTGACCCCGGTCACCATCGGGCTGCGTAACAGCGGCGTAACGGATCGGAAAATTCGCGTCTACATCTATGCAGGACCGTCTGTGAGTCGCCGGTTACGTGCGGCAGCGGATGAAGGAGAGAGGGAAATGGCCGGAGCAGATACTGCCGCCAAAGAAACACTCGAGGACTACACGCTGCGTTTCGCCCCGCGGAGCTACCGCAAATGGAGCCCCGCCGTCGTCGGCATCTCCGCACTCGGCGGCATCGCCTACCTCGCCGATTTCGCGATCGGCGCGAATATCGGCATCGCCCACGGCACCGGAAACGCCCTGATCGGCATCGGTATCTTCGCCGTGGTCGTGATGCTCACCGGATTTCCGCTCGCCTATTACGCGGCGCGCTACAACATCGATCTCGACCTGATCACGCGCGGCAGCGGATTCGGCTACTACGGCTCCGTGATCACCAATATCGTGTTCGCGTCGTTCACTTTCATCTTCTTCGCGCTCGAAGGTTCGATCATGGCGCAGGGCCTGTTATTAGGCCTCGGAATTCCGTTGTGGCTCGGCTATCTGGCCTCCACGATCATCATCTTCCCGCTGGTCATCTACGGGATGAACACCCTGGCCAAACTCCAGGTGTGGACCACGCCCCTGTGGCTGCTGCTGATGGTGGCGCCGTTCGGCTTCCTGCTGGTGCGCCACCCCGATTCGGTGGGTTCGTTCTTCGCCTACGGCGGCGAGAACGGTGAGGGCGTGAGCGTTTCGGGCGCGCTGCTGGCCGCCGGTGTTTGCCTGTCGCTGATCGCCCAGATCGCCGAGCAGATCGACTACCTGCGCTTCATGCCGCCGCGCACGCCCGAGAACCGGGCCAAGTGGTGGGGCTGGATGCTGCTCGCCGGTCCCGGCTGGGTGCTGTTCGGTGCGGCCAAGCAGGTCGTCGGCCTGTTCCTCGCGGTGTACCTGATCGCGAACCTGCCCGCCGCGCAGGGCATCGCCAACCAGCCGGTGCACCAGTTCCTGGAGATCTACAAGGACATGGTGCCGGGTTGGCTGGCTATGACGCTGGCCGTGGTGCTGGTGGTCATCAGCCAGGTCAAGATCAACGTGACCAACGCCTACTCGGGCTCGCTGGCCTGGACCAACTCCTACACCCGCGTCACCAAGACCTACCCGGGCCGTCTGGTGTTCCTGGTGGTCAACCTCGGTGTGGCGCTGGTGCTGATGGAAGCGAACATGTTCGACTTCCTCAACAACATCCTCGGCTTCTACGCCAACTGCGGCATCGCCTGGATCGTCACCGTGGCCACCGATATCGCGGTGAACAAGTACCTGCTGAAGATCTCGCCGAAGGTGCCGGAGTTCCGGCGCGGCATGCTCTACGACTTCAACCCGGTGGGTCTGGTCGGCTTCGGGCTGTCGGCGGTGCTGTCGATCATGACCTTCTTCGGCCTGTTCGGTGAACTGCTGAAGCCGTACTCGCCGCTGGTCGCGGTGCTGGTCGCCTTCATCGCGACTCCGCTCACCGCGATCGCCACCAAGGGCAAGTACTACCTGCGACGCGCCGACGACGGCATCGAGGCGCCGATGTTCGACGAACACGGCAACCCGTCGGGCGACCTGCTCACCTGCCACGTCACCGGCATGGACTTCGAACGCCCGGACATGATCGCCTCGGCGGTGCCGGGTCCCGAAGGCGAGATCCAGTACATCAGCTCGCTGGCGCTGTCCACGGACAAGGACGGCAAGCACCTGCTCCCCAGGCAGTAGTTTTGGAGCGCTGGCGCGCTCGAGTTCGCGGCCCCTTCGGTCCCGTCGATCAGGCACCGTTGCTTGCTCCTTCGTCGCCTACGCAACGGCACCTGATCGACGGGACGGC
>NZ_JBSGVG010000061.1:0-26361 GCF_053608345.1 Nocardia sp. NPDC055050
CGGCCGGGTCGCCGGCCAGGCGCCGCCGCGTAGGCGACGAAGGAGCAAGCGGCGGTGCCTGACCGGCGGCCCGTGGTGGCCGCGAACTCGAGCGCGCCAGCGCTCCAAAAACACAGGAGCAACTGTGCGTGACATGGTCGAAATCGGTATGGGACGGGTCGCTCGTCGGACCTATGAGCTCGACGACGTCGATATCGTGCCTTCGCGGCGGACGCGTTCGTCGAAGCTGGTCTCGCTGGCGTGGCAGCTCGATGCCTACCGTTTCGAGATCCCGGTGCTCGCGCACCCCACCGACGCGCTGGTCTCGCCCGAGTTCGCGATCGAGCTCGGTCGCCAGGGTGGCCTCGGTGTGATCAACGGTGAAGGCCTCTGGGCCCGCCACGCCGACGTGCAGGCCAAGATCGACCAGCTGCTCGATCTGGTCGACAAGGGGGGTTACGAAAAGGCCATCTCGCTGCTGCAGGAACTGCACGCCGCGCCGATGCAGCCCGACCTGCTGGCCGCCGCTGTCGCGCAGGTCCGTGCGGCCGGGGTGACCACCTCGGTGCGCGTGAGTCCGCAGAACGCCCGCGCGCTGACCCCGGCGCTGCTCCAGGCCGGTATCGACCTGCTGGTCGTGCAGGGCACCATCATCTCCGCCGAGCACGTGGGTGGCGAGGAGCCGCTCAACCTCAAGACCTTCATCGCCGAGCTGGATGTGCCGGTCGTGGCCGGTGGCGTGAGCGATCACCGCACCGCGCTGCACCTGATGCGCACCGGCGCGGCGGGTGTCATCGTCGGCTACGGCTCGTTCCCGGGCGCCACCACCACCGGTGAGGTGCTCGGCATCGGTGTGCCGATGGCGACCGCGATCGCCGACGCGGCCGCGGCCCGTCGCGATTACCTCGACGAGACCGGCGGCCGGTACGTGCACGTCATCGCCGACGGTGACGTGGCCACCTCGGGTCAGCTGGCCAAGGCCATCGCCTGTGGCGCCGACGCTGTGATGCTCGGTGTGCCGCTGTCGGCGTCGGCGGAGGCGCCCGGTCGCGGCTGGTACTGGCCCTCGGCGACCGCGCACCCCTCGGTGCCGCGCGGTTCGTTCCTGCCGGTCGACGAGGCCTGGCTGGACGGCCCCGACGGCGCGGCGGCCCGCCCGAGCCTCGAGCGCGTGCTCTACGGTCCCTCCGACGACCCGTTCGGCTCGCTGAACCTGGTCGGTGGCCTTCGCCGTTCGATGGCCAAGGCCGGCTACTCCGACCTCAAGGAATTCCAGAAGGTCGGGCTCAGCGTCCGCTGACAGGCCGCCCGCGCTGACGAACGTGGGTCAGTGAGACCCGATCCCGCAGGAACCGGGAGATCGCGGTATTGACCGGTTCCGGGTGCGTCATCGTGACGGCGAGACGGGCGCCATCGATCTCCACGAAGGTGGAGGCGGTGAGCCCGTCCGCCAGCGTGCGGGCCCGGTCGCCCGCGATGCCGCTCTGTGTGGCGTGGATGATCAGTGCCGGGCAGGTGATCTCGCGTAGTCGGTCGAGTACCGAGTCGCGTCCGAGTAGGCAGCCGACGGCGGCGTCGAGCCCGCTGTGGGCGTCGCCGACCCAGCGGCGGGTCCAGATGTCGCGGTACCAGGTGTCGTCGCCGATGAGCCAGTCGGCCAGTCGGCCCGCGGCTTCCTCGCGGGAGCTGCGGTCGTGCCACTCGTCGAGGAATCGCTGGGTGGCGGTCGACTGGTCGAGGGTCGGCCCGTGCGCCTCGGTGCTGATCAAGATCAGCGCGGCGACCCGTTCGGGTGCGACCAACGCGGTCCGCAATGCTGTGAAGCCCCCTTGCGCCGTCCCGCCGACGATCGCGCGTTCGACGCCGATCGAGTCGAGCACCGTCAGCGCGTCCCTGGCCGCGGTCCAGTAGGTGAAGGGCAACCGCTGGTCTCTGGTGCGGCCGTGACCGCGCGCGTCCCAGGCGACGATCCGGAATTCGGGTGCGAGCGCGGCCTGCTGCGAGGCGAACATCGTGCGATCCATGAAGAATTCGTGGGCGAGCAGCACCACCGGACCGGTGCCACCGCTGTCCTCGTAGTAGATGTCGGCATCGATCGCGCGGGCGAATGGCACGAGCACGAGGATAGCCAGAGCCGCCGCGCCACGCCCAAGAATGGGGGCGCGTCGTGCACAGTCACTACGGCGAGTCCGGCCTCCGGCGATGCCCGCTGCTTGCTCGTCGCACCCCGTCACTAAACTGTGGCGGTGGCAGATACTCAGAGACCGGTCCTCGTCGTCGACTTCGGCGCGCAGTACGCCCAGCTGATCGCCCGACGGGTGCGTGAGTCACGGGTGTTCTCCGAGGTGATTCCTCACACGATGACCGTGGAAGAGATCGCCGACAAGCAGCCGCTGGCCGTGATCCTGTCCGGTGGTCCGTCGAGTGTGTATGCCGAGGGCGCACCGCAACTCGACGCGCGGCTGTTCGATCTCGGCGTGCCCGTGTTCGGCATCTGCTACGGCTTCCAGGCCATGGCACAGGCGCTCGGCGGCACCGTGTCGGAAACCGGCACCCGCGAATACGGTCGCACCGAGCTGAACATCGACGGCGGTGTGCTGCACGGCGGCCTGCCGACCATCCAGCCGGTGTGGATGTCGCATGGTGACGCGGTGACCGACGCCCCCGAGGGCTTCGAGGTCACCGGTACCACCGCGGGCGCCCCCGTGGCCGCGTTCGAGGACCGTGCGCGGCGCCTGGCCGGCGTGCAGTATCACCCCGAGGTGCTGCACTCCCCGCACGGCCAGCAGGTGCTCAGCCGCTTCCTGCACGAGCTCGCGGGCATCCCCGCGCAGTGGACCCCGGCCAATATCGCCGAGTCGCTGATCGAGAGCGTGCGCGAGCAGATCGGTGACGGGCACGCCATCTGTGGCCTGTCCGGCGGTGTCGACTCCGCCGTGGCGGCCGCGCTGGTGCAGCGCGCGATCGGCGACCGGCTCACCTGTGTGTTCGTCGACCACGGTCTGCTGCGGGCCGGCGAGCGCGAGCAGGTCCAGCAGGACTTCGTCGCCGCGACCGGCGCCAAGCTGGTGACCGTCGACGCGGTGGACAAGTTCCTCGGCGAGCTGAAGGGCGTCTCCGATCCCGAGGAGAAGCGCAAGATCATCGGCCGCGAGTTCATCCGCTCCTTCGAGGACGCGGTCGCGGGCATCGTGCTCGAGGAGGGCGCTGCCGCGGGCGCCGCACCGAAGGTCGAATTCCTGGTCCAGGGCACCCTGTACCCGGACGTCGTCGAATCCGGCGGCGGCACCGGCACCGCGAACATCAAGAGCCACCACAATGTCGGTGGCCTGCCCGACGACCTCGAGTTCGATCTGGTCGAGCCGCTGCGCCTGCTGTTCAAGGACGAGGTCCGCGCGGTCGGCCGTGAACTCGGGCTGCCCGAGGAAATCGTTGCGCGCCAGCCGTTCCCGGGCCCCGGCCTCGCGATCCGCATCGTCGGCGAGGTGACCGCCGACCGGCTCGATCTGCTCCGCCAGGCCGACGCCATCGCTCGCGAGGAGCTCACCGCGGCCGGCCTGGACAAGCAGATCTGGCAGTGCCCGGTCGTGCTGCTGGCCGACGTGCGTTCGGTCGGTGTGCAGGGCGACGGCCGCACCTACGGTCACCCGATCGTGCTGCGTCCGGTGTCGAGCGAGGACGCGATGACCGCGGACTGGACCCGGCTGCCCTACGACGTGCTGGAACGGATCTCGACGCGCATCACCAACGAGGTGGCCGAGGTCAACCGCGTGGTCCTCGACGTGACGAGCAAGCCGCCGGGCACCATCGAGTGGGAGTGAACTAGGCCGGCCGCGGCGGCGCCGCCTGGGTGAGCAGGAGCCTGCCCAGGAGGAAGCCGCCGGCGTGCGGCCGGTGGGTGACCGGCGGCAGGACCTTCGCCAGTGGGGTTTGCGGTCTCTTCGCGGATTCGTCCATTGCCCTTGTCTTTCAACTGGTCCCGTCAACAGCAATGGCCCGTCATGATGACGGGCCATTGCTGTTGCCTGAGTTGTCTTCGGTCAGTGGTGTTTACGGCTGGGGGTCAGCGTGAGCAGCAGGCCGATGACGATGGCCGCGATCACCACGCCCCAGCCGATGGGCAGGATCCCGCCGTCGTCGGGGGTGGGTGCGCCCAGCAGTGCCCAGACGCTCACGGCCAGTGCGATCAGGCCGATGGTCAGCAGGGTGAAGGCGGGTCGGCGGGCGGGCTCGGTGCCGGTCGGATCAGCCACGGGTCACCACCGCGTCACCCAGGTGCATCTTGACGTGCAGGTCGAGGACCGGTGCGCCAGGGGTGTTCGGCCCGCTCAGTCCGTCTTTGCAGGTCGAGTTGGAATCGGCCACTCGGATGTCACACGTCGTGTTCACCGTCATCCCTTCGGGCAGTTGCACTTTCGCGTCACCGATGTTCACCGCGACTTCGACGCTGCGTGACTCGGTGAGGTTCAGTCCGCGCAGGTCCAGCGTGCCCGAACCGATGTCGAGGGCGTAGCGGGGCTGCAACTCGGTGACCGAGGTCGGTGCCCAGACACGGTCGCCGACGGCGGTTTCGCTGAAGTCGATCGGCCCGATCAGGGAGGCCAGCACCACGAACCCGGCCAGCGGGGCGGTGAGGATCAGCAGCCCGTACCCGCGCCGCAGGAACGCGCCGACGACGAGGCCGAGTCCGACTACGGCCAAGGCGAAGGCCGCGATCCGTGCGGGGGTCATCCATTCGACGCCCGATGCGGCTGCCGCACCCGCCAGCGCCGCGGCCAGGATCGCCAGGCCGATGGTGACCGGGGTCAGCCGGGAGCGTGGACGTTTCGGCGCCGGTGGCGCGACCGGTGCGTAGCGGGGTGCCGCTTCCGGGAGTTCCCAGGCGAGGGGGGCGACAGCGAGCGGGTCCCAGCCGTTGGGCACCTGCGCGTTGATCCGCGGGGGCTCGGGTGCGGGAGAGATGGTTCCGGGGACGTCCTTGCGCAGGACGGCGGTGGCGCCGGTTTCGTTCGCCTGTGGTTGTTCGGCGGGCCGCATGCTCTCGTCGGTGTCGGCCGGCTCGACGACCTCGGTTGTCGGGCTGTCCGCCCGCTTGTCGAGATCGACGGGTGGAACCGAATCGGCCGCCTGCTCGCTCGTATCCGACACGGCGTGCGGAGTCGACGCGTCCGCGGCGACCTCGCGGTTGTCCGGATCCTCGTGTCCGGGTTCGCTGGCGGCCGGTGTCACGGTGATCCGGGTGGTCTCGACGGAATCCACAGCAGCGCTGCCCGATTCGTCGATGTCCTTGTGCAGGACGACCGTGTCCGTCGCGTCGACCCGCAGTAGCGGCGCGGATTCGGCGGTGGCCGTGCGGGTTTCCTCACGGGCGAGTGCCGGATCGGGAACGTAGGCGTCGGGGAGTTTGGTGTAGGGCGTGTACATCCCCGTCGGCGGCACCTCCGGGTTGTACGGGTAGCCGCGCACCGGGACCCCGGTCGGGTAGCCCGCGCCCGGGTAGCCCGTCGTGCCGAGCGGAGCGCGGTAGGCGTCGAATCCCGCGGGCAGCTCAGGATGACGCAGATACAGCATCCACCAGCCTGCGAGCATCAGCCCCATGCTGACCACCCCGGACCCGCCCATTCCCAGCCCGATCGGCCCCATGGTCGACACGGCGATAGCCAGCGCGACGATCAACACGATCGTCTTGGTCTGCGAATGCGAACCTCGATCGTGGGCCGACAGGGCCTGCGCCGCCGACATCTCGTTGCCCGCCGACCCCAGCACCAGCCAGGCCAGCAGGTACAGCACGATCCCGGCCCCGCCGAAGATCGTCGACACCACGAAGGCCACCCGCACGAGCACCGGATCCACCCCGTACCGCAACCCGAACCCCGCCGCCACGCCGGCGATCGGCCCTTGCCGAGGCAGCCGGACGGGCCGCGTCTGCCACATCTGGTGAACCTGGTCGGCGAAGCTCGTTCTGCTCATGCCATCCATGGTGTGCCGAGCCGCCCCCTCCGCACATCGGGGGTAACCCTGATAATTGCCCGGGTTCAGGGACAGGGGGAGCGGTAGGCGACGTTCGCGACCTGCCCGCGCCAGACGGCTTCGGTGAGTCGGCCGGTGGACGCGCAGATCCGGGCGGCGACGGTCTCGGTGTCGAGGTCCCACACGCCGAGCTGGCCGTTGTCGGTGACGATCACGAGCTGTTCACCGCGCGGGTGTAGGACCACCTGCCGGTCGCGGCCGTCGGCGGGGCCGAGCGGGCCGATGTATTTGCGCGGCGTGTGGCGGTCGTCGAGATTCCACAGGCCGGTCGTGCCGTCGTCGCTCGAAATAGCCAGCTCGGTGCTGTCCGCGGATGCCGATATCCGGCTGATAGGCCCGATTTCGGTGCGGACCGCGTCGATAAGCGGGGTGAAGGTCTCCGGTGCGTCGGTATCCCACAGGCCGAAGTGATCGCCTTTGATGAGGGCGATGGTCCGGTTGTCGGGCAGGAATTGGGATGACCGTAGGCCGGTGGTGAGTTCCGCGGCGGTTTCGGCGATCAAGCGTGGGTGCGTGCGGTCGTCCAGATTCCAGATCTGGCTGAAGTAGTAATCGTCCCGGTCGCCACGAAGGTCGCCGAGGACCAGTTCGGCCAGGCTGCCATCGAGACTGAAGCCGATATTGACGATTTTCCCCACCCGTGCGGTGATCGGTATCCCGAGGGGCTCGGGCACAGTGCGGTCGGTGACATCCCACATCTGGACCGAGTCGGTAAAGGTGAGCAGCATCCGGTTGCCTTTGACCGTCGAGTAGTTGGCCTCGCCGGTCGGCCAGCTGGGCAGTGGTCGCGGATGACGTGGATCGTCGAGGTCGTAGACGATCCGCTGCTTGCCATCCCGGTCATGCAGGCTCAGTGTGCGTCCGTCTGAACTCAGCATCGGGTTCGACAGCCCCGGTGCTCCCGATATCGTGGCCAGCCGTGCCGGGCGGCGGACATCGGTGGTATCCCAGATCACCACGTCGCCGGTCCGGGTCGGCATGGCCATCCGGTCACCGGTTCGATCGAACATCACCCCGGCGGGCATCCTGGGAATCACGTCGACCGTCGATCGGGGCAATGTCCAGGTGCGTAGCAGTCCATCGCGTCCCCCGCCGAGCAGTATCGGTTCGCCAGGGAGAAAGAGCATCGACGTCGGCCCGCCGCTGCACAGAGAAACCTGAGCCTGTGGGCAGGCTGCCGGGCTCACCGACAGGGCTGGGCCCGCTTGCACCGGCTGGGCCGGGTCGGCGATGTTCCACAGTCGTGCTGCCTTGTCGGAGCCGGTGGCGAGGAGATTTCCGTCCTGGTGGAAAGTGATCGAGGTCAGCACATCGTTATCGACTCTGGTCGGCGCACCGAAGGCGCGCGGGTGGTGTGGATCGGTGATATCCCACAGCTCGAACTGGCTCGACGGTGCGCTGCTGGTGCCCTTCGAGCCGTGCGTGCCGATGGCCAGTCGGGTGCCGTCCGGACTGAGGGCGACAGCTTGGAGGGAGTCGCTGCCCGCCGCGGCGATCGGCGATCCGATGGGACGTCCGGTCGTGGTATCCCACAACTGCACGGTGTCGGGGGCTGCACGGGCGCTATAGGTGTCGACAGTGACGGTGCCGACGACGAGTAGCGCCCCGCCGGGGCCGAATTCAGTGGTGTGGACGGTGAGGTCGCCGCGGGACAGCGGCAGCACGCCGGTGCGCGACGGACGTGTCCGGTCGCGGATATCCCAGAGGGTAAGGGTCGAGTTGTCGAGTTCGGCGAGTCGCGCTCCGCTCGGATCGACAGTGATCTTGTCGCCGCGAAGGGTGTCGAAGGTGTGGATCAGGCGGGGAGACTCGGGGCGAGCGAGGTCCCACAGCTGGGTACCGGAATTGCCGAGGGTGACCGCGTCGGTGCTACCCGGGATGAATTCGAGGTGGTCGGTCCGCGTTCCGAGTGAGGTGGTGAGCCGGCGTGGCCGTGCGGGATCGCGCAGATCCCAGAAGGCGGTGTCGCCGGCGTAGTCGATCGACACCAGTAGTGCGTCGGCCGCGCGATGAGCCAGCGTGGAGACGCCGCGCTCGTGGGCGGGCACGCTGACGGCCAGGGGCGAATCCTGGCTGTTCAACAGCTGGGTGCGCGTCGCGATGTCAGGCCGGATTCGATACGCGGCCAGCAGGAATTGCGCCGAGATCGACGGGTCGCTGCTTCTGGTCCGGTGGGCCGCGGCCACCAGTTCGGCGTAGTCGCGGTCCAGTGCCCGCTGATCGGCGAGCCTGCTGCGGTCGACGGCGATGACACCGGTGGCGAGCAGGGCGATCACGACGGCGACCGCCACGATCCGCCAGCGGCCGCCATTGCGTGCCGCTCGCCGCGAAGCTTGGAGGAAGGCGCGTACACGCGGACTGAGGGGGGCGCCGCCGGTGTGCTCGTTCGCGTTGTCGAGTCGGGTACCGCGATACAGCAGCGCCGAATCATGTCTCGCCGACTCCCACTCGGTCGCATCGTGTTCGAGCCGCTGTCGGACCAGGTGCCCGACCCGGTCCGTATCGATCCAGCCGCGCAGCCGGGGCCACGCGGTCAGCACGATCTCATGGGAGAACTGCACCGAGCCCGCGTCGAGGGCGATCAGTCTGCTGGTCGCGAGGACTTCGAGCGCTTCCGCTGAGGCATCGGGATCGCCGCTGCGGCCGAGCAATTCGGCACGGTCTACCGTTCGCCGGGTGTCACGCCCGTCCTGTCCGACGGTGACGAGCGAGCCGAGCAACTCCTGAGCGGCGCTCTGCTGCCCCGGAGTGAGCTCGCTCCAGGCGAGTTCGGCGGTCTCAGCGACCGAGCCGGCGACACCGCCCGCTTTGCGGTAGCCGGCGACGGTGAGTTTGCGACCCTCGCGCTGCTGCCAGGTCGCGGCCATCACGTGTGAGAGCAGCGGCAGCGCCCCTGGGTCGTAGCCGTCGGCGCTGAGGTGCCCGCCGAGCCCGCGCAGTTCGGTGAGTACCAGCTCTTCCAGACCTGGCTCGAGGGTGAGCCCGGCGGCGGCCGCCGGTCCGGTGATCGCGTGCGAGACCTCGTCCATGGACATCGCGCCGAGCAGGTAGCTGTTGCGCTGCAGGCTGTTCCGCACTATCGGATAGTGCAGGCATTGTTCGTAGAAGTCGGCACGCAGCGCCAGAACGACCGTCACCGAATCGGGTAGGTCGGCGAGCGCGGACAGGAATGCCGAACGTTCGGCTTCGTCCTGGCACAGGGTGAACAGTTCCTCGAACTGGTCGACGATCAGGACCCGTAGGCCGTCGGTCAGTGTCGCCGCGAGTCCGGCGGTCGGCGTCGATCCCGGTGTCATGGTCGCGGCGGGTAGGTCGATCGTAGGTCGCAGACCTGCCGCCAGCAGCGAGGACTTGCCCGCCCCCGACGCGCCGATCAGGACGACGACGCCGGTGGTGGCGCGCACCAGGTCGACGAATTCGGTGGTGGCGTGCTCACGTCCGAAGAACAAGGTGTGCTCCTCGGGGAGATAGGCGCGCAGGCCGGGGTAGGGGCAGGCGTCGCCGTCGGTGGCGGCCGCTGTCCAGGTGACCGACTCCTGCCACAGGCGTCGCCATTCGTGCGGGTCGGCCAGGCCGCGCGGTAGGTCGCGTTGAGACTTCTCGGTCAGCTCGACGAGCGTGAGGACCACCGGCAGCAGCGATTCGAAGCGAGCGGGCACATTGCGCCCGGCCTTCCAGTCGCTGATCCGCTGCGGCGACGGCGTGCCGGCCTGGGTGCCGCGCATGCGACGCTCGGTGGCCGAGGCGACCCGGCGCAAGGTCGGATTGCCTGCCACGGCATAGAGTTCGGCGAACCGCTGCGCGAAAATCGCACGTGGCGAAGAACTCTGCGCGTCATTGATGGTCAATGAACCCCCCGTTCGATGAAAACGACCGAGGGTCATGCTATTCGGATCGACCGGGGCCCGGCGACTCGCCGGGCCCCGTGCGGATCACAGGAACATGGTGTCGCCGAAGATCGAGTTCGTCGCCTTCACCTGTCCGGTGCCGGCGGTGACCGTCGCCCACGAGTAGACGTTGAGCGGTCCACCGCAGTTGCCCACCATCAGATGGAAGTCACGGTTCACCAGATAGGTGGTGCCCGAACCGAGCGACATCGATCCCACATCGATCTTCTTGATCTCGCCCGGCGCGAGCGACAGGCTCAGATCGACACCGGCCGAGATCGACGGGCCGATATCGGCGGACACATCCGGACCGGACGAGCCGAACCCGATGCCGGCCGCCGCGCCGACCGAGACGCCACCGTCGAGCCCGACCGACAGCGTCAGGTCCACCGCGCAGGCGACGAGATAGCCGGAGGTGACCTCACCGGTCGCGCCGAGCGGTGCGGTGACGTAGGCGGTGTTGTCGAGGAACACCTCGCGATTGGTCGGCATCGCGTTGAGCGGCGGGACCAGCCGGTAGGACTCCTCGGTATGGCCGAGGGTGAGTTCGAAGCCGGCGGGCCCGTGATAGGTCGTCTCGTGCGGTGCCATCGGTGTAGCCGATGCGATCGGTGTCATCCCGAGGGTGCTCAGTCCGATTGCGGCGGCACCCAGCACGGTGGTGATGATGTTCACTTGTTCCTCCCCTGAAGCGGCGGCCGCAGTTCCGGCCTGCCATCAACGTAGGAAGAGCCTGTGCGGCCGGGCTTTCGGCGCGACCGCGCATCGGCTTAAAAGACCTGCTGAGGACCCTGGGTTCAGGTTTCCGGTCCGGCGGTCCGGCACCGGCGTCGCGGTCCGGCACCGGATCGGACATATACCCAGGTAGAGCGTAATTTCTGTCCGGACCGGACAGCTCGCCGCGCAGGTCAGCGGCGGATCGCCGACATCGGGGACGAGATCAGGGACTTTCCTGATGTCGACACCCCGTCGCGCGTGCCAGTATCGAGAGCATGGATCCGTCTGTTTCCGCCCGCACTGCCGCCCAGGGGTCCGCGACCCCGTCCGGGCCCGGCGCCGCCGCCGGGAACAACGCCACCCACGGGCCTTCCGACGGCCCGGGCGCAGCGGCGAATCCGCGGTTCGGTTGGCATCGGCCGCGTGGTTTCGTAGAGCGCTCGTTCGGGGGTGAGCCGGTGGTCTATGGGCCGCCGCAGCACTACGCGCCGCCGCCGCAGTATCGGAGCGCGCCGGGTTACGCCCAGTATCCGCAGGGTTATGGCGTGCCGCGTGGCTATCGGCCCATGCTGCCCGTCCCCGGCCCTGAGCCGGTGGGTGCGCCGATGCCGGAGACCCCGCGCCTGGTCCGTCGCAGTGGTGGGCGGGTGGTGGGTGGAGTCGCGGGTGGTCTGGCCGACCATCTCGGTGTCGACGTGATCAAGGTGCGGCTGGCGTTCGTCTTGCTGTCCGCGCTGGTCGGCGCGGGACTGGTGGCGTACGGGCTGCTGTGGATCTTCACTCCCGGTGGCGCGGACGCGGCGAAACCGACCGGTGACGAGCGCAGGCAGGCGATCGGGCTCGCCCTGCTCGGGCTCGGACTCGCGGTGACGGTGGGGTGGTTGTTCCAGGGGACCGCGGCGAAGGTGATCGCGCCGATCGTGGTGGTGGCGGTCGGCGCCGCGCTGGTGTGGCGCGAATACGATGTCGCCGCGCCGGGGCCGCGGGCCCTGTTCGGGCTGCCCGCGCGACCCTCGGTGGTCACCTGGTCGCGCATCGTGGCCGGGGCGACGCTGATCGTGGTCGGGCTCGGTGTGGTGGTGCTGGCCAGGATCGATCTCAGTTCGCTCGGGTCGGCGCTGATCGCGGTGGCGGTCACCCTGGTCGGCGCGGGTCTGCTGACGGTGCCGCTGTGGCTGCGCATGGTCCGCGCGCTCAATGCCGAGCGCGGCGCCCGCATCCGCAACGAGGAACGCGAGGAGATCGCCTCGCACCTGCACGATTCGGTATTGCAGACGCTCGCGCTGATCCAGCGCCAGGCCGAGGATCCGCAGGAGGTGCTTCGCCTGGCCCGCAGTCAGGAGCGTGAACTGCGCAAGTGGCTCTTCGACGACACCGCACCCGCCCAGTCGAGCCTGGCCACCGCGCTGCGCACCATCGCGGGCGAGGTGGAGGACCAGCACGGTGTGAAGGTCACCCCGGTCACCGTCGGCGATGTGGCGATGGACCCCGGCGACACCGGCGCGGGCCTGCCCAAGGAGCATTTCACCGCTCTGCTCGGCGCCACCCGTGAGGCGCTGGTCAACGCCGCCAAGCACGCCGAGGTCCCCGAGATCGACCTGTTCGCCGAGACCGAACCCCACCAGGTGAGCATCTTCGTGCGCGACCGTGGCGCCGGTTTCGACGTGTCGGCGGTGCCTGCTGATCGGCGCGGGGTGGCCAAGTCGATCTGTGCCAGAATCGAGCGCCGCGGCGGTACCGCCGTGATCGACTCGACCCTCGGGCGTGGCACGGAGGTGCGGATCGTCATGCCGCGCACCGACTCCGGGACCTCCGAGCCGGACGAGGTCGCGAGCGACGACGCGCCGACCACCGCAGGCCCGGATGACCACGCGCCGACGCGGGACCATCCGGCCGATCACTGAGCGCGATCGCACCGACCCGGGCCGATCTCGGCGCCCGGACGCCGCGGTGTGGTACCGATGACAGCAGGTCGATCGAGCGGTTCGAATGAGGAGTCTGGTAGTGAGTGTGCGGGTGTTCCTGGTCGACGATCACGCGGTTTTCCGGTCGGGGGTGCGGGCCGAGCTGAGCCGGGAGACCGACATGGAGGTCGTCGGTGAGGCCGGGGCGGTGGCCGAGGCGATCGCCGGGATCGATGCTACGAAGCCGGACGTGGTGCTGCTCGACGTCCACATGCCCGACGGTGGTGGAGTGGCGGTGCTGAGCGGGATCGCCACGGGGCCGGTGTGTTTGGCGTTGAGTGTGTCCGACGCGGCCGAGGATGTGATCGCGGTGATCCGGGCGGGGGCGCGCGGGTACGTCACCAAGACGATTTCCGGTGCCGAGCTGGCCGACGGTATCCGCCGGGTCGCGGGCGGGGACGCGGTGTTCAGTCCGCGGCTGGCCGGGTTCGTGCTCGATTCGTTCACCGGGCGCTCGCCGGTCCCCGAGCCGCCGCTCGATCCCGAATTGGATTCACTCACCCCGCGTGAGCTGGAGGTGCTGCGCTTGCTGGCGCGTGGATACACCTATCGGGAGATCGCCGAATCCTTGTTCATCTCGGTGAAGACCGTGGAGACGCACGCGTCGAATGTGCTTCGTAAGACGCAACAGTCGAACCGGAACGCGCTGACTCGATGGGCGCATCGACGCCGCATCGAGTGAAGCTCGGCTCTACATCACGGCGATGATGATCGCGATCAGGATGATCAGGCCGATCAGCACGCCCGCGCCGATGGCGAGGGGGGCGCCGTTGGGGAGGTTGTCGACGAAGCTGCCGGTGCGCTGCTGGGGTGCGGCGGCGGTGGCGCCCACCGGCGCGCGGTGCGGGCGCGGGAGGGGGGAGGAATTGTGGCTACGCAGGCCGCTGGCGGAGTTACGGGTGGACCAGGCCGGGATGGTGCCGTCCTCGGTGCGCAGCGGCACACCGAGGATGTAGGCGCCGGTGCCGGGTCCGAAGGCGGCGGTGAGGATTTCGTCGCGGGCCTCGGCCATGGTGGGGCGGCGCTGCGGTGCGGGCTCGAGCATGTGCAGCAGCGGCTGGGTGAGGATGCCGCTGCGGGTGGGCGGGATGATCCGGCCCATCGCGGCCGCGGCGACGACGTCGTGCTCGTCGGAGTCGAAACCGAACGGCGGCTGGCCTTCGAGTGCGGTGTAGAGGGTGGCGCCGAGGGAGAACACGTCGCTGGCCTCGGTGGGCCGGGCGCCGCGCGCGACCTCGGGCGGCAGGTAGGCGGGGGTGCCGGTGATCACACCGTCGGGTTCGTCACCCTGGGTGTCGCCGGCGCCGCGCGAGATGCCGAAGTCGCTGAGTTTGGCCAGGCCCACACTGTTGCCGCGGTCGGCGACGAGGATGTTGCCCGGCTTGATATCGCGGTGCACGATGCCCGCGGCGTGCGCGGCGGCCAGCGCGTCGGCGACCTGCGCGCCGATCTGGGCGACCTCGACCGCGGGCAGCGTGTCGACCAGCGCGAGCGCCTTGGCCACGCTGCGCGAGGGTAAGTACTCCATGACGAGCCACGGCTCGCCCGCCTCGATCACCACGTCGTGCACGGCCACGGCGTGGATGTGCGACAGCTTGGCGGCCACTCGGCCCTCGTGCACGATGCTGCTGCGGATTCGCTCGGCCTCGGCCGCGCTCAGTCCCGCGGTGGACAGCACCTGCTTGATCGCGACTTCCCGGTTCAGCAACCGATCGGTCGCGAGCCAGACCGCACCCATGCCACCCCCGCCCAGCTTGGACTGCAGGCGGTAGCGACCCGCGACCAGGTAGTCGGGGCCGATATGGGGACGAGCACGTTCGGTCACGGGTGCGAGGGTAGCCGAATATGGCGCTGACTGGCCGGGATCTCCGGGGTGCTGCGCGGTGGACACGGGGTGGGGGTGGGTGTCACGCTGGTCGCTATCGAACGTATATTCGAATACGATCGATAGCTGAAACGGTGCTGCCGTTTCGGCGCAGGGCGGTTTTCCGCTCGCGGGTCCATCGTGGAAGTAGGTGGTGTTGATGGGTTCGGAAGCGTTGTCGCCCGATGCGGGCATGATCGACGAGCTGCGCAGGCGGATGGCCGCGGTCCCGGGCCGTGGTGAGTCCGCGACCGGGCATATGCCACGTGAGCAGCCACTACGCCGAGATCTGCTGCCTGTTCCGCCCCCACTCGCCGATCTGTTGCCCGATGGTGGGCTGCCGAAAGGCGCGGTCGTCGCCTACACCGGCGCACACTCCCTGCTGACGGGAATGCTCGCCGCCGTTACCGGGAGCGGCGGCCACGCCGCGGTCGTCGGCCTGCCCCGGCTCGGTTTGCTGGCCGCTGCCGAGATGGGTGCCGAGCTGTCCCGGTTGGCGGTGATCACCGACCCCGGCCCCGACCCCGCCGAAGTGGCCGCGGTCCTGCTCGACGGCCTCGACCTGGTAGTCCTCGGCCTCGGTGGCCTCGCTGTTCCTCCGTCGCGCTGCCGCGTCCTCGCCGCCCGCGCCCGCAATCGCGGTGCCACCCTGGTGGTCGCGGGCGAATGGGCCAACCCGACTCTGCGCCTGGACTCCCGCGTCACCGGGTACCGCGGCCTCGGCCCCGGTCGCGGCCGCTTGCGCTCGGTCTGCCTCGACGTGCGCGTGAGCGCCAAGGCCGGCCAGACCCGCCACGGCCGTATGGACCTGTGCGCCCAGGTCGGCCGCACCGAATGGCTGCCCCGCGAAACCGTCAGCGGTGCACCGGAAGTCACCGCGCTACACGAGGCCGTCTCATGACCGCCGGGCCGTTGTCAGGTTCCGGCCGATGGGCGTGAGGGGATCCACCGACTGTCCGGCGGCCGCCCGGACGATCGCCGCGGGTCTCCCGTTCGTTCCCGAGTCGCTCTCGGCACGCCGTTGCGGTTACCGATCGCCTACCGCATTCGTGGTGGGTGGCTCGTTCGGACGTGGCGTGGCGTGTGGATCGGTGGTGTCGTCGTGACGCGCGTTGAGCGGGTGCTCGCGGTGTGGTGCCTGGACTGGCCCGCGGTGGCGGCGGCCGCGGTGGAGGGGGTGTCGGCGGAGCGACCGATCGCGGTGTTGCGGGGAAGTTCGGTGGTGGCGTGTTCGGCGATCGCGCGGGCCGAGGGTGTGCGGCGGGGGATGCGACGGCGGGATGCGCAGGGATGTTGCCCGGAACTTGTTGTCGTGCAGGATGATCCGGATCGCGATGCGCGGTTGTTCGAGCCGGTGGTCGGCGCTGTCGACGAGACGGTGCCCGGCGTCGAGGTGTTGCGGCCCGGGCTCATCGTGCTCGGGGCACGCGGTGCCGCACGGTATTTCGGCTCCGAGGAGGCCGCGGTGGTGCGGTTGATCGACGCGGTCGCCGTGGCGGGAGCCGAGGCGCAGATCGGGATCGCCGATGCCATGTCGACAGCGGTGATCGCGGCACGGCGTGGGGCGATCGTGGCGCCGGGGGAGGGCGCGGAGTACCTCGCTGGGCTCCCGGTCGCGGAGCTGGCGGTGGAGCCGAGCCTGGCCGCACCACAGCGCGCGGAGCTGGTCGACCTGCTGCGCCGCTTGGGTTTGCGCCGCATCGGCGACTTCGCGCGCCTGTCTCCCGCCGAAGTGGCCTCCCGGTTCGGCGCCGACGCCGTGCTCGCCCATCGCACCGCCCGCGCCCTGCCGGAACGTCCACCGTCGGCGCGCCGCCCCGCTCCGGAACTGACCGTCGAGCTGGCCTGCGATCCGCCCATCGATCGGGTCGACGCGGCCGCCTTCGCGGGCAGGCAGCTGTCCACCCGGCTGCACGCGGTGCTGTCGGCGGCAGGGGTGGCGTGCACCCGGCTCGCCGTGACCGCGCGCACCGAGACGGGTGAGGAGCTCACCAGGATCTGGCGCTGTGCTCGCCCACTCACCCCCGCCGACACCGCCGACCGCGTCCGCTGGCAACTCGACGGCTGGCTCACCCACCGCGCCCGCCCCACCGGCCCGATCGTCGCGCTCACCCTGGAACCGGTCGAGGTGGTCGCCGCCGGTGCGCTGCAACTCGGTCTGTGGGGTGGTGAGGGCGAGGAGACCGAGCGCGCCCGCCGCGCCCTGGTCCGCGTGCAGGGGCTGCTCGGTGGCGAAGCGGTCCGCATCGGCGTGCTCAGCGGCGGGCGCGGGCCCGCCGAACGCATCACCATGATCGCCCTCGGTGACGAGCTGACCCCCGCCGCCGACCCCACCCAGCCCTGGCCGGGTCGTCTCCCCGAACCCGCTCCCACACTGCTCCTGCTGCACCGCCCGGTCGTGCACCTGACCGCCGCCGACGGCGCCCCCGTCCTGGTCACCGATCGCGGCCTGTTCACCGCCGTCCCCACCCGTCTGCGCTGGGGCAGCAAGCAGTGGGCGCTGCTGGGCTGGGCGGGCCCCTGGCCGATCACCGAACGCTGGTGGTCCACGGCCGAGCCCACCTCCCTGGCCGTACGCGTCCAAGTCCAGCTCGATGCCGACCCCACCGAGATCCGCGCCGTCCTGCTCGTCTACGACGCGATGCACTGGCACGCCGAGGGCGTCTACGAGTAGCCCACCGCCCCGGTTCTAGAGTGAAACGACGCTTGTCCGGGACAGTCCCGGAAGGCTCGGTCGTGGGAGGAGCGCTGTGAACCCGTTCGAGGGCATGCTGTGTACGGCGGCCGCTGCCGATCTTCCGCTGCTCGGTACCGCGGGACATTTCACCGGATGGCTGTGTATCGAGCATCCCGGTGCGTGGGGCGGTGATGTGATCGGTGACGAAGTGCTCGGTCCGGAGATCACCGCCGAACTCGCGGCGCGTACGTCGGCGGCGCAGGTCCGGCCGACGCTGATCCGCCGCCCCGGCCGCAACGAGTTCACCGGTACCCGCACTGTGCTGCTGGTCAGTTCGCGGCCGGAGGGCTCCTGGTGTGAGCGGTTCGAGATCACCGACTTGCGCCAGCTCTTCGACATCGACCTGCATCTCGTCGACGGTCCGGCGCCGGGAATCGGTGCGCGCGTGGACGATCCGGTGGTCCTGGTCTGCGCGCACGGCAAACGCGACCAGTGCTGTGCCCTGCTGGGCCGCCCGATCGCCGCCGCCCTCGCCGCCGACTACCCGGGCCGGGTCTGGGAGGCCTCGCACACCGGTGGTCACCGCTTCGCCCCCGCGGTCGTCCTGCTTCCCTCCGGCCTCACCTACGGCCGCGTCGACGCCACTGCCGCCAAGGCGATGCTCGCGGCGGCCGACGTCGACGAGGTCTCCCTGACCGGTCTCCGTGGCCGCAGCTGCTACCCCCCGATCTCCCAGCTCGCCGAAGTGGCTGTGCGCGAGCAGGTCCCGGCCGATGCCACCGCTCTCACCGTCCAGCCCGACCCGGCCCCCACGCACGACCCGACCGTGGCGGGCGCCGCCATCGTCACTCACCGCGACGGCCGCCGCTGGCGCGTCACCGCCCGCACCGTCGCCGCCGCCCCGCGCCAAGCCAGCTGCGGTGCCGCCCCCAAACCGGCCACCTACTTGGAACCCGCTGCGATAGAACAACTTCCCGCGCTGTCTCGCGCGCAGTCCGAACCTCCCACGGATCGCTGACTCATCGACTGCGGACGACTCGGCTTCCGGGCAAGCTTCACAGTGGACTACTGGAACTACGGCGCGGTGGCCCTCCCGCACGTCGTCCGACGGGCTTAACGTCGACTCCATGATCGACATCCGGGAAATCGGCGAGGACGAAACCGAGCTGGCGGGCCCGGCTCTACTGGAGCTTCGCCCACGGTGGGAGACGGCATCGCGCCTGACCGAGTTCATCGATAACGAACTCCGCCCCGCGGGCTACCGTCTCATCGGGGTCTTCGAAACGGGTTCCCCCGCGGCACTATCGGTGGCAGGGTTCCGCGAATCCCACTCCACCGCCTGGGGCCACCACCTCTACATCGACGATGTCTCCACCCTTCCCGTGGCGCGCGGTCGAGGCCATGCCGACAGCCTGATCGACTGGCTCACCGCCGAAGCTCGGCGTCTGCGGTGCACGGGGGTCCACCTGGACTCCGGCGTCGGTCCTACCCGAGCCGCCGCCCATCGTCTCTATATGCGCCGTCATCTGACCATCACCGCCCACCACTTCACCCTCGACCTGCAGTGAATCGTGGCGGACCCGGCGGCACTGAATCCATGTGGGTGCGAGACGAACCGAGTGACTACGCGGGGGTCACCAGTGTGTGCCGGGTACCCAGCGGGCCGCGCGGCGCAGGGCGGTGCCGGTGGCTTTTCGGGCGGCGGAAGGGGTTTTCGGATCTGCCCGGGGGGCCGGTGCGGGGGCCGGGGTGTCTTCGGCCGATTCGCCCTTGGCCGCAGGGGAATCCGGCAGCGCGCGGTAGTAGCGGTGCAGGATGCGGTCGCGAAGTTTGGGGGTGATGATGCCGCCGTATTCGGCGAGGGTGCCGAGGGGAACATCGATGCGTTTGGGACGTTCGGTGAGGGCGCGCACGATCGTGCCCGCGGCCCACTCGGGGGATTCGGACGGCCCCTGGTCGCCGCTGGGGGCGATCATCGGGGTGCGCACCAACGGCATGTGGATGGTGGTGAACGTGACTCCGTCGGCGAGGGTTTCGACCGAGGCGACCTCGGTGAACTTGTCCAGGGCGGCCTTGCTGGCGAGGTAGGCGGCGAAGCGAGGGGTGGCCACCTGCACGCCGGCGCTGGAGATGTTGACGATGTGGCCGAAGCCGCGTTCGCGCATCTGTGGCAGCAGCGCGAGGGTCATCCGCAGCGCGCCGAAGTAGTTGACCGCCATGGTGCGTTCGAAGTCGTGCAGGCGATCGGTGGAGCGGTGGATGGCGCGGCGGATGGACCGGCCCGCGTTGTTGACCAGCATGTCGACGTGGCCGTGCTGGTCGAGGATCGCTTTGACGGCCGAGTCCACGGATTCGGAGTCGGTGACATCGCACGGGTAGCCGTAGGCCTGCCCGCCCGCGTCGACGATCTCGGCGACCACCGCGGCCAGTTCGTCGGCGCGGCGCGCGAGCAGGAACACCACACCGCCCTTGTCGGCGACCGAGAGTGCGGCGGCCCGTCCGATCCCGGACGACGCACCGGTGATCACGACATGCCTGCCGGTGAGATCGCGCCGCTTGCGGCCCCGTTCACCTGGAGAAACCTGAGACATCACTGCTCCTTTGCAGCTCGTTGCCTCGAACTTACTCCAAAGTAAGTTCGAGGGCCAGGGTCGCCGGAAAACTCGAAAATATGTTCGAGTGGCTCTCGCTAATGTTCGAACGTATGTGCGATACTGATGCACATGGCGGACGATCGGATGGCGGACATCTATGCCGCGGTGCGGCTCGGCGGTGGCGACCCTGATGCGGCGCGCGCGGCGCTGACCAGGCTGTGGAGTGAGATAGGGGAAGGCGGCGACCCGTTGCATCGCTGCGTGGTGGCGCATCACCTGGCGGATGTGCAGGAGTTGGCGGAAGGTGCGTTGCTGTGGGACCAGCGGGCGCTGGCCGCGGTGTTCGGGCCGGGCATCCCGCTCGATGAGGGGCTGCGCGGGTTCCTGCCCTCGCTGTATCTGAACCTGGCCGACAGTCATCGCCGCGTCGGTGACTTCGAGATGGCGCGGATGCAATTGGCCATCGCGCGCGGGCACCTGGATGTGCTCGCCAACGATGCCTACGGCGCGGTGATCCGCACCGGTCTGAGCCATGTGGAGGCGGCGCTGGAATCGCGGTCGATGGAGCGCTTGCCCGCGAATTGAGTAGTCCGCCAAGGGGAAAGGGCGCGGTGATGCGGGGGTCGTGAGAGGAGCGGGTGCATGGGCTGGAGCAACGGTCCGCCGACCTGGTCGGAGCTGGAGCGGGTGCTCTCGGGCAAGCCGAGCGGCAGGCCTACGCAAGACTTGCACCCGGGCGACGGCGGCGACAGTCCGGCCTGGTCACGCAAACGCGGCGAGTACCACGCCGCCGAGCTCGACCGGCCGACCGGCCCGACGGTGCCCTACGCGGAGCTGCACACCCACTCCGCCTACAGCTTCCTCGACGGGGCGAGTCAGCCGGAGGAGCTGGTGGAGGAGGCGGTGCGGCTCGGTCTGGAAGCGCTCGCGCTCACCGACCACAACGGGTTCTACGGGACCGTCCGGTTCGCCGAGGCGGCCAGGGAATGGGGAATGCCAACGGTTTTCGGTGCCGAACTGTCACTGGGAACCGATGCGGAGGCGGCGCCGGGCCGAGGGGATGCGGTCCGGCGCCGTTCTGTCCCTCGAGGCGGGGTGCGTTTCATGCCGGGTCGAACGCAAGCGCGCGAAGCAGATACTGATGGGCCGAGCGGGGACACGGCTGACGGCGGTCTGCGCGATGCCGGCGGTTCGGCCGAGCCGCGAAACGGGCACGCGAACGCGCCGGACTCAGTGCCGCGCACTGGATCTCCCGACCCTGACGGTCCGCATCTGCTGGTCCTCGCCAGGGGTCAGGAGGGTTATCGGCGCTTGTCTCGAGAGATGGCAGCGGCGCATATGGCCGCGGGGGAGAAGGGGGTTCTGCGATACGACCTGGACGCCCTCACCGCGGCGGCGGGCGGGCACTGGCATATCCTCACCGGCTGCCGGAAAGGTCACCTGCGCACCGCGCTCGAACACGATCTGCGCGGTGGCGATATCCGGCTACCGAAAGCCGAAGCGGCCCTGCGGGATCTGCTCGAACGATTCGGCGCCGATCGGATGAGCGTGGAGCTCACCCATCACGGCATCGCCACCGATGACGAGCGCAACGCGCTGCTGATCGCGCTGGCCGACCGGCTCGATGTTCCCGTACTCGCCACCACCGGTGCGCATTTCGCCTCTCCGGCGCAGCGCCGCCGGGCGATGGCGCTGGCCGCGATCCGCGCCAGGAGCAGTCTCGACGAGATGGCGGGCTGGCTCGCGCCCACCGGCGGCGCGCACCTGCGATCGGGTGCGGAGATGGCGCACCTGTTCGCCGGCTACCCGCACGCGGTGGCGAACGCGGCGGTGCTGGCCCGCGAATGCGCGTTCGACCTGGGGTTGATCGCCCCGAAGCTGCCCCCGTTCGACGTGCCCGCCGACCATGACGAGAATTCGTGGCTGCGCGAGCTCGCCCTGCGTGGTGCCGCCGAGCGCTACGGGCCGCCGGCGCGGAACCCGCAGGCGTACCGGCAGCTCGAGCACGAGCTCGCGGTGATCGAGAAGATGGAGTTCCCCGGCTATTTCCTGGTGGTGCACGACATCGTCGAGTTCTGCAAGAACAGCGACATCCTGTGTCAGGGCAGAGGCTCGGCCGCCAACTCCGCGGTCTGCTATGCCATCGGCATCACCAATGTCGACCCCGTCGCCAACCAGCTCCTGTTCGAGCGGTTCCTCTCGCCCGAGCGCGACGGACCGCCCGATATCGATGTCGACATCGAATCCGACCGCCGCGAGGAGGCCATCCAGCACGTCTACGCCAAGTACGGTCGCGACTACGCCGCCCAGGTGGCGAATGTGATCACCTATCGCGGCAAGTCCTCGGTGCGTGATGCCGCACGCGCACTAGGCTTTTCACCGGGGCAGCAGGATGCGTGGAGTAAACAGGTGAGCCGCTGGTCCGGGGTGGCCGCCGAGACTGGCACCGATATCCCGGACGCCGTGCTCGAGCTCGCGGGCGAACTCGACGGTCTGCCACGGCATCTGGGGATCCACTCCGGCGGCATGGTGATCTGCGATCGGCCGATCGCCGACGTATGTCCGGTGGAGTGGGCGCGGATGGCCGGGCGCAGTGTGTTGCAGTGGGACAAAGACGACTGCGCCGCGGTCGGTTTGGTGAAATTCGACCTGCTCGGCCTCGGCATGCTCTCGGCGCTGCACTACATGATCGACCTGGTGCGCGAGCACAAAGGCGAGCAGGTCGAACTGCACGCGCTCGATCTCACCGAAGCCGGTGTCTACGAGATGCTCTCGCGCGCCGACTCGATCGGGGTGTTCCAGGTGGAGTCGCGCGCGCAGATGGCGACATTGCCCCGGCTGAAGCCGCGTACCTTCTACGACCTGGTGGTGGAGGTGGCGCTGATCCGGCCGGGGCCCATCCAGGGCGGTTCGGTGCACCCCTACATCCGCAGGCGCAACGGCAAGGAGGCGCCGGTCTGCGATCATCCCGCGCTGGAGAACTCGCTCGCCCGCACCCTCGGCATTCCGTTGTTCCAGGAACAGCTGATGCAGATGGCCATCGACGTGGCCGGTTTCAGTCCCGCCGAAGCCGACCAGTTGCGCCGCGCCATGGGTTCCAAACGCTCGCCGGAGAAGATGGAACAGTTGAAGGACCGCCTCTACCAGGGCATGCGGGACCTGCACGGCATCACCGGCGCTCTCGCCGACCGCATCTACGAGAAGCTCTACGCCTTCGCCAATTTCGGTTTCCCCGAGAGTCATTCGCAGAGTTTCGCCTCGATCGTGTTCTATTCGTCGTGGTTCAAGCTGCACCATCCGGCGGCGTTCTGTGCCGGGCTGTTGCGTGCGCAGCCGATGGGTTTCTACTCGCCGCAGTCGCTGGTCGCCGACGCCCGCAGGCACGGGGTGCGCGTGCACGGCCCCGACATCAACGCCAGCCGTGCCGAGCCCACCCTCGAGAACGCGGGCACCGAGATCCGGCTCGGCCTGTCGGGTGTGCGGCACATCGGCACCGACCTCGCCGAGCGCATCGTCGCCGCCCGTGCCGAACACGGCCCCTTCGCCTCGATGCTCGACCTCACCGGTCGCGTGGAACTCACTGTCGCCCAATCGGAATCGCTCGCCACGGCGGGAGCGCTGGACGTTCTGGTCGATACCGAACCGCGCGCTGCCGGCGCTGCGACGCACGAACCGTTCACCGGCGACAGCCGGAGTTGGGCGGCAACACCTGCCGCGCGAGCTTTGGACGCGGATCATCGAGTGCTCGAACAAGGTTACGGCCCGCCGGATTCAGCTGTGCCAAAGGATTCGCGTGGCAGCAGCGTGCGCAGGGCGGCATTGTGGGCGGCGGGCGCGGCGGCTGTGGAACGTCCGGATCGCCTCCCCGGCACCGGTCCAGCCACTGTCGCCCCGGCGCTGCCCGGCATGAGCGCGCTCGAACTCGCCGCCGCCGATGTCTGGGCCACCGGCATCTCGCCGGGCTCCTATCCCACCGAATTCCTTCGCGCCCATTTGAACTCACTCGGGGTGGTGCCCGCGTGCGATCTGTTGCTCGTCGAGGACGGCGCCCGCATCCTGGTGGCGGGCGCCGTCACCCATCGTCAGCGCCCCGCCACCGCCGCGGGTGTCACCTTCCTCAACCTCGAGGACGAGACCGGCATGGTCAACGTCGTCTGCTCGGTCGGCCTGTGGACCCGCTACCGCCGCCTCGCCCAGAACGCCACCGCCCTGCTCGTTCGCGGCCGCATCCAGAACGCCGAGGGGGCGGCCAGTGTCGTCGCCGACCACCTCGAACACCTGGACCTGACCATCGTCGCCCGCTCCCGCGACTTCCGCTGAGATTTTGGAGCGCTGGCGCGCTCGAGCGGGGCCCCTGAGGCCCCGATCGTCCCTCCCTCCGGGTACTCCTTCGTCCCTCCCTCCGGGTACTCCTTCGTCGCACCCTCCGGTCAGTCCAGATCGGGGCGGGCCCCTTTGGGTAGAGACATACAGGAGTTACCCGGCCAAGGGTGTGCACGCATGGGGTGATGTGTCCGCCTAGTTGAACGCCAGCCGGGGGTCCGCTGACGCACTACGCTGCGAACATGCGCAAGCTTGCCGTGGTGATGATCGCGTTGCTCGGACTCGTGTTCCTGGTGGGGTGCGGCGACGACGACAGCGAGGACCGTGCCGGTAAGGCGTCCTCGCCCACTGTCATGGGCGGGCCCGCTCCCGCGGTGACGCCCGGTTTCCGGGAGGGCGCCCCGCAGCAGGACAGCCCGGCGCCGACGGATCAGTCGAACCGGAAAGAGGTGATCACCGGGTCGGTGGATGTCACCTCGGGGGACCCGATCGCCGCCGCCGCGACCGTCACCGAGCAGGTCCGCGCCGTCGACGGCCGGATCGACAGCCGCACCGAACAGCCCGGCACCGACAAGCGTGCCGCTCGGGCCGTGCTCAGTGTGCGGGTGCCCGCCGACAAGACCGACGCCTTCATCACCGGGCTCGGTGGGGTGGGCTCGGTGACCCGGGTGAGCACCAACCGCGACGATGTCACCATGCAGTGGCAGGACCTCGACGCCCGCATCCGCGCCCTGCAAGCCTCCGTCGACCGGCTCAAAGCGCTGATCACGAGTGCCACCAACACCGCCGACCTGATCGCCGCGGAGGAGGCACTGTCGAGCAGGCAGGGCGAACTCGACAGCCTCACCGCGCAGAAACGCAGCCTCGACGATCAGGTCGCGCTGTCGACGCTCACCATCACCCTCACCGCCGACGACAAGAACGCACCCGGCGACCCGGACAACTTCTGGGACGGCATCGTCTCGGGCTGGCACTCGCTGATCGACTGGTTGCAGGACGCGATCGTCTTCGTCGGCAAGGCCGTACCGTGGCTGGGCTTCCTCGCGGTGATCGGCGGATTGCTGTATGCCGCACTGCGATTGCTGCGCAGGCGCCGTCGCACCGCAGCGCACGTGTCCACCGCACCCGCGCCTACCGCACCGGCAGCCACCGCATCCGGGGCCACCGCATCCGCGGTCGGCGCATCAGGCGCACCCGAATCGGCAGCATCCGGGAAGGAGACCCCCGGTGCCCACAGTGCGGGCGACGATCAAACCGAACAGCCGTAAAGGCCCACTCGTCGAAACCGCCGTAGACGGCACTCTCACCCTCTACGTCCGCGCCCCGGCGGTCGAGGGCAAGGCCAACAAGGCCGCGATCGAACTACTCGCCGATCATTTCGGCGTAGCCAAGTCCGCCGTTCGGCTGACCGCCGGCGCCACCTCACGGTTCAAGCGATTCGACATCGACTGAGTCAGACCGCACCCGGAAAGCCCAGCTGCCGCCAGGCCTCGTACACCGACACCGCCGCCGCGTTCGACAGATTCATCGACCGCCGCCCCGGCAGCATCGGAATGCGCACCTGCTCGGTGATCTGCGGATCGGCCAGTACTTCCGCGGGCAGCCCGGTGGGCTCGGTACCGAACAGCAGCGCGTCGTTGTCGCGATAGGCGATATCGGTGAAACGCGTGGTGGCCTGGGTGGTGAAGGCGAACACGCGGCCGGGCCGGATCGCCGCGAACGCCGTCGCCAGGTCGGGATGCACGGTTACCACCGCGAGGTCGTGGTAGTCCAGTCCGGCCCGGCGCAGCTTGGACTCCGAGAGGTCGAAGCCGAGCGGTTCGATCAGGTGTAGCGCGCAGCCGGTCCCCGCGGCCAACCGGATCGCATTGCCGGTATTGGGCGGAATCACGGGCTCGTGAAAGATCAGGTGCAGCACAGCGGACCACTCTGTCATGCGCCACCCCGTCCGCGCGCAGGCGGTATCTGGAACAATCGGGCTCGTGAACGAGGCGGAGACGACCGGCAAGCACCGGGTCGCGCGGTTGAGCGCGGGGGAGCAGTACCTGCGCAGTCATCTGCCGATGACCGTGGTGACCGCGCTGATCGTGATCGCGGTCGGCTTCGTCGCGTGGGACCGGTGGCGTCGCGGCGCGCTGATCTTCGGCAGCGCCGCCCTGGTGGCCGCCGCGTTCCGGCTGTGCCTGCCGACCGTGCAGGTGGGATTGCTCGCCGTGCGCAGCCGCCCGTTCGACGTGGCGGCGCTGACCGCGCTCGGCAGCGCCATCGTTTTCCTGGCCGCCACGATCAACACCCTCGGCGTCAGCTGAGACAGAACCGGCCGCGT
>NZ_JBSGVG010000062.1:0-25667 GCF_053608345.1 Nocardia sp. NPDC055050
GGCCCGAGCTCCTCGCTCGGGCCAGGGGCCGTCTTTTTCATATTGGCCTGCCGATTCATGTGACAACGACCACAACGGATGGTATGAATAGGTATATGCCTAATCGAAATATGCGACTGGGCATCAGCTCGTAGATCCGAATGGAGAGCTCATGGTCATCCAGGCCGAGGCCACCACCCCGAGCGCGATCCTCGATCGCGCGTCCCTGCTGCTCGACGCCTTCGACGGCCCGGGCAGGCTCACGCTCGCCCAGATCGTCCGGCGCACCGGTCTACCCCGGTCCTCGGCGCATCGCATGCTCGATCGGCTGGTGCAGTTGCGCTGGCTACGTCGCGAGGGGCGCGACTACGAACTCGGCATCCGGCTGATGGAGCTCGGCTCACTGGCGGTGCACCAGGACCGGCTGCACCGCGCGGCGATGCCGTTCCTGCACGAGCTGCACCGGGTCACCGGGTTCGTGGTGCATCTGGCCGTGCTGGACGGTCCCGACGTCGTGTACCTCGACAAGGTCGGCGGCGAGCTCTCGGCGGTGGTGCCCACCCGCGTCGGCGGCAGGCGGCCCGCTGCCTGTACCGCGGTCGGCAAGGCGATCCTGGCCTACTCCGACGAGCGCCGCATCGCCGATGCCCTCGCGGGCCAGGTCGGCGCACGCACCCGCTACTCGATCACCACCAAGGCCCAGCTCGACACCGAACTGGACAAGGTGCGCGCGCACGGGATCGCCGTCGAGCGCGAGGAGTCGCTGCCCGGCTTCGGCTGTATCGCGGCGCCCATCGGCGACCTCGGCGAGGCCGCCGTGGCGGCGGTGTCGGTGTGTGGACCGGTGGATCGGATGCTGTTCGATCACCGTCTCAGCGCACCGGTGCGCACGACCGCGCTCAATATCTGGCGCCACGTCGACGACGGCCGGGTCCGGGTGCATCCGACGTTGCAGCAGCATCCTCGTCCGCTGGGCGTGAGCCGTTCGTACGCCGACCACCGCGGGCCGCGTACGGCGTGATGCCCTGTCGCGCCGTACGCCGCCGGCCCGAACGCGGGCGGCGCACGGCGCGACCCGGTTGTGCGCAGCAGCGGGTCAGATCCGTTCGCGGACGATCACTTCCGTCAGAGCGGGCGGTTCACGCAAAAACTGTGGCAGATCCGGTCGCGGATGATCATGTCCGGGCATTCGGGGTCGAACCAGCGGTCGACGTGCGCCCAGTGGACCGGATGCATCAGATAGGGGCCTGCGAGAGTGTCGAGGTCGGCGAACTCCTGCTCCCAGACATGGGTCCACGCCGCGAGTCCGGTGCCACGGGTGACCCGGCTCAACTGCCAGGATCGGATGCCCGGCAGGTAGCGGGGCATCCGCAGCAGGTCTGCCTCGAAGCGCTCGACCGTCGCGCGCGGGGTGTGCTGCTCGACTCGCAGCAGCAGTACCCGGTATACCGACCCGGTGGCGTCCGGCTCGGCGATACCCGCTGTGCCGCCGCGATATTCGGCGCCGTCGACGTGGGCGACGGGACTCTCGCTCAGTAGGGTATCGACCTCGGTGGTGGTCCCTGTCCAGTCCGTGGACTCGTCGAAGCGCAGGTGCACCAAGACATCACCACCGTTGCGCACGCCCGGCAATGTGGGCTCGACCAGCACGCGGCGTGCGGCCGGGGCGGCGATTTCGCGCACCCTGGTCATCAGCCGGTCACGCACCACGGCCTCGGTGCCGGGCGAAAGATGCACCAGCCGAGTCACTTCAAACATTGCCGAGCCTGTCGATGTCGGTGGCGAGCGCGCCGGTCGAGCGGGTCCGTTCGACGATCAGCTCCCGCGCCGAGGCCCACCACTGCCGCACCGACTCATCCGAACGTCCCTGCCAGGTCATCTCCCACCAGCCCTGCGCGCCGTCGAGCACCCAGCTCGCGATGATCGTGTTCGACTCGTCCGGGAACCACACGGGCGGACTCACCACGATCCGCTCCAGCGTCATGCCGCGTCGGCGCGCACCCGGGGCGTAGTCGCGCAGATAGGCGTCGACGAATTCCCTGGCCCGTCCTGGCTTGGTCACTACGGTGTCGATCACGTAGACCTTCGTGGCTTCCATGCACCGACCGTAGGCAGCCGCCGAAGGGCATCGACCTGGTGTTTCCGCCCAGTGGGAGAACGCGGTACGGATCGCGCGGCACCGACCCTACGGTGAGGCCGACGACGTCCGATTCCGTCGCCGAAATTCAGGAGGACCAGTGACTGTGCGAACGTTCCCGACCACCGGGCCCGGTGCGGTTCCCGATCCGGAAGTCGCGGCCGTGCTCGCCACGCTCGACGCCGGATTCCCCGATGTCGCCACGATGGCCGCGAGCGAGGCGCGTGCCGCGATCCGCGCCAGACGCGCTCCGCTGCAACGACTTCCCGATATGGCGCTGGCGCGCGACCTCACGATCGACGGACCCGGCGGCCCGCTACCGCTGCGGGTGTTCCGGCCGCATCACGACGGCGAACCGCTGCCGGTGATCGTGTTCGCGCACGGCGGCGGCTTCGTGTTCTGCGACCTCGACAGTCACGACGAGTTCTGCCGCTCGATGGCGGCGGGTGTCGGTGCGGTGGTGGTCTCGGTCGACTATCGGCTCGCGCCCGAGCACGCAGGCCCCGCGGCCCATGACGACATGTTCGCGGCGCTGCGGTGGACCGCCGCCAACGCCGGCGACCATGGCGGCGACCCGTCGAGGATCGCGGTGGCCGGCGACAGCGCGGGCGGCAATCTCGCCGCCACCGTGGCCATCGCGGCCAGGGACGCGGACGGGCCACAGATCGCGGCCCAGATCCTGATCTATCCGGTGATCGACGACGATTTCGAGACCGAGTCCTACCGGCGATTCGGCACGGGCCACTACAACACCACCAGCGCCATGCGGTGGTACTGGGCGAACTACGCACCGCACGGCACCGACGACGTGCGTCTCGTGCCGACCAGGGCGGACTCGCTGGCCGGTCTACCGCCCGCGGTGGTGGTCACCGCCGAACTGGACCCGCCGTGTTCGGCCGGGGACGCCTACGCCCAGCGCCTGGCAGCCGACGGTGTCGCGGTCCGCTATCGCCGCTACACCGGGCTGTTCCACGGATTCCTCAGCATCCCGTCCCTCGCCGCCACCGTCGCCGCGCGCACCGAGATCTGGGCTATGGTGCGCGAGATGCTCGACCTCCCTCGGGACCCGAGGTGATCGGCACCGGTAGCGCACCACCCGAGATCTTTCCGGCCCGCGTTCCGAGTAGGGGGTTCAGGTTCAGACCGCGGTGAAGTACTCGATCTTCGGCGCAGCCGCCAGCAAGGGAGCCATCAACTTGCCTGCCGCGCGGAAGTGCTCCGACCGGCCGTGGGCTTCGACGGCGGCGTCGTCGGAGTACAGCTCGAAGAACCGGTAGTGATCGGCGTCGGTCCGCGAACGCACCAGCTGGTAGGTCAGATTGCCCGGCTCGTTGGCCTTGATCTGTTCGACGAGATCGGCGACGACGGCTTCGAACTCCGCACCCGCACCGGCTTTGACGGTCACCTCGGCGATGACTGCGATCATGATTTCTCTCCTTTTTCCGTGCGACAGTACCCGCGATCGGAGAGACACGGCCTAGTCTGCCGGGTCGTGCTGCTCGAGCTCTTCTTCGCGCACCCGCTGCTCGATCTCGCGCCAGCGACCCGGCGTCGGGTGGGGGTAGTCGGTACGGTCGTCGTGTTCGGCGCCGGCCAAGACGGTAGCCGCGTTGTCGATGTCATCGATCAGCTGCTGCGCGAGGTCGCGTTCGGTCGCGTAGTGGCGCTGCGCCCATTGCAGCACGAGCTGCGAATAGGCCCAGCCCGGTTCGGATTTCGCGGCTTCGGCATCGATCGCGGCGCGTTGGGCGAGTTTGTCGACGTCGGCGATGTGGTCGTGCAGGATCTGCTTGAGCCGATCCGGGGACCCGAGATGGCCGAACATCACGCGCAGCAGCACGTGGTGTTTGAGCACCGACGGATCGACCGGTGCCTTGTTCCACCACGTGGTCACCGCGGCCCGGCCCTCCGCGGTGATCTGGTAGAGCCGTCTGGCGCGCATGGTGTTGTCGGGATCGAGTCGCGAACTCGCGAAGCCGTGCTGTTCGAGCTTCTTCAGCTCGGCGTAGATCTGGCTGTAGGACGGGGTCCAGTAGACGTAGCGCAGACTCCAGTCCGCCCATTTCTTCAGGTCGTAGCCGGAGATCTCCTCCTCGTACGAGAGCATGGCGAGCACCGCCCAGCTGGTCGGCGGCAGATTGGGCACGCCGGAGTCGGGGTCGGGGGTAGCCATGGCTGAATGCTAGCAACCGATCTTCCCGGAATTCACCCGTCAGCAACCGCTGACCGGGAGGCCGTCTTGAGGCGCTGCCCGATCTTCCCGGATTCTGGGAGGCATCGAATTCCGTTCGGAAGGACCTCTATGAATGCGGACAACGTCGTCGTCGACGCAGGTATCCCGGCCCCCGCGGACCTGCGCAGAGTGCTCGGGCACTTCGCGACGGGCGTCGCGGTGATCGCCGCCCACGACGGGACGCGACCGCTCGGCTTCACCTGTCAGTCGGTGGTGTCGGTGTCGCTGGACCCGCCGTATGTGTCGTTCTGCCCGGCCAAGAGTTCCACGAGCTGGCCGCTGCTGCGTGCGGCGGGCGCGTTGTGCATCAACATCCTGGCGCAGGAGCAGAGCGCGCTGTGCCGCCAGTTCGCGGCGAGCGGGGCCGACAAGTTCGCCGGCGTCGAGTGGGACAGGGCGGGCAACGGCGCGCCCGCGCTGGCCGGGGCGCTGGCCCAGATCGAGGTGACGGTGGAGCTCGAGCACGACGCGGGCGACCACACCGTGGTACTCGCGCGCATCGGTGAGCTGCGGGCCACCGAGGGCGCCGAGCCGCTGCTGTTCTACAAGGGCGGGTTCGGCGGCTTCACGGCCTGACACGACGACGGGGTGGTCCGGTGCGGACCACCCCGTCGTCGCCGCTCACGCCTCGATGACGTCGAAGCCCTTGTACCCGGCGGCCGCGACCTCGGCGATGATCTGGCCGTAGACGCCGAAGCCGCCGACGAAGGGCATGAACACCCGTGGCCTGCCTTCGATGTTCGCACCCAGGTACCACGAATTCGCCTGTGTCATCAGCGTTCCCGCGGCCCGGTTCACGCATTCGAGCACCCACTCCGCCACCGCGTCCTGGCGTGCCTCCAGCGCCACCGCTCCCCTGCCGTCGAGGAAGCCGATCGCCTCGGCCACCCAGTCGACGTGCAGTTCCGAGTGCAGCACCATGTTGGCCAGCACCGACGGACTGCCGGGACCGGTGAGGTTGAACAGGTTCGGAAACCCTGCCATCCCCAGTCCCAGATAGGTTTTCGGCCCTTCCCGCCAGGCGTGGTTGAGCGTCTCGCCGTCGCGGCCGACGATGTTCATCCGCGACACCGAACCGGTCATCGCGTCGAAGCCGGTCGCGAGCACGAGGGTGTCGAGGGGGTAATGCGTGTCGGTGGTGTGCACGCCCTCGGCGTCGATCCGGGTGATCGGTGTCGCCTTCAGGTCGACGAGGTCGACATTGGCGCGGTTGAAGGTCTGGTAGTAGTTCGTGTCGGTGCAGATTCGCTTGGTGCCGATGGGGTGGTCGTGCGGGACGAGCAGGTCGGCGACGCGCGGGTCCTCGATCACCGCCCGCACCTTCTCCTCCCAGAATTCGCGGGCGGTGTCGTTGGCGGCGAGGGTCGTCAGCTGATCGGGGAAGGTCTTGCTGAACAGCACACCGCCCAGCGCCCAGCGCTTCTCGTAGGCCTCGCGCCGGTCCGGCTCGCTCACCGCGACCGCGGATGCCGGATGCGCCTGGTGCGGCGAACCGCCGCCGCTGGCCATCGACAGCCGCCTGCGCTCGGGATAGTTCGCCTTCTGCGCGGCCCGGTCCTGTTCGGTCAGCGGCGTATTACCGGCGGGCACACTGTAATTGGCGGTGCGCTGGAACACGTGCAAGCGCTCGGCCTGCTCGGCCACGCACGGGATCGTCTGGATACCGGAGGAGCCGGTGCCGATCACGCCGACCCGGCGGCCGGTGAGATCGACCCCCTCGTGCGGCCAGTGCGACGTGTGCAGGAGCTGCCCGGCGAAGGTGTCGAGTCCGTCGATGGCCGGGGTGTTGGCGTTGGAGAGCGGGCCGGTGGCCAGCACGACGAACCGGGCCGAGACCGCGCGGCCGGTGTCGGTGTCGATCTGCCAGCGCAGGGTCTGCTCGTCGAGCACGATATCGGTGACGCGCGTGTTGAATTCGATGTCGCGACGCAGTTCGTAGCGGTCGGCGACGTGCTCGAGGTAGGACAGGATCTCGGGCTGGGTGGCGTACTTCTCGCTCCAGTTCCACTCCTGTTGCAGCGCGTCGTCGAAGGAGTACGAGTAGTCGACGCTCTCGACATCACAGCGCGCGCCCGGGTAGCGGTTCCAGTACCAGACGCCGCCCACGCCGTCGCCGGCTTCGAACACCCGCACGGTGAGACCGCTACCGCGGAAGCGGTGCAGCGCGTAGAGGCCGGCGATGCCCGCACCGACGACGACCACGTCGACGTCGGCCGGGCCTTTCGCTGGTGCCGATGGGGTCTCGGGGTTCACAGTGCCTACCTTTCGATGGAGACCGGTTTCTCTGCGGGCGACGCTAAGGACGCGCGCCGCGTTCGAGCAGGTCCCCTTCCCGCTGACCGGCACATTCGCGCATCGATGCTCTCCCGGTGATCGGGAGAGCCGCCCCACGACCACCGGCGCCGGGCCTACCGTCGAGCGCAATTCGAGGTGGTACCAGGAGGAAACAGTGGTGGACTGGAACGACGAGGTGGATGTGCTGGTCGCGGGGTCGGGTGGTGGCCTGGCCGGCGCCTACACCGCCGCGCGCGAGGGACTCAGCGTCGCGGTGGTCGAGGCGACCGACAAGTTCGGCGGCACGACGGCGTACTCGGGCGGCGGCGGGGTGTGGTTCCCCTGCAACCCCGTACTGGAGCGCGCGGGCACCGACGACACCCTCGACGACGCACTGACCTACTACCGCGCGGTGGTCGGTGACCGCACCCCCGACGAACTGCAGCAGACCTACGTGCGGCGGGGCCGCGATCTCATCGAGTACCTCGAAGCCGACGACCATTTCGCGTTCATGGTGCTGCCGTGGCCGGACTACTTCGGGAAGGCACCCAAGGCCCGGCTCGACGGTCAGCGCCACATCATGCCGACACCGCTGCCTGCCGCGGAGATGGGCCCGCTGCGCGCATCGTTGCGCGGAACGCTGGACACCGACCGGCTCGGCGCTCCCCCGCAGGACCTGCTGATCGGCGGTCAGGCGCTGATCGGGCGGATGCTGCGCGCGATCTCGAGCTACCCGCACGCACAGCTGCACCTGGATTCGCCGCTGGTGGAACTGGTAGTTGAGGACGGTGTGGTGACCGGCGCGATCGTCGAACGCGACGGCGCCCGCGTCGCGATCCGCGCGCGGCGCGGCGTGATCCTGGCGGCGGGCGGTTTCGAGCAGAACGCCGAGCTGCGCACGCACTACGGTGTGCCGGGCGAGGCGCGAGACACCATGGGGCCCTGGGGAAATCAGGGTAGGGCGCATCAGGCGGGCATCGCGGCGGGCGCCGACACCGATCTGATGGATCAGGCGTGGTGGTCGCCCGGACTGACCCATCCCGACGGGCGGTCCGCGTTCGCGCTGTGGTTCACCGGCGGCATCTTCGTCGATCAGGACGGCAAGCGGTTCGTCAACGAGTCGGCCCCCTACGACCGGCTCGGCCGCGACGTGATCCGCCAGATGAACGATCGCGGGCTCACCCTGCCGTTCTGGATGATCTACGACGACAAGGAGGGCGAGGTGCCGCCGATCAAGGCCACCAATGTCTCTATGGTCGAGACCGAGAAGTACGTCGAGGCCGGTCTGTGGCACACCGCCGACACCCTCGCCGAGCTGGCCGCGAAGATCGGCGTGCCCGCGGCGAACCTGGCGGCCACCGTGGAGCGGTTCAACGCGATCGTCGCCACCGGTGCCGACCCCGATTTCGGGCGCGGCGACGAGGCCTACGACCGGGCCTTCTCCAACGGCGAACCGCCACTGGTGACCATCGACAAGGGGCCCTACCACGCGGCGGCGTTCGGCATCTCAGATCTGGGCACCAAGGGCGGGCTGCGCACCGACAGCGCGGCCCGGGTTCTCGGCCGCGACGGCGAGCCGATCCCCGGCCTCTACGCCGCGGGCAACACCATGGCTGCCGTGAGCGGCGAGGTCTACCCCGGCGGCGGCAATCCGATCGGCGCGTCCATGCTGTTCAGCCACCTCGCCGTCCGCCACATCCTCGGCGAATGATCCACCCCCGGTCTTTCCCGCTGGACGGGAGAGACCGGGGCATCCGAGCCACCGGATGTGGTTCGGTTCACAGACTCATCCCTTTCGACATTTCAGGAGCGACACGATGGCTTCAGCGGACGACATTCGCGCAACGGTGCGCAAATATGTGGAGGCCGTCGGCAGCGGTACGGCCGCCGACGTCGTCGCCCTCTACCGCGAGGACGCGACGGTCGAGGACCCGGTCGGCACCGAACCGCATGTCGGGCACGCGGCGATCACGAAGTTCTACGAGAACATCGAGCCGCTGGAGCGTTCGACCGAACTGTTCTCCGTCCGCGTGGCCGGCAACAGCGCCGCGTTCAGCTTCCGGGTGGTCACCAAGTTCGGTGAGCAGACCTTCACCCTCGATCCGATCGATGTCATGACCTTCGACGAGGACGCCCGCATCGTGAGCATGCGCGCGTTCTGGTCCCAGGACGACATGGTCGTCGGCTGAGCGAGGCGGAGATGACTGCGACCGAACAACACTGGGATCACGAAGTCGGCTTCCTCGTCGTCGGCAGCGGCGCGGGCGGGCTCACCGCCGCGCTCGCCGCCGCCGATCGCGGCCTGGACACCCTGGTCATCGAGAAAGCCTCCGTGTACGGCGGCAGCACCGCGCTCTCGGGCGGCGGCATCTGGGTGCCCAACAACCCGGCGCTGCTGCGCGAGGGCCTCGGCGATTCCCGCGCCGACGTGCGCGCCTACCTCGACGCCGTGGTCGGCGATCGGGTGCCGTCGGCCAACCTCGACGCGTTCATCGACGAGGGCCCGCGGATGCTGGCCTTCCTCGAGACCAGCCCGCACCTGCGTTTCCAGTGGTGCGCCGGCTATTCCGACTATCACCCCGAAGCACCGGGAGGACGGCCCGCGGGCCGCTCCATCGAGCCGCTGCCGGTCGATCTCAAACAGCTCGGCGCCGACGAGGATCTGCTGCGTCCGGCCGCGCTCGCGACACCGCCGGGGCTGTTCATCACCTCCAAGGACTTCGTCCAGCTCAATATGGTGACCCGCACCTGGAAGGCCCGCTGGACCGCGCTGCTGACCGGCCTGCGGGCGGTCAAGGCGATCGTGTTGCGCAGACACATGGACACGCTCGGCCGGGCCCTGATCGCCCGGCTGCGCCTGGCCGTGCGTGATGCGGGAGTGCCGCTGTGGCTCGACACCCCGTTGCGCTCGCTGATCACCGACGACACGGGCGCGGTGCTCGGCGTGCTCGCCGAGCGCGACGGCCGCGAGATCCGGATCAGGGCGCGTGCCGGTGTGCTGCTGGCCACCGGTGGGTTCGAGTACAACCAGGCCATGCGCAAGGACCACCTGCCCGAGGGCGGGCGTGACAACTTCAGCGCGGCGTCGGCGGACAACACCGGCGACGGCATCATCGCGGGCGAAAAGATCGGCGCGGCAGTCGATCTCATGGACGACGCGTGGTGGATGCCGTCGTTCCAGCGACCGGAGGGCATCAACCAGGTGCTGGTGTCGGAACGCTCGATCCCACGCTCGATCATTGTCGACAGCACGGGCAAGCGGTTCACCAACGAGGCATCGCCGTATGTGACGTTCGTGCACGCTCAGCTGAAGGGCGGCCACGATCCGGCCTGGCTGGTCTTCGACGCGAAAGCCAAGAGCCGCTACCCGATCGGTGGCATCGTGCCCGGCCAGAAGTTCCCGGCCTCGTGGTCGGGGGCCGGCCTGATCCGGTCCGCGCCCGATCTCGAGGGACTCGCCGCCGCCATCGGCGTGCCCGCCGACGCGTTGCGCGACACCGTGGGACGCTTCAACGGTTTCGCTCGCGACGGGCACGACGCGGACTTCGGCCGCGGTGTCAGCGCCTACGACAACTACTACGGTGATCCGACCCTGGCCACACCCGCACTCGATGTGCTGGACAAGGGCCCGTTCTACGCGCTGCGGGTGCGGATCGGCGACCTCGGCACCAAGGGCGGCCTGGTCTACAACGCCGACGCCCAGGTGCTGCGCGCCGACGGGTCTCCCATCCCCGGCCTCTACGCCGTGGGCAACACCTCGGCCGCGGTGATGGGCAACGACTACGCCGGTGCGGGCGCGACGATCGGCCCGGCCATGGTGTTCGGCTACATCGGCGCCCGCCATGCCGCCGGCGAGCGATGAGAGGGGCGGCCATGCAACCCGTCGAATGCGCTTCCTGCGGAAACAAGGTGCTGGCAGAGAAATTCAGTCCCAGTCACACCAGCATCCAGTGGCTCGACGACGCCGAGTCCGCGTGCCCCGAGTTCGCTCGGCGCGCGGCCCTCGGTGAGCACAGCAGCTGGATCCCCACCTGCCCCGCTCTGCGCGACTCCATCGAGGACGCCGTCCGCGTCGGCGCGCTGGCGACCGATCAGCTCCGCCACGAACCGGTTCCCGGCCGACTCGGCTGACACCCAAGACCAGGAGAGAACCCCATGAACAGACTCGACAACCACCGGACGCTGGTCACCGGCGCCGCCTCGGGCATCGGCGCGGCCACCGCCCTGCGACTGCTCGACGAGGGCGCCAGGGTGGTCGCCGCCGACGTATCAGCCGAGGGCCTCGCCGCGACGAGCGCGCAGGCCGCCGAGCGCGGCACCGCCGACCGGCTCACCACCCTCACCATCGATATCGGCGACGAGCAGTCGGTGATCGAGGGCGTCCGATCCTCGATCGAGACCCTCGGCGGCCTGGATTCGCTGGTGAACGCGGCGGGCATCCTGCGTGCCTCGCACACCGATCAGACCCCGCTCGACCTGTGGGACCTGATCATCCGGGTGAACCTCACCGGCACCTTCCTCGTCGTCCGCGAGGCACTGCCTGCCCTGCTGGTCAACCCGCGCGCGACCGTGGTGAACTTCAGCTCGACGTCGGCGGCCTTCGCGCACCCGTACATGGCGGCCTACGCGGCGAGCAAGGGCGGCATCCAGTCCTTCACCCACGCCATCGCCCTCGAGTACGGCGGCAAGGGCTTGCGCGCGGTCTGTGTCGCGCCCGGCAGCATCAAGTCCGGAATCACCGAAGCCACTGGCGGATACGTGCCCTCCGACGCCAACTGGGCCCTGTTCGGAAAGCTGTCGCCCGTCCTGCCGACCGACCTCGAATCCGGCGGCGCGGGCATGGGTGACCCTGCCGCGGTCGCCGGCGTGATCGCGATGCTCGTCTCCGAGGACGGCGCCTTCATCACCGGTACCGAGATCCGTATCGACGGCGGTACCCACGCATGACCGACCTGAGCTACGAGGGCACGCTGCGCGAGATCACCACCGACGCGGGCGTCTTGCGGTACCACGAGGCGGGCGAAGGACCGCCGCTGTTGCTCCTGCACGGATCAGGACCCGGTGTCACCGGATGGCGCAACTTCCGCGGTAACCTCGCCGTCTTCGCGCAACGATTCCGTTGTCTCGTCCTGGAATTCCCCGGTTTCGGGGTGAGCGACGACTTCGGCGGACATCCGATGATCACCGCGCTGGATGCGGTGGTTCGTTTCGTCGACGCGCTCGGCCTCGACAGCGTCGACATCATCGGCAACTCGATGGGTGGCGGCGTAGCGCTCAACTACGCCATCGCCCATCCCGAGCGGGTCGGCAAGCTGGTGACGATCGGCGGCATCGGCCGCAATCTCTTCAGCCCCGGCCCCGGCGAGGGCATCAAGCTGCTCCAGGAGTTCACCGAGGAACCGACCCGCGAGCGATTGATCCAGTGGCTGCATTCGATGGTCTACGACCCCGCGATGGTGACCGAGGAATTGATCGAGGAGCGCTGGACCCAGGCCACCGATCCCGCGACGCTGGACAGCGCTCGCCGGATGTACAGCAAGGCCGCGTTCGCGATGATGATCAAGGCGATGGAGGCCTCCGACGCACCGCCGCCGTGGGCGATGCTGCACAAGGTGGCTGCCCCCACGCTGATCACCTGGGGCCGCGACGACCGGGTGAGCCCCCTCGATATGGCGCTGATCCCGATGCGTACCATCCCGCGCGCCGAACTGCACGTGTTCCCCCACTGTGGGCACTGGGCGATGATCGAACGCAAGGGCGAATTCGAGTCGGCCGTACTGGCTTTCCTCACCCGCAAGGACACCGCACACTGAACCGGCACAATGCGCGGGCCGCCATGGGCGGCCCGCGCATTGCGGTTTTCACGGCGGATTCTCTGCCGGCTGCTGGCAGGATGAACTGCTATGCGCTTCACCGTGCCCACCATCGTGGTGATGATGGCGGCAGTCCTGCTCACTGGATGTTCGCTCTATCCGCAAGGGCCCGATCAGGCCGAGCGTGACCGCTGGTCCCGGGTGATCGAGACAGCCATCGAGGCCCTTCCGGGAGTGGCCGACGCGTCGCATACGTTCCAGTACCACCCGTACGGCCCCAACTCCTACTACACATCCCGACTCGTCGTGCAGCTCGAGGACGGCGTCACACCAGCCGAGACCGCGTCTGTCGTGCGTGTCATGGGCGCTCAGCAACTGCCGCCGCACTATCGAGGCGACTCCACCATGGTCAAGATCCACCGGAAGACCGACTCCTTTTCGGGGACCGGCAGTCCGTGGCGGAACGTGGACGTGGAAGCGAACGCGGCATACACCTGGACCCGAGTGTCAGCGGCCGATACCGGTGCGCAGATCCACTGGTCCACCAGCAGCTTCACCGCCACCGCGGACACGGACGGACCGACCGAATTCATCAGTGTGCGAGCGGGCTCCGAGGCCGAACCCCACCGGGCCACCGCGGCGATGCGCCGCATCATCCAGGACTTCCCCGAACTGGCATCCAACTACTGGACAGTGTCCCCCGTTCATGGGGAGAGCATGTCCGAGCACTACTCGAAACTGGCGCCCAGTTCGACCCACACGGACCGCCGCCCCCGTTTCCCCTCCACCGGCGAACTCGAACTGTGGGAGTGGTTCCTGACCGATCAACCCACCCCGTTCCTCGCCGAGGTGTCGGTATTCGACCCGCCCGACACAGCGGGCCGCACACTGGGCGTCACGGTATTCCCGCCCAGCGGACAGAAATTCAGTGCCGCGCAGGCGACACAACTCGCCGACCGGCACCTTCGTTACCTGTCCCGGCCCGGTGCTGTGGTCGACTACACGATCGTGACGCGCGACGGCCCCGGGGTCGCCGTCCTTGTCGGCGGCTGCCCGGCATCCGAGCGCGAGGTCGCACCGGAGTCGGAGCCCTTCGCGCGTCAGTACGAACGGTGCTAGCGCACTAGCGCTGGGTGCTGCCCGCGTCGATGGGCAACGTCACCGCGGTGATGTAGCGGCCCTCGTCCGAGGCGAGGAACAGGGCGGCATTGGCGATGTCGACCGGGTCGACCCACGGGATGGGCAGCATGTTCATCGTCACGGCCGCCTCCGCGAATTCCTCGCGGGTGGGATTCTCCCGGTCGGGCCGGAACACCTTGCGCACCATGTCGTTCTGGATCATCGGGGTGTCGACATTGGTCGGATGCACCGAGTTCACCCGGACATGGTGCGGGGCCAGCTCTTTCGCGAGCGAGCGCATCAGCCCCACCACCCCGTGTTTGGCGGCGGTGTAGTGCGCGACACCCACCAGGCCGCGTAGTCCGGCGATCGAGCTGGTCAGGATCATCGCGCCGCCGCCGCGCGCGATCAGGTGCGGGGTGGCGGCCTTGCACGTCTGCCACACCCCGGTCAGATTGACGTCGATCATCGTCTGCCACTGCTGTTCGGTCAGTTCCAGTGCGCCGCCGCTGGAACTGATTCCGGCAGTGGCGCAGACGATGTCGAGACCACCCAGCTGCTCGACCGCGGCGTCGACCGCGGCCCGCAGCGCCGCGCCGTCGCGGACGTCGACGGTCGCGGCGACGATCCGCGCACCGGTCGCCTCGACCGCGCGCACGGTCTCGGCGAGGTCGTCGTGCGTCGCTCCCGGTGACACCACAGTCTCGACCGGCCCGCAGATGTCGACGGCGACGATGTCGGCGCCTTCCTCGGCCAGCCGGATCGCCTGTGCGCGGCCGATACCGCGCGCGGCGCCGGTGATCAGCGCGATCTTGCCCGAAACCCGTCCCATGTCACACCTTCTGAGTAAGTCCGGCATCCACCACGAGTTGGGTTCCCGTCACGTAACGGGACTCGTCGGATGCGAGGAAGAGCACGGCATTGCTGATGTCGACCGGATCCACCCACGGAACGGGCAGAATCGTGCGCCGGGCCAGTACCTCCGCCGCGTCCTGCTGCGTCGGATTCGGCAGGTCGGGGCGCAGTTTGGCGTACACCGCGTCGTTGAGGATCATCGGCGTGGCGACGGAGCCGGGATGCACCGTGTTCACCCGGATCCCGCGCGGGCCGAGCTCGTTGGCCAAGGTGCGAGCGAGCCCGACCACGGCGTGCTTGCTCGCCGAGTAGTGCGCGGCGGCGGCCGCGCCGACGATGCCGTTGGTGGAGCTCACGATCACCACCGAGCCGCCGTCGGACAGGGCGGGGACGGCCGCGCGCACGGTGTGCCACATGCCGGTGAGGTTGATGTCGATGGTGCGCTGCCAGGCCTGATCGGACAGCTCCCAGGACAGGCCGAGGTCGGTGTAGATGCCGGCGTTGGCCACGATCACGTCCAGGCGACCCAGCGCGGCGACGCCGTCGGCGACTGCCACGTCCAGGGCTGCCTGATCGCGCACGTCGGCGACGCCGGTGACGCACTGGCGACCCGTTGCCTCGACTTCGCGTGCCGTCTCGGCCAGCTCCGGCGCGGCGGCCTCGATGTCGAGTGCGATGATGTCGGCGCCTTCCTCGGCCAGCCGACGGCAATGGGCGCGGCCCATTCCCCCGGCCGCGCCGGTCACCAGCGCGACGGTGTGCTGCATGCGGTTCATCGGGTGCCCCCGGAGAATCTGGTGTCCACGAGCCCGACGCTAGGGTCGCCGTCCACCGCATCGGCCCTGGTCTTCCCGGTCAGCGGGCAGTGCACCGCGATCTCCCGGCCACCGGGAGCCACGGGCTCCGCAACGCCGGCGAGCCTGCGACGGTGCTCCGCAAGACCGGTTCCGAGATCGAGGAGAACACCAGTGACGAGGGCGACTGTCGACGTTCCGCGGAGCTCGCGGGTGGTGACGCTGCGCGTATCCGCGGTGATCGAAGAGACCGCGGACGCGCGGACGCTGGTGTTCGAGGTACCCGAAGCGGTCGCCGACCGCTTCGCCTTCCGGCCGGGCCAGTTCCTCACGCTGCGGATCCCGAGCGAGCGGCCCGAACCGGTGGCGCGCTGCTATTCGCTGGCGAGTTCGCCGTTCACGGGCGATCCGCCGCAGGTCACGGTCAAGCGCACACCCGGCGGCTACGGCTCGAACTGGTTGTGCGACAACATCGCTGTCGGCGACACCCTCGATGTGCTGCCGCCGCAGGGCGCCTTCACCCCGGCCTCACTCGACACCGATCTGCTGTTGTGGGCGGCGGGCAGCGGCATCACACCGGTGATGTCGATCCTGCGTTCGGCCCTGGCCTGCGGCACCGGCCGGGTGGTGCTGTTCTACGCCAATCGCGAGCAGGCATCGGTGATCTTCGCCGACGCCCTGCGCGATCTCGTCGCCCGGTACCCGGGCCGGATCACTGTGGCGCACTGGCTCGAATCGCTGCAGGGCCTGCCCACCGCGGCCCAGCTGGCCGACTTCGCCGCGCCGTATTCGTCCTTCGCGGCGTTCGTGTGCGGGCCCGGCCCGTTCATGTCGGCGGTGACCGAGGCACTCTCGGGCGCCGGATGGCCGCGCGAACGCGTCACCACCGAGGTGTTCGTCTCGCTGTCCGGTGATCCGTTCGCCGAACCCGAGCCGCTCGACCCCGTCGACGACGCGGATGCCGCGCGCGTGGAGGTAGAGCTCGACGGGACCGTGCACGCGTTGAGCTGGCCGCGCTCGCGCACCCTCGTCGACGTCATGCTCGCCGGCGGGCTCGATGTCCCGTACTCCTGCCGCGAGGGCGAGTGCGGAACGTGCGCGTGCACCGTCGTCGACGGCGAGGTCACCACGACCAACTCGGCCGTCCTCGATCAGGACGACATCGACGCCGGGTACACCCTGGCCTGCCAGGCCCGCCCGCGCACCGACCGGGTCCGTATCCGCTTCTGAGCGAGAGGTGTTCTGTGGCAACCGATACCGCGCGGCCCGATGTCGGCTTCGGCTCGGACCGTGGGCCGGTGCTGGCCTCGCTGATGCTCGCCACCGGACTCGTCGCGCTCGATTCGACGATCCTGGCGACCGCGGTGCTGTCGATCACCGACAGTCTGGGCGATTTCACGCTGTTCCCGTGGCTGTTCACGAGCTATCTGCTCGCCCAGGCCGTCACCGTGCCGATCTACGGCGCGCTCGCCGACACGTTCGGGCGCAAACCGGTGATGTTGTTCGGCATCGCGGTGTTCGCGCTGGGCTCGCTGCTGTGCGGGCTGGCGAGCAGCATGCTCGCCCTGATCGTGTTCCGCGCCGTCCAGGGCATCGGCGCCGGCGCCATCCAGCCCACCACCATGGTCATCGCGGGTGATCTGTACACGTTGGCCGAACGTGCCACGGTCCAGGGCTATCTGGCCGGGGTGTGGGCGGTGGCCTCGGTGACGGGCCCGCTGCTCGGCGGTATCTGCGCCGACTATCTCGGGTGGCGGTGGATCTTCCTGGTCAACCTGCCGCTGGCCGCGCTCGCCGCCTGGATGCTGATCCGCAACTTCCACGAGTCCGTACCGCGGCTCCGGCGCAGCGTCGACTACGCCGGGGCGGTCCTGTTGACGCTCGGTGCGGGGGCATTGGTGCTCGGACTGCTCGAGGGCGGTCACGCGTGGGCGTGGGGATCGCCGGTCGGTATCGCCGTCTTCGGGTGCGCCGGACTGTCGCTCACGCTGTTCGTCGCCGTCGAAGCGCGGGCCACGCAACCGATTCTGCCGCTGTGGGTGTTCACCCGGCGGGTGGTGATCGCGAGCAGTGTCGCGGCCATGCTGGGCGGGGCGCTGCTGTTCGGGTTCACGACGTATGTGCCGATGTTCAATCAGGGCGTGCTCGGGTCGAGCGCCCTGGTCGCGGGGCTCGTCACCGGAGCGCTCACCCTGGGCTGGCCGTTGGCCGCGGCCAGAGCGGGAAAGGTGTATCTGCGCTTCGGGTTTCGCACGTGCGCGGTGCTGGGCAGTACCGTCGCGGCGCTCGGCGTGGTGACGACCCTGCTGCTCGACGAGGATTCAGCGCTGTGGCAGGTCGCCGCGTCGTGTTTCGTGGTGGGCGCGGGCATGGGCTTGGTGGCCACACCCACGCTCATCGCGGCGCAGACGAGCGCGCGGTGGGCCGAACGCGGGGTAGTGACCTCCGCCACCATGTTCGCGCGGTCGCTGGGCAGCGCGGTGGGAGTCGCGGTCTTCGGCGCGATCGTCAACGCGCGGCTGGCCGGCGACGGTGCGCCGACACCGCAATCACTTTCCGCCGCAATACATCTCGTGTTCGTGTCCATCGCGGTCATGACCGTTGTCCTGGTCGTCGCGTGCACGGCGATCCCGCGCCGGGCCGGGGAATTTCCTGTCCATCCAGCGGGAGAGCCCGGCCCGGCGAGCCGCCTCGACCACGAGCATGGGGTGGCATCACCAGACGAGAAGAGGGAGCCAGGATGCTGACAACCGGCATGCGCACCGAGCTCGCCGCCGAACTGGCGCGGGCGGAGCTGGATCGGGTGGCCGTGTCCCCCATCGTCGACCGGTATCCGGGCATCGATGTGGTGGACGCGTACGAGGTCCAGCTGCTCAATATCCGGCGCAGGCTCGACGACGGCGGAAAGGTCGTCGGGCACAAGGTGGGGCTGTCGTCGAAGGCGATGCAGCAGATGATGGGCGTCGACGAGCCCGACTACGGTCACCTGCTCGCCGACATGGAGGTCTACGAGGACGTCCCCGTCGATACCACCAAGTTCCTGCTGCCGCGCGTGGAGGTCGAGGTCGGGTTCGTCCTCGGCGCCGACCTGCCCGGCGAGGACTGCACCGAAGCCGACGTCTTGGCCGCGACCGTCGCCTACGCGCCATCGATCGAGCTGATCGACTCACGGATCACCGACTGGAAGATCGGGCTCGCCGACACCATCTCCGACAACGCTTCCTCGGCCGGGTTCGTCCTGGGCCGCCAACGCGTCGCCCCGGGCGATATCGATATCACCGCGATCGATGCAGTGCTCACCCGCAACGGTGAGATCGTCGCCGAAGGCCGCAGCGACGCGGTCCTCGGCGATCCGTCGATCGCGGTCGCCTGGCTGGCCCGCAAGGTCGCGACCTTCGGGGTCCGGCTGAAAGCGGGCGACATCGTGCTCCCCGGTTCCTGTACCCGCGCCATCGACGCCCGACCCGGCGACGATTTCCGCGCCGACTTCACCGGACTCGGCTCCGTCCGCTTGTCGTTCACCTGAGCCGATCCCACCCGCGGCCCGTCCGGGCCGCCATTCCTCGAGGAGGCCAACCGTGTCCCACGGTTCCGTCACCGCCGCGATCGTCGGATCCGGCAACATCAGCACCGATCTGCTGTACAAACTGCTGCGCTCGGAGTCCATCGAGCCGCGCTGGATGATCGGCATCGACCCCGAGAGCGAAGGGCTCGAACGCGCGCGCGGACTCGGCCTGGAAACCTCCGCCGAAGGTGTGGACTGGCTACTCGCCCAGGACGAGAAGCCCGACATCGTGTTCGAGGCGACTTCGGCCTACGTCCACCGCGCGGCCGCACCCCGCTATGCCGAACTCGGCATCCGCGCCGTCGACCTCACCCCCGCCGCGGTGGGTCCGGCCGTGGTACCGCCGGTGAACCTGGCCTCGCTGCTGGAAGCGCCGAACGTCAACATGATCACCTGCGGCGGGCAGGCCACCATCCCGATCGTCGCCGCGGTTTCGCGCGTCGTGCCTGTCCCCTATGCCGAGATCGTCGCGTCGGTCTCGTCCAATTCGGCAGGTCCTGGCACCCGCGCCAACATCGACGAGTTCACCAAGACCACCAGCCGTGGCGTGGAAACCATCGGCGGCGCCCAGCGCGGCAAGGCGATCATCATCCTGAACCCCGCCGAACCGCCGATAATCATGCGCGACACCATCTTCTGCGCGATCCCCGACGACGCCGACCACGACGCGATCACCGCCTCCATCCACCAGATGGTCGCCGACATCCAGCAATACGTGCCCGGCTACCGCCTGCTCAACGAACCCCAGTTCGACGAACCTTCCGTCGTTTCCGGCGGACTGGCGAAGGTTTCGGTGTTCGTCGAGGTCGAAGGCGCGGGCGATTTCCTGCCCCCGTACGCGGGCAACCTCGACATCATGACCGCCGCGGCAACCCGTGTCGGTGAGGTCATGGCCGATCAGATCCTGTCGACGCGGGTGTGATCATGACCGATTCGTCAGCCCTGGACACCATCACCCCCGAGGCCCTGCGTCCGCCGCAGCTGAGCCGGGCGTAAGGAGACTCGACCATGCCATTCTCTGCTGAACTCGACATCCGGATCACCGACACCTCCCTGCGTGACGGCTCCCACCACAAACGCCATCAATTCACCACCACCGAAGTCCGCGACATCGTCACCGCCCTCGACAACGCCGGCGTCCCCGTCATCGAAGTCACCCACGGCGACGGTTTGGGTGGTTCCTCGTTCAACTACGGATTCTCCAAAACCCCCGAACAAGAACTCATCACCATCGCCGCCCGAACAGCCAAGAACGCCAAGATCGCGTTCCTCATGCTGCCCGGCGTCGGCGTAAAAGAAGACATCAAGATCTCGCAGGACAACGGCGCCGCCATCTGCCGCATCGCCACCCACTGCACCGAAGCCGACGTCTCCGTCCAGCACTTCGGCTACGCCCGCGACCTCGGCCTCGAAACCGTCGGCTTCCTCATGATGTCGCACACCCAGCCACCCGAAACCCTCGCGAAACAGGCCCGGATCATGGCCGACGCAGGCTGCCAATGCGTCTACATCGTCGACTCCGCGGGCGCACTCGTCCTCGAACAAGTCTCCGACCGCGTCGCCGCCGTCGTCGCCGAACTCGGCACCGACGCCCAGGTCGGGTTCCACGGGCACGAAAACCTCGGCCTCGCCGTGGCCAACTCCGTCTACGCCGTCCGCGCCGGCGCCACCCAGATCGACGGCTCCACCCGCCGCTTCGGCGCCGGTGCGGGCAACACCCCCGTCGAAGCCTTCGTCGGCGTCGCCGACAAGCTGGCCATCAAGACCGGCGTCGACTTCTTCGCCATCGCCGACGCCGCCGAAGACGTCGTCCGCCCCGCCATGCCCCAGGAATGCCTGCTCGACCGGCAATCACTGATGATGGGCTACGCGGGCGTCTACTCCAGCTTCCTCAAGCACGCCGAACGCCAAGCCGAACGCTACGGCGTCTCCGCCGCCGAAATGCTCGTCCGCGCGGGCAAACGCAAACTCGTCGGCGGCCAGGAAGACCAACTCATCGACATCGCTTTGGAACTCCAGCGCGAAGCCTCCGTCACGGTCTGAAGTACCCGATTCAGTCATCATCGCCCCGCGTGGATCGCACGCGGGGCGATGGTGACTTTCCACGAAGAACACGGTGCGGATATAGTCTCGCCGGCGAAATCCACTGTCCGAATGGACATTTCGAGTGGGTCGGCTATCGTCTGTCGCACGCCGTTCGGGACCGGTCGACGTGCGACCACCGCACGCCGGGTCCCGATGAAGTGGGGGATCATGGCCCAGCGGAGTCATCGCAGGCAGACCGGTCAGCTGATCACGCCTGACGGCGCGCCCGGCGACGGCGTGGACCAGGTGCACGTCAGCGGTGCCATCGCCCTGCCCGTCGCCCCGGATGCGCTGTGGGACCTACTGTCCGAACCGCACACTATCGCCGCGTGGATGTCCGAACTCCACTCCTGGACCGGCCCGGCGCCGGATCGAGTCGGTGCCGATCTCGAACTCGCCGCTCAGGTCCAGATGTTCGACATGCTCCACGACGTGCATCTGGTCATCACCGAATACTGCCCGAACCGCAGCTGGACGATGACGTGCGGCGCGGTGACCGGTATCGCGGTCACCTTCGCCGTCGAACTCGAGCACCTGCGCGACCTCTCGCGCGCCACTCTTCGCACCGGCCTGCACGGCCAGGTGTTACGAGACGCCGACGCGGTCGTACTCGGTCACGCCCTTCAGCGCGGGTTGGACTCGAGCCTTCGGCAACTGGCCGACATCGCGGACCCGGACGGAATCACTGCCCGGCCCCCGGTAGCCGTCGTCAACCACCTGGGCTGAGACCGCCGGGGTCACCGGATGTTCAGGCGACGCGCGCGTGTTCCTCGACCGCCGCGGGCTCCTGCGCAGGCTGCGCCGGCCGACGTCCGGTGACGAGGAACAAGACAACCAGCCCGACCGCCAGCCACACATACGTGTCGCCGATGATGTGCTGATCCCACGTCCATGAGGTCTCACGGTGTTCGCCGTCGGGCAGGAAACTGTGCGGCGCGATCACGAAGACCGCGGCGACGACGACAGTCGTGGCGTACCAGCCGCGAGCGCTGCTGACCGGCAGGGTACGGGCGTGGCAGACCATCGCCAGCAACGCGGGCGCGATCCAGACCCAGTGGTGCGACCACGAGATCGGCGACAGCAGCAGCGTGAAGACCGCGTTGAGCGACAGCGCGATCGCGGGGGCGTCGGCGGCCTTGCGCATCGCGGCGACGACCAGGACCAGCAGCAGGGTGCCCAGCACGAGCCACAGCGCGTCGAACGGCAGACCGGTGATGTGCAGGCGGGCCATGACGGCCTGGATCGACTGATTGGTATGGAAGGCCGAGCCGCTCAGGCCCGAGACGTTGCCGAGGCCGCCGAACCAGTAGCGGGTGGATTCGGTGGGCAGGAACGCGAAGGAGGCGATGGTGGCGATCGCCCCGGTGCCCGCGGCGGTCGCGGCGGCCTTGTAGTCCTTGCGGACCAGGAAGTAGAGAACGAAGGCGGCGGGCGTGAGTTTGATGGCGGCGGCCAGACCGATCAGCATGCCGCGCGGGTAGCGGGTCTTCGGGAGCAGGCAGTCGGTGGCGACCAGCACCATCAGCAGGAGATTGACCTGACCGAAGTCGATGGTCGAGCGAACCGGTTCCAGCAGCATCGCCAGGGGGACCGCGCAGGCGGTGACGAGCAGGGCGACCTGCTTGCGGTCGGGGTGGTAGCGGAGGGCCACCAGATACAGCGTCCAGGCGACGGCGGCGATCGACACCACGACGTAGAGGATCTTCGCCGTGCCCCACGGCAGCAGCGCGAACGGCGCGAGCGCGATGGCCGCGAACGGCGGGTAGATGAAGGGCAGACCGATGCCGATCGAGGTCTTGGGCAGCTGACCGTACATATCGGCGCCGTCGCGCATCGCCTCGATACCGAGGCGGTAGACCTGAAGATCGATGAACCCGCCGGAATAGCGTTCGAAGGGCCAGATCGGCGTCCTGACACAGACCACCGACACAATGGTGAGCAACACCGGCACCAGCCACCATGCTCGATTGATCGGGCGTGGGGAACGCTCTTGCTCGGGGTGGGTGGTGTCACTACTCATCCGCGGCGACTATACCGACTCGCACGCGCTGCCGGGGCACCGCCCATCGACGGGGGTGACGTGCGCAATAGCCAGGCGGATGCCCGCCCACGAACCGAACGCGCTGAAGACGGGCCTGGTCAGTCGCCGCGGTTGTAGCGGGTCAGGTAACCGGCCATCGCCGCGACATCGTCGTCTGTCCAGTCGGCGAAACGCGCCTGGAAGGCCTCCCGGCGCCGGCGTTCGGCCTCGCCGGCGACGGCTCGGCCCTCTGGGGTGGCGCGCAGGACGTGGTTGCGCCGATTGCCGGGATCGACCGCGCGTTCGAGGTAGCCGAGCTTCTCGAGTGCGCCGACCTGCCTGCTGACGGTCGATTTGTCGAGCAGGAACTGCTCGGCCAGGTCGGTGGCCAGGCAACCGTCGCGTTCGAGGATCAGGTCGAGAATGCTGTAGGCGACCAGGCTCAGCTCGGGGTGTAGTTCGGCGGCGCGGCCGCGGGCACGGCGAGCGAAAGCGGTGAGTTCCCGCTGGATGGTGTCGACAGCCTGGGTTCTTGTGCTCCGCGCGTTCATAGTTGTATCATACAACCATACATAGTTGCATTTACCAACTGTTTGGAGATCTGCCCCGATGACTCGCACCCAGTTCCGGCACGTCGCCGGACATCTGCTGACGCCGCTGCTGATGTGCCTCGGTATGGCTCTGGCCTACCTCGGCGCGTTCCATCAGCCCGAGCCGAACAATCTCGCGCTCGCCGTGGTGGGCGATTCCCCGCAGACGATGGTGCTGGCACAGACGATGAAGGACAAGGGCGGCGCCGGGCTCGACATGGTCACCGTGCCCGATCGCGACGCGGCCATCGACGCACTGCGCAATCGCGAGCTCGTCGGCGCCTATGTGCCCGACGCCGCCAAGCCGGAACTGCTGGTCGCCACCGCGAGCTCCGACACCAGCGCGATGGCCGCGGAAGTGGCCTTCCGGTCGGTATCGGATCACCAGGGCGTGCCGCTGGTGATCACCGATGTCACGACCAAGGCGGGCGGTGACCCGACCGGGCAGGGCATCTTCTTCCTGCTGGTCGCGTTGAGCGTGGGCGCGTACGGCAGCGTCGCGGTGATCGGCGCGGCGGGCGCGCTGCTGCGGATGCGGGTGCGCGCCGCGATCGGTGTGGTGACCGCGCTGATCGTCAGCCTCATCGGCGTCGTGGTGGCGGGTCCGGTGTTCGGCGTGATCGACACCGATCTCGCGAGCGTGTTCGCCATCGCCTGGGTCTACACCTCGGGCATCATCCTGATCGGCATCGGCCTGCACACGTTCTTGAAGCGCTGGACCACCCTCGCCCTGATCACCCTGTTCGTGATGCTGAACTTCACCACCTCCGGCGGCGTCTACGGGCCCGAACTCCAGAACGGGTTCTTCGGTGCGCTGCACTCGTTCTGGAACGGCGCCGACTTCGTCGAAGGCCTGCGCAGTCTGCTCTACTTCGACGGTGGCGCCGGGTTCGGCTCCCGCCTGTTCGGGTTGTTCGCCTGGCTGGTCGTGGGTGTGGCGCTGGTCGTGGTGGCCGGTCGGTACGAGGCGCGCCACGCACCCCGGCCGGTCGCACCTGCCGCGGTCGAGGAAGAGATCGGCGAATCGGTGGCCGTCTGAGCCGTCGATTCCACGCCTGATCAGTCAGGTCAGGCCCCGGCGAATCCCGTTGCCCGACATCCGGACACACTGTCGCGGACCAGGTCGACCAGGGTCGCCGGGGCACTGTCGTTTTCCGCGGCCGTCTTGTCGTGAATCGACCACGACTCCACGTAGACACGAGTACGGTGTAGCGCGCAACCGCGGACAGTCTGGCGCCGCGAGGGGGTGTAACAGCGGAAAGGGCGGGTGCCACCGATGAATGATCCCGACGCGCAACGCCCTGGCGACCCACTCCCCCTCGATCAGCGCTACGACGGCGCCGATCCGATCGAATGGTGCGGTGCGGCGGTCTATCCGATGTACACCGAGGCGCTGCCCGCCGGAACGACGGCGGTGCATCTGCGCGCACTGTCGGTGATGGCACCCGAGGACGTGTCGGGCCTCGGCCTCGGTCTCTCCGTCCACGACGGGCACGTGAATCTGAACGGGAAATCGCTGGCGGGCGTCGACATCTGGTATGAAGCCCTCGCCGACGGCATCGACATCTCGGTGACCGCGGACGCACCCGACGCGCTGTTCACCCTCACACCCGTCTGGGTGGCCGAATCGGGCACACACCAATCCTGGACCGGCAACTACGGCATGGTCGTCGACCTGCTCCCCGACGGGGCCTCGACCCTGTGGTGCAGCACCGGTCCCGGCACACCCGATTTCAACGAACTGGTCGTCGAACTCAGCACCGGCCCGGCCGAACCGGCACGCCCCGAACCACCCCTCGATCCGGCCGACCCGGCTACGACACCGCTCGGCCCCGCCCCCTCGGCTCCCCCCGTCGAACCAAGTCCCCCCGCCGCCTCCACCGAACCGGCATCATCGGATCCCGCACCGAAAATCTCGCTCGGCCCGACCGATCCGCCCGAGCACCCACGAACCAGCCAGGGCGTCGGCGGCGCCCTGCACGACCTGGGAACCGCCATGCACGAACGCGGCGAACACGACTCGGCCCGCGCCCTCTGGACCCAAGCCGCACAGGCAGGCCACAGCGGCGCCGCCTACGACCTGGGCACCCTGCTCCTCCAGCAAGGCGAACGCGCCGCCGCCGAACAATGGTGGAAGGCCGCCGCCCACGACGACCCACGCGCCGCGGCCTCCCTCTCCGCCCTGTCCGAACAGCCTTAGGAC
>NZ_JBSGVG010000063.1:0-23684 GCF_053608345.1 Nocardia sp. NPDC055050
GCAGGTTTCCGGTGTATGTCAAACCCAGGTAAGGTTCTTCGCGTTGCATCGAATTAATCCACATGCTCCGCCGCTTGTGCGGGCCCCCGTCAATTTCTTTGAGTTTTAGCCTTGCGGCCGTACTCCCCAGGCGGGGTACTTAATGCGTTAGCTACGGCACGGAGTCCGTGGAAGGAGCCCCACACCTAGTACCCACCGTTTACGGCATGGACTACCAGGGTATCTAATCCTGTTTGCTACCCATGCTTTCGCTTCTCAGCGTCAGTTACTTCCCAGAGACCCGCCTTCGCCACCGGTGTTCCTCCTGATATCTGCGCATTTCACCGCTACACCAGGAATTCCAGTCTCCCCTGAAGTACTCTAGTTCGCCCGTATCGCCTGCAAGCTTAAGGTTGAGCCCCAAGTTTTCACAAACGACGCGACGAACCGCCTACAAGCTCTTTACGCCCAGTAATTCCGGACAACGCTCGGACCCTACGTATTACCGCGGCTGCTGGCACGTAGTTGGCCGGTCCTTATTCTACAGGTACAGTCACTTGCGCTTCGTCCCTGTCAAAAGCGGTTTACAACCCGAAGGCCGTCATCCCGCACGCGGCGTCGCTGCATCAGGCTTTCGCCCATTGTGCAATATTCCCCACTGCTGCCTCCCGTAGGAGTCTGGGCCGTGTCTCAGTCCCAGTGTGGCCGGTCACCCTCTCAGGTCGGCTACCCGTCGTCGCCTTGGTGAGCCGTTACCTCACCAACAAGCTGATAGGCCGCGGGCCCATCTCGCACCGATAAATCTTTCCACCACCGAACATGCATTCAGTGGTCATATCCGGTATTAGACCCAGTTTCCCAGGCTTATCCCGAAGTGCAAGGCAGATCACCCACGTGTTACTCACCCGTTCGCCGCTCGTGTACCCCGAAGGGCCTTACCGCTCGACTTGCATGTGTTAAGCACGCCGCTAGCGTTCGTCCTGAGCCAGAATCAAACTCTCCGTTGAAGACTCTCGAAACAACCCTCCGAAGAGAGCGAATCAAAATTATCTAACTAGAGTCCGAAAACCTAGCAAAGCGAACACCAGCAAAAGATTCGCTGTTGTTCAATGTCCAACCTCCCACGACCGGGGGGTACATGAAAGATTGGAACCAATAATAATTATTGGCACTGACATTCATCGACACACTATTGAGTTCTCAAAGAACACACGCACACACTTCTACCCACAACTTCTCGGAGGGGTTTCGGTGAGGCAAGGGTTCAAACTTAGCTCAGACAACCGGCCGGAAGCAAATCCGTACCGAGTCCCTCTGAACACGCAGTCAGTCAGGCGCTCATCGTACTACCTCGTGTCTCGGCCGCTGGGCGGCTGAGTCGGTGTCCGTGTCGCTCTGACTGGAATAAAGTTACGTGTCGCGAATTGCAATGTCAAATCCCCTAGTCAGGGGATATTTTCGCAGTGTTCATGTATGAAAGTGCGCATGGCGGAGGAACATAGCGGGAAGCGTCAGCGGTTGCGTCGCATGGCGAGAGCCGGACTTGTCGTGGCGGGTGGCCTCGCGTTGGTGACAGCTGGGGCGAACATCGCTATGTGGAGTTTGTCGTCCGGCCATAGAAGTGATGTCGCGGCCGCGCCCAGCGCACCTGTCGTGATCGTCCCGGGTGCCAAGGTCGGGACGGATGGAACTCCGATGGCCTATCTACAGGGACGTCTCGATGTGGCGATCGAGTTGGTCGAAGCGGGCAAGGCCGAGGCGATTCTGTTGTCCGGGGATGCCGGCGGCTCGTCGGGCGACGAGATCGCGTCGATGACGCGCTATCTCCTCGACCACGGCATCGACCCGGCCATCGTCCGATCCGATCGTGCCGGCCTTTCCACGCGGGAGACCTGCGAGCGAGCGAAGTCGCTGTTCGGCATCGACCGGGCGATCATCGTGAGCCAGTACCAACATCTCCCCCGCGCGGTCGCGCTGTGCCGGGCCGCGGGTATCGAGGCCGACGGGGTGGTGGCCTATTGCGAGTGCAGGCAGGTCACCGAGGCACGCAACAACGTTCGTGAATGGCTGGCAGCGCCGAAAGCCGTGGCGGAGATGCTTCTGCGCTGATAGCGCGCCGGGAGCGCAGAGAAGCGACGAACTCCCGCAATCTCGCGGGCCGTGCCGACCGAGGCACGGGAGGCGCTGTGACCAGATAGGGGAAGGCCGGCGCGGCATCAGCAGCGAGCAGGGCTGTCGCGTGAACTCGTGCCAGCCCGACCCTGACCTCGACTTCTCGCGCCCTCCAGTCGTGCACGAGCCCGAGCTCGGCCATCGCGGTGCGGAACAGTTCGGGAGCGGCACCGCAGCCCGTCCGGGGCAGACAGGCGAGCTCTACCAATGCTGGACTGTCGAGTCCACGCGCGAGTGCCTCGGCGGCGGCCATCGACAGGTCCGCACCGTGGAGCTCACCGAGCACGAATCGGTCTGCGGCGTGGGCCAAGTCGTCCATGGTCTCAGCGTGCGCGGCACAAGGTTGATGGGTCAAAGGGTTTTCCGGGGCGGTTGTGGGCGGCGAGGTGCTCAGCGCGGCGGCAGGACCAGCACCGATGTTCTCGCCACGGCAGGCGCGACCGCCGGGGTGGCGTGCTCGAGGGATCCGGATCGCGTACCGTGATCGGGGTTGTCTGCAATGATCGCCGACCGGATTGGGGTGCATCGTGGGCGGTTCCGAGCACGCCGCGCGGCTCGTGCGTTTCTGGCAAACGGTGGAGTTGTTCGGCCCGCAGCTTGTTCCCGACGTCGAGACCGGCGGACTGGTGGTCGATCTCGCGCCCGATGACCGCGCGCCATGGGAAAACCTCGCCGCGCTGCCCGCGTTGAAAACCGGGCGAGTGTGGCAGTTCGTCGTGTATGGCGGACTGTTCGAAGTGGGGCGCGCGCGGGAAGCTCTGGTGCGGACATTCGGCGAGGACCAGCTGGAGGCCGACGCCCGACGGGCCGGGACCACAGCGGCTTTCGCGGTGACGTTGACCGACGGCGGAGTGGTTGTCGAAGGCTCGGCGACGTTGTCGGGGCTGGCGTGGGCCGTGAACCGGCTGCGCGCACCAGGGCCCGGAGACGTCGGCTGGGCCGACGGATTCGACCACGACTCGGCGGCGTTCACCGCCGCGCTCGACACGCTGACGCGAGAAACTCACCCCGATGCCGAACAGATGGGTCCGGCACCGCGGTGGCGTGCGCTGGACGTGGCAGGCCGCGGGGTAGCGGCTTCGGTGCTCGCGGCGGGAGCGGATGGCGTCATCTCGCCCGGTCTCGCCGGGATGTCGGCGTTGGCCTTCGCCGAACGGTTCGCCGTTCGGCCTGACGACGACGTCGTCGATGCCCCCCGATTGACCGGCCGCGACCTGCAGATCTTCACCGGTGAACTGTGTGCCGCGCTGGGCATTCGATCGGAATTGCGGGCCGGCGGTGTGCGGGTGGCGTGCATCCAGGTCGCGGCGCGCGACGCCGACAGTGACGCTGCCGAGGATCGCCTGAACAGCGGGCTCGGCACGGACCTCGCCGAGCTCGCGAAAGCGGTGGAGCGCGGCGACATCGGTGCGGCGCTGCGTGACTACCTCTCGGCGGCGGAGTCGCTGCCGATCGATGACCGGATCGATGTCCGGCGACGCCAGGACGCGGTCGTCGAGGGCCTGCTCCCCCATCTCGTTCCGGACGGACGCTGGCCGGGCGATCCGCTGGTTTCCGGACAGCAGTTCGCGGTCGATCGTGCGCTGTCCGAATTGCGCGACGATGCGGGCATTTTCGCGGTGCACGGTGCGCCGGGCACCGGGACGACGACGATGCTGCGAGACCTGCTGGCCGGGATTCTGGTCGAGCGGGCCGCGCAGCTGGCGGCGTTCGACGATCCGATGGCGGTGTTCGCCGGGATCACCGAGCAGGTGCAGGTGGCGAAGAACTACACGGTGGGCGCGCACCGATTGGCGAACTGTGTGACCGGGTTCGAAGTGGTGCTGGCGACCGGCAGCGATGCCACCGCGGCCGATGTGGTCGCCGAGATCCAGCATCGCGACGCGATCGATGGCGAGCTCAATCATTTCACCGACCTGGCCGAACTCGTCGGCGGCGCACCGGCGTGGGGACTGGTCGCCGCGGCACTGGGCGGGACGCGGCGAACGTTCGCCGAACAGTTCTGGTTCGGGGATCGGTTCGCCACCGAACGGAAGACCGGGACACCGAACGGCGGGATGCTCGACATCCTCAAGCAGGCCGAGGCCGACCCGGATTCGATTCCCGATTGGCCGACCGCGGTGCGGGATTTCACCACTCGCCGCGCCGAGGTGCGCAGACTCGCGCAGGCGCGCCAGAACGTCGCCGACGCGGTCGCCGAGCTGCCGACCATGAACGCGGGATTGCAGTCGACGGCGGCCGAGATCGCCAACGCCGATGACGCGCACGCGCACTGGCGCGAACGTCATCAGCTGGCCACCGAGCATCTGCGGGCCGCGCAGGCCGCGCACCACCGGGCGGGCAAGTTCCTCAGCGAGCACGGCGGGCAGAAGCCGGGGTTCGTGGCATCGCTCTCGACGGGATTCCGGGCGGGACGGCGGTGGAGCGCGCGCAGCAACGAATTGCTGCGCGAACGACATATCGCCGAGGCGGACATGCGGCGGCGCCAGACCGAGGTCGAGTACACGCGGGAGCAGTGGGCGCAGGCCGCCGAGCACGGCCGCACGCTGATTCGCGAACACGTCGAGTTGACGGAGCGGCGGGCGGCGGCGCTCGACGTTATCGAGCGGGGGCGCGAGAACTGGTCGCGCACCATCCCGTTCGGTGATGTGGCGGGTGACGACGAGCAGTTCCAGCTGTGCAATCCGTGGGCGGACGAGCAGTACGCGAGCGCGCGGCGTGAGCTGTTCCTGTCGGCGTTGAAGTTGCATCGTGCGTTTCTGCTCAACGCGGCCCCGCGGATTCGCGACAATCTCATCGTCGCCATCGCGTTGATCCGTGGTGAGCTCGCGGTGGAGCCGAAGCCGGAAACCGTTGCGGCGGCATGGCAGACACTGTTCTTCGCGGTGCCGATGATCACCACGACCTTCACCGCACTGCCCCGGTTGTTCGCCGGGCTGGGGTCCGAGGCCCTCGGATGGTTGTTCGTCGACGATGCCGGGCAGGCTGCGCCGCAGTCGGTGGCCGGTGGGTTGTGGCGGGCTCGGCGGGCGGTGATCGTCGGTGATCATCGTCAGCTGGGACCTGTCGGTGTGCTGCCCACTTCGGCGCAGGAAGCATTCGTACAGCAGTACGGGCTCGATGCGGAGTGGATGCCGGATCAGGCGTCGGCACGCCAGGCTGCTGATCGTGGGGTGCGGTACGGGACCTGGCTGATGCCCTCCGATTCGATCGCGCCGGTGTGGGTCGGCTCGCCGCTGCGGGTCCATCGGCGTAGTGACCGGCCGATTTTCGAGCTCACACATCACATTGCCTATGACGATGACCTGCTGGTGTTCGCCACGCCGGATCGACCGGAGTTTCCCGGGCACGATCGGTGGATCGATGTCAGATCCGCACGGGCCGAAGGTAATTGGATTCCCGGCGAAGGCGAAGCGCTCGCCGCGCTGCTCGCGCGGTTGACCGAGGACGGGGTGGCAGCGGCCGATATCCGTGTGGTCAGCCCGTTCCGCGACGTCGCCCATGGCGCGCAGGAGATCGCGCGTGAGGTGCTCGGTGCGGAGTTCGCGCAGCGGCAGGTGGGCACTGTCCATGCGATGCACGGCAATTCGGCCGAGGTCGTGGTGCTGATCTTGGGGACATCGCCCGCGGCAGGTGGGTCGCGACGGTGGGCGGCGACGAATCCGAATGTGCTCAATACGGCAGTGTCGCGGGCTCGGCGGCGGGTCTACGTGATCGGCAACTACCGATTGTGGAGCAGCCAGCGCTATTTCGACGATCTCGCCAGGCGCTGGACGGTCGAGACCGAACAGCTCGCCGATCAGACCGTAAGCCGGTAGAACCGCCAGAATCCGAAGTCCTCGATCGGGAGGACTTCCACGGCGGTGAAACCTGCCTTCTCGGCGTACTCCCCCAGTTTCGCCGTGCGCATGACGGTGCCGGTGCCCGCGGAGTCGGGATGCGCCATGCCGTCGGGCAGGCAGACCAGCAGGCTGAACCCGTACATCAAGCGGTCGATATCGCTCGCCGGTGCGGTGAATTCCGCCGCGACGGCCTCATCCATGATGATCACCGCGCCACCTGGACGCAGGGCTTTGCGCATCGAGGTCAGTACCTCGACGGGGTGTGGCATATCGTGCAGGCACTCGAACGCGAACAGCGCGTCGTAGGTGGATTCGGGGAGATCGGTGGCGGCGTCGGCATGCTGGAAGCGGACGCGATCGCCGAGGTCGGTGGCGTTTTCGGTGGCCATTCGCACCGAGGGCTGGTCGATGTCATAGCCGTCGACCGCCAGCTCCGGGTAGGCGCGGGCAAGGGCGATCGCGGACCAGCCGCCACCTGAGCCGATATCGGCCGCCTTGGCATCGGGGCGCGACAGCAGCGCGTGGATATCAGCGACCCCGGCCAGACCCGCAGCGAGACGGTGCTCGAACCAGGGGCGGTTCATGTCCGACTGGGATTCGCGCATGTCGGCGCCGTACTCGGACCAACCGACGCCGCCGCCGTCGCGGTACGCGCGCACGAGCGCGGGCATCTGGGCGGCGGCACCGGCCAGCATACGAGCCAGTGGCGCAAGGTAGTCGAGACTGCTCGGGTCGGTGAGCACCTCGGCAGCGCCGGCGGGCAGGGCGAACCGCCCGTCCGCGGCCACCGTCAGAATCCCGGTCGCCGCCTGCTGCTCGAGCCACTCCTGCGCATACCGGCGATCTCCACCCGCCCGCGCGACCAATTCACCCGCATCCGCGGGCCCACCCTCGGCCAACGCCCGATACCAGCCGAGCCGATCCCCGAGATGCACCGCCAGAATGTCGATGGTCCCGAGCGCGGCCCCGAACAACCGCTCGGCGAACTGCTCACTGGATTGCTCAGCTCCGGTCATCGGTCATCCTCCTGTTGACGCGATACGAATCGACGCCGACCCGCTGATACGGACTACGGGTCGGCTCGCCGAAAGGTTCAGCAGCAGGTCAGGGTGGATATGGCGAATCGAACAGGAGGCTGCCGGATTCGACGGTGGTGCCGACGGTGTCGGTGTAGACGGAGTCTTTCGCCGAGTCCATGACCACGACGGGACAGATGACCGAGTAGCCGGTGGCGGCGGTTTTCGTCGGGTCGAAGGTGACGATGGGGGCGCCGGCTTCTACGGTGTCGCCTTCGGTGGCGAGCAGTTCGAAGCCTTCGCCTTTGAGTTTCACGGTGTCGATGCCCAGGTGGACCAGGACGCCGACGCCGTGGCCGAAGATGACGAAGGCATGGGGGTGGAGTTTGAGGATCTTGCCTGCGATGGGGGCCGTCACCGTCAGGGTGCCGCGGGTGCGGTCTGGGTCGAGCGCGACGCCGGAACCGACGATCTGCTCGGCGAAGACCTGATCGGGGACCTCGGACAGGGCCACCACCTTGCCGGGCAGCGGCGCGATGACCGGGATGCTCACAGAATGTCCTCGATGTCGTCGGCCAGGGTGTCGGCTTCGGGGCCGACGACGACCTGCACGACCGTGCCCGACTTGAGGACACCGTGGGCGCCCGCGGCCTTGAGAGCGACTTCGTCGACCTTGCTCCCGTCCTTCACCTCGGTGCGCAACCGGGTGATACAGGCCTCGATCTCGACGATATTGTCCGCGCCGCCCAAGCCCTGGACGATCGCTTCCGCTTTGGACATCTGTTCTCCCTTTCGGCGGTGGTTGCCAGTACCAGTATGGGAGTCTCGAATGTGCGCCACATCATATTCAGCGGTTGACATCCGACCTCCACCTGGTCAAACTGGCAACTGGTTATGACCGGACAGTACCCGTCAGGTACACCGGTTCACAACAGTTAACCCGGATCGGCGGGCAAGCCGGTCCTCCCTCGCCGAGACCGCCGCGAAGCCGGCACGAAGAAGGTCGACATGACTGCCGTTACCGACACACCCCAACAAGAATCGAAGGTGTTCGCGGGATTGCAGCGCCTCGGTCGCAGCCTCATGCTGCCGATCGCGGTGCTCCCCGCGGCGGGCATCCTGCTGCGCATCGGCCAGGACGACCTCCTCGGCCGCTTCTCCGCGCTGGAGAGCACCGCCTCGGTCATCTCGGCAGCCGGACAGGCCGTGTTCACCTGGCTGCCGCTCATCTTCGCCGTCGGTATCGCGATCGGCTGGGCGAAGAAGGCCGACGGGTCGACAGCGCTGGCGGCGGTGGTCGGCTACATGGTGATCAACGGCGTGTTCGAAGCGATGTCACCGATCGTGCTGGAAGGGAAAACCGACCCGAAGGGCGCGCAGGCGCTGATCAACTACGGCGTTCTCGCCGGCATCGTGATGGGTCTGCTGTCGGCGATACTGTGGCAGCGGTTCTATCGCACGAAGCTGCCCGACTTCCTCGGCTTCTTCAACGGCAGGCGGCTGGTGCCGATCCTGACCGCGTTCACCGGCCTCGTCGTCGGCGTCGGCATGGCGTTCCTGTACCCGGCCTTCAACTCCGCGCTCACCTGGGTGGGCGAGACCGTCGCGGACAACTCGGTCGTCGGTGGCGGCATCTACGGCGCGGCCAACCGCCTGCTCATCCCGACCGGTCTGCACCACATCCTGAACTCCACGGTCTGGTTCCTCGTCGGCGACTACACCGACGCCTCCGGCCAGCTCGTGCGCGGTGACCTCAACCGCTTCTTCGCCGGTGATCCGACCGCGGGTACATTCATGACGGGCTTCTTCCCGATCATGATGTTCGCGCTTCCCGCTGCCGCGCTGGCCATTTGGCGCAACGCGCGTCCGTCGCAGAAGAAGCTGGTCGGCGGCATCATGCTCTCCACCGGCCTGACCGCGTTCGTCACCGGCATCACCGAGCCGCTGGAGTTCTCCTTCATGTTCGTGGCGTGGCCGCTGTATGTGGTGCACGCGATCTTGACGGGCACATCGATGGCGCTGGTGAACGCGCTCGGTATCCACGACGGATTCACGTTCTCCGCGGGTGCGATCGACTACCTGCTGAACTTCGGCAAGGCCACCAATGCCTGGATGCTGATCCCGATCGGGCTGGGTTACGCGGTGATCTACTACGTGCTCTTCAGCTTCGTGATCAAGAAGTGGAACCTGCGCACGCCGGGTCGCGAGGCGGAAACCGATGTCGAAGCCGGTGTGCCCGACGCGGCCCTGGTCGAAGCGGAGACTGCTCTGACGGCCACGGGCGATACTCGAACCGACGCACCCTCGGTCGCCGAAGTCGAAACGAAGCTGGACAAGAAACTGGAAGGTGAGTGAGGCAATGAGCACCCGCACCGTCATCGTCGGATCCGAGGTGGGGCTGCACGCGCGGCCCGCCGCGAAACTCACGCAGGCCGTGCAGGCCGCGGGGGTGCCGGTGCGGATCTCGTTGGGAGGTGGCGAACCGGTCGACGCGGCCAGCGTGCTCGCGGTGATGACGCTGGGCGCGGGACACGGGGCCGCGGTGACCCTGCACGCCGAGGAGGCCGACGAGGTTCTGGACCAGCTGGCCGAACTCATCGCCTCGGATCTGGACGCCGCCTGATGCCGGAACAGGTGATCGGTGGACTCGGAGTGAGCCCGGGCGTGGTGTGCGCGCCGTGGTTGCGGTTCGGATCGCAGCTCGAGACATCGGCGCACGATCCCATCGGCGGCTCGGTCGCCGACGAGCTCGCCCGGGTCAAGGACGCGCTCGGTGGCGTGTCCGACGAGATGACCGCCAGGGCCGCACGGGTGAGTGGTATTGCGGCGGAGATTCTTTCGATGTCGGCGACGATGGCCCGTGATCCTGGCATCGTCGCCGCCACGGAGAAGGAGCTCGCCGCCGGGATGCCGACGGCGCACGCGGTGCACCTGGCGTTCGAGGGATTCTGCGCGAAGCTGGAAGCGCTCGGCGGGTACATGGCCGAGCGGGCGACCGATCTGCGCGATATCGGCGGGCGGACCGTGGCGGTACTGCTCGGGCTGCCGATGCCGGGGATTCCGGAGCCGGGATATCCGTTCGTGCTGGTCGCACGCGATCTCGCACCTGCCGATACGGCGATGCTGGGTGACAGTGATGTGGTCGGGTTGCTCACCACCGAGGGTGGGCCGACCAGCCACACCGCGATTCTCGCGAAGTCCCTCGCGTTGCCGTCGGTGGTGAACTGTCCGGATACCGATCGGCTCGTCGACGGTGTGCCGGTGCTGCTCGACGGCACCACCGGTGAGGTCGTGATCGACCCGAGTCCCGAGCATCAGCAGGCAGCACTGGAACAGGCAGCGGCGGACAAGGCGCGGATCGCGGCGGCCAGCGGGCCGGGACACACCGCAGATGGAACGCCGGTGCAGCTGCTGGTGAACATCGGCACCGTCGACGACGCGGCGAAGGCCGGGCCCATCGACAGTGAGGGGGTTGGCCTGTTCCGCACCGAGTTCATGTATCTCGGGAAGACGTCCGCGCCGTCGCTGGAGGAGCAGACCGCCTCGTACACAGCGGTTCTCGACCAGTTCGCCGGTCGACGAGTCGTCGTGCGGACACTCGATGCCGGGTCGGACAAACCGCTGCCGTTTCTCGATCTCGGCACCGAGGAGAATCCGGCGCTCGGTGTGCGCGGGCTGCGGATCGGCACGGTGTTCCCGGAAACTCTGGCCACGCAGCTCACGGCTCTCGCCCGTGCGGGCGAGGCCACGGGAGCCGACCTGTGGGTGATGGCGCCCATGGTCGCCACCGCGGACGAGGCTGCCGGATTCGCCGCGCTGGCAAGGGAATCCGGGCTGACCAAAGTCGGGGCGATGATCGAGATCCCGGCGGCAGCGTTGCGCGCCGCCGATCTGCTCGCGCATCTCGACTTCGTGAGCATCGGAACCAACGATCTGAGCCAGTACACGTGCGCGGTGGATCGAATGGCGGGCGGGCTCGCACAGCTGCTCGATCCGTGGCAGCCCGCGGTGCTCGATCTGATCGCGATGGTCGGTGCGGCCGGCGCGGCGGCGGGTAAGTCGGTCGGGGTGTGCGGTGAGGCGGCGTCGGATCCGACGTTGGCGCCGGTGCTGGTGGGGCTGGGCGTGACGAGTTTGTCGATGTCGGTGCCCGCGTTGCCCGGGGTACGGGCGGCGTTGGCCGCGGTGGATGTGCAGCAGTGCCAGGACGCGGCCGACGCGGCGTGTGCGGCACGGAATCCGCAGGTGGGGCGGGCGGCGGTCGCGGCGATCATCGGGCGGGCGTGAAAAAGGTTGTTGTGCACGCGGTCCGGCCGTCGGTCGGATCGCGATGCGGTGTCCGGTGGCGGTCCGCGATCGCTGTGGTGGATGGCGTATCGGGTCGTTCAGGTGTGGGGGCCGGGCAGGGCTCCGGTGATGGGGAAGGTTCGTGGTGACGGGAATCGTGCGGGGTCGTCTCGTCGGGACGGTCGAGGGTGACATCGCCGACGGCGTCGTCGAATTCCAGGACGGGCTGATCACCTGGGTCGGCGATGCGGCGAATCATCCTGCACCCGATCGACTTCCAGCATCCAGTGATGATCTGGTGCTTCCGGGGTTGATCGATCTGCACTGTCATGGTGGGGCAGGGTTCGGGTTTCCCAATGCTGATGCGGACGGCGCTCGGGTCGCGGCGGCGCATCATCGGGCGCACGGCACCACCGGGTTGATGGGGAGCTTGGTGTCGGATCGGCCGGAGGTGCTGGTCGCACAGGCGGCGATGTTGGCCGATCTCGTCGAGGACGGGGTATTGCTCGGGGTGCATCTCGAGGGCCCGTTCATCAATGCGATCCGCTGCGGGGCACAGGATCCCGCGGCGATCGTTCCCGGCGATCCCGCGTTGTTCGAGCGACTCTACGCGGCCGCCCGCGGGACGGTGCGGTCGATGACGCTGGCGCCCGAGACCGCGCACTTCGATGAACTGCTGGCCGCGATGCGCCGACACGATGTGCTGCCCAGCCTCGGGCACACCGATGCCGATGCCGCGACCACCGCGGCGCGCATCGCCGAGGCTAGTATTGGCCCTGTTACCGCCACGCACCTGTTCAACGGGATGCCCGCACTGCATCACCGCTCCCCCGGGCCGGTCGCCGCCTGTCTGGCCGCGGCCGGGCGAGGCCAGATGGTGGTCGAATTGATCGCTGACGGTGTGCATTTGGCGCCGGAGACGGTGACGATGGTGTTCGATACCGTCGGCCCGGATCAGATCGCGCTGGTGTCCGATGCGATGGCGGCGGCGGGCATGAGCGACGGCGACTATCGGCTGGGCGCCCTCGATGTTCAGGTCCACGACGGCGTTGCCCGGCTGGCCACCGATGACGGTTCACCCGGGGCGATCGCGGGGGGCACGGCACGGCTCGTCGACGCGCTGCGCTGGACCGTCGACGTCGCGGGCATACCGCTGTCCGATGCGGTCGTCTCCGCGACTCGAACCCCTGCTCGTGTTCTCGGTCTCGAGGGCGAACGCGGCAGTCTCACCGTCGGCGCGCGTGCCGACATTCTTGTCACCGACCAGTCATTGCGGCCGCGGCGGGTGCTCGTCGCCGGAACGGAAGGAATCTGATGGAGATCGTGATCCGGGCTGACGAAAACGAAGTGGCGAGTACGGTCGCCGATATCGTCGGCGGCTATGTGCAAGTCGGCAACGCGATCCTCGGCTTGGCGACCGGGTCGTCGCCGCTGGGGAGCTATCAGGAGCTGGCGCGCCGGTACCGGGAGGGCGAGCTGGACTTCACCACCGCCAGCGCTTTCCTGCTCGACGAGTACGTCGGTTTGCCGAAAGATCATCCGCAGTCGTATTTCTCGGTCATCCGGTCGGAGTTCGTCGACCATGTGAACCTGGATCCCGCACGGGTGCTGAGCCCGAACGGGGAGGCAGGTGACGTGGCGGGCGAGGGCCGCCGGTACGACGCGGCCATCGCCGCCGCGGGTGGGGTCGACGTGCAGTTGCTGGGGATCGGCACCGATGGGCACATCGGGTTCAACGAGCCCGGGTCGGCGCTCACCTCGCGCACGCGGGTGAAGACGCTGACCGAACAGACGCGTAAGGACAACGCGCGCTTTTTCGACGGGCCGGAGGATGTGCCGCATCACGTGCTCACCCAGGGCCTCGGCACCATCAACGAGGCCGGGCACCTGGTGATGATCGCGCTCGGCGCGGGGAAGGCCGATGCGATCGCCGCCGCCGCCGAGGGGCCGTTGTCGGCGTTCTGCCCGGCCTCGGTCATGCAGTGGCATCCCCACGTCACGGTGGTGATCGACGAGGCCGCGGCGAGCAAGTTGAAGCTGGCGGACTACTACAAGAACGCGCTGGCGAACAAGCCCGCCTGGCAGGCATTCTGACGTGACCGCCCTCGAGTTCGCGGTGCAGGACGCGGCAGGCGCGCTCGGCGCTCGTCGCGCCGGGGCGGATCGGGTGGAATTGTGTGCGGCGCTGGGCAGCACGGGTGGGCTCACGCCGAGTATCGGGACGATCGAGGCTGTGGTGGGCACCGGCATTCCTGTCCATGTGCTGATCCGGTGCCGGGCCGGAGGTTTCGTGTACGCCGATGCAGCCGAGCTCGCGGTGATGAATGCTGATGCGCGCGCGGCAGTTTCGGCTGGTGCGGCCGGTCTGGTGATCGGTGCGCTCACCCCGGACCACCGGGTCGATGGCGAAGGGCTGAGTCGTGTTCTCGATGGTGTCGCTGTCGATGGCATAGAGCTGACCTTTCATCGTGGGATAGATCAGATCCGCGACCGTGCGGCCGCGCTCAACACATTGATCGCCGGTGGCATGACCCGGGTGCTCACCTCCGGTGGGGCACCCACCTGCGCCGAGGGACTCGATGAACTCGCCACGATGGTCGATCACGCGGCAGGGCGCATCCAGATCATGGCGGGTGGCGGGATCGCCGTCGGTGACATTCCGGCATTGCACCGGGCGGGCGTCGACGCCATCCACCTGTCGGCCCGACGCGTCATCGGTGATGACGGTGGACCAGGTGGCGGCGGCACCTCCGGCCACGAGCAACTGGACGAGGAACTCGCGGTCGCCGCTGCCCGTCAACTCCTCGCGGTAGACCGGCCGAACGCCTCCGGACACCCCTCGGCCTGATGCGGGCTGCTCGCCTACTCGGCATGCGACGGGCCCGGCCGCGATGGGGCTAGTACGGGTTCGGATTCGCCCAGCCGTCAACTACTCGTGTCAGGAGCGCTCGGCCAGAATCAATTCTGCCTCGCCAGGACCGCAGTCGAAGGCCGCTTGTACTGCCGCAACGGCTTTTTCGTGTTCGCCCGCGGCTACCAACGCGTCGATATCGGCCCACTGATCGGTGGGCGGGGCTATCGACGGGTCGAGGCGGCGGTCGAGGCGTTCCCACATGCGGGCCACGGTGGGGTCGTCGGCCAGGAGTTCGCCGAGGTGGGCCTTGAAGGTGGGGTGTTCGGTGCGGTACATGCCCATCCAGCTGCTGGCGGGCGGGCTGGCTTCGGCATTGGCGGTGCGGTCGGCGAGTTTGAGGATGACGGCCCTCGGATGCGCGGCGATCTTGTTGTAGGCGTTCTGGTTTCGGGCCTTGCGGTCGGGGCCGATTCCGGTGACCGCCCACACCAGGTCGAGAACGTCACGGCCGAAACGCGATTCGACGTCCTCGGCGGTGACGGGGGTGTCTTCGACGACATCATGGAGCCAGGCGGCGAGGGCGAGTTCACCGCCGTAGCCGAAATCGTCGAGGACACCCCGCACGGCCGCGAGATGGGTGACGTAGGGATGGTCGCCGTAGCGCTGATCGCCATGCGCCGCGAGGGCGAACTCTCGTGCCTCGATTTCGCGCTGATCGAACTCCATGCCGCACCCCCGTGCTCGATTGGTGATCGTGTCGAGATCGACCCTAGCCGAGGGCACCGACAGGTTTCCCGGATCAGTGGGGGGCGACCGGTTTCAGCGCGGTGAGGATGCCCGTCTGGTCGCGGCTCTGGGTATAGCTGAGATCGGTGAAGCCGACGGCCTCGACCCGAACGGTGTAGTGGCGGATATCGGCATCGGCGAACGGATCGCCACCGCGACCGAAGAACGGTACGAGGACTGTCCGCATCCGAGGGGAGGGGGACGCGTCGGCGAGCAGAAGCCGTCCGCCCGGCCGCAACACCCGCCACATTTCGGCGATCGCGGCGTCGCGCTGCGACTCGGGGATGTGGTGCATGACGAAAGTACACGTGACCACGTCGAATTCGGCATCGGGCAGGGGCAGCGACTGCGCCGGTCCGACCACGTAGCGATGATGAGTGGCTCGATCCCGGTCGCGGTTGTCGGCGACCGCCGTGGCGGAGGGATCGACACCGACGGCGGCACCGTTCGGACCGACCGCTCTGCCGAGCCAGCGCACGAGTTTGCCAGGCCCGCAACCGATATCGAGGGCACGCGAACCCCGACGCGCACCGGAGAGCGTGACGAATTCGGCGAGCAGACGACGGTGCCTGCCCAGGAAGAACACCGTGGTGAAGAGGTTGTAGCGGCGCAGGCCCGCGATGACCAGGCCGGTGCCTGCGTCGTCGACGAACATGGGGGTGAGAAGCTGATTTCGGGACATGAGTTCATCCTCGGGCGCTGCCGCGCACGTCACCAGGAGCAGAATCGCCGGAGGTGTCCGTTATCGAACAGATCCGGGGAAACCGTGCAGGAGGAAGCGATGGCCGAGCACCCTGATCGCCGGGTTCGACGCACCAGGGACACGCTGCACAAAGCGCTGATCGAGCTGATGATCGAGCGCGGCTACGACAAGGTGACCGTGAGCGACATCATCGGCCGCGCCGACGTGGGGCGATCCACCTTCTACGCGCACTACCGCGACAAGGACGACCTGCTGCTGGTGAGCTGCACCGAGTTCCTGCGCCGCGAGATCATCCGCACGACGACACCGGGTTCTCCGCTCGCGCCGCTGCGCGTGATGTTCCATCTCGCCGCGCAGTACCCCGAGGTGTATCGCCCGCTGATCGGGCCGAAGGCCACCGCCACCGTCGTGCGCGCCTATCGGCAGTGTGTCGCCGACCTGGTCGGTGAGCTCCTCGGTGAGCAGCCGGCGGGCACGATCGAGTTCCTGTCGTGGGCATTGCTCGGCGTGCTGGGTCCGGTGATCGAGCCGACCGCACCGACACCACCGGTCCAGGCGTGGCAGCGGTTCGAAACGCTCGCGCTGTACGGGCTCACTGGCTCCGGCGGCGCAGGTCCGGCCACGGCGGGCGGCGCAGAATCGCCAGCGCCGCGATGACCCCGGTGAGCAGGCCGATCCATTCGCCGAGCTGAGCGATGCGATTGGCGTCCATCGCGGGCGTCCAGTGCGCGCGCCCTTCGTGGACGACGAACACACCGACCGGACGAGGGTGCCGCAGCGGACCACCACCGCGCGAGACGGTGATGACCGTAGCGCCGCCGGAAGTGTCGATCGGCTCGCCGAACACGATCGGCGGCTCGGTCACCAGCTGTTCGACGCGATCTCTGATCGTCATCGCCATCCTGTCTCCTCGTCTGGCATTGCCGTCGAACATACGCGCACCGCGTATCCGGCGCCGAGGTTCGTTCCCCGCGGCGCGCCGCCGATCGCCGGAGCAGGTCGCATGACGAATAACGTTGTCACCCATGCCTTTCCGAATCGGCTGTCCGCCCAGGCCTCCCGGCACGCATCGCTTCGGGAATGCTCCGCCGATCAGCTGCCATGATGGATGGGTCATAGCCGTGGCGAAAGGTGCACCGATGTCAGAGCAGACGCTGTCGACACAGTGGTCACGATCGCTGGGGCTGCGGGTGCCGCTGGTGAACGCGCCGATGGGCGGCGCGGCAGGCGGACGGCTCGCGGCGGCGGTGAGCGCGGCGGGCGGGCTCGGGATGATCGGCATGGGCAGTGCGGGATCGGTGGCGGCGTTGCGCCGCGAACTGGATGTCGCCGGAGCACCGGACGGGATCGGGCTGGTCGACTGGGTCCGCGCCCGCGAAACCGGGCTGCTCGAGGCTGCGATCGCCGCGGGTCCACGGATTATCTCGGTCAGTTTCGGCGCTGATTTCTCCTGGGTGCCCCTGGTGCGGGCGGCGGGCATCCTCGCCGTCACCCAGGTGTACGACGCACCGGGCGCCCACCGCGCACAGGACGCGGGGATCGACATTCTGGTGGCGCGCGGCAGCGAAGGTGGCGGCCACGGCGCCGACCGATTGGCCTTGCTGCCCCTGCTCGACGCCGTCCTCGACATCGCGACCGTCCCGGTCCTGGCCGCCGGTGGCATCGGCTCCGGGCGCACGCTCGCGGCCGTGCTCGCGGCAGGAGCGGCGGGTGCTTGGCTCGGGACCTGCCTGGCCGCCGCGGAAGAATCTCTGCTGCCAGAATCCGCCCGCCTCGCGATGCTCGCCGCCGATTCCAGCAGCACCACCGTCACCACCGCGTTCGACGAGGCACTCGATCTGCCCTGGCCACCGATCTATCCGGCGCGCGTCCTGCGCAACGAGTTCACGGATCCGTGGTCGCGGCTCGAGGGCGACGACGTGCCCGATTCCGACCGCCTTCGCGCGGCGATCGCGGACGACGATCCTCGGCTCGCACCGGTGGATGCGGGTCAGGGTGTGGGATTGGTGACCCATATCGAGCCTGCGGCGGCCATCCTCGACCGACTCTGCGGGGACGCCGCCGAACTGCTGGCGTCACGCCACGGGTAAGGCTGGTTGCGACCGGGCGAGCGGTCGGCCATTGCAAAAATATGTAGACCAGTCTAGTTTTAGCGAGTGGGCAAAAAGGGAGCCGAAACGCGGTGCAAGTTGATCAGGGCGACGCGGTCGCTGATCGAGTCGCACGGATACTTCGGCGCCGGGCTCAACCAGATCGTGCAGGAGAGCGGTGCGCCACGCGGGTCGCTGTACTTCCATTTCCCGGGCGGTAAGGACGAATTGGTGGCGGCGGCGCTCGCCGAGAGCGGCACCGACATCGCGACGATCATCCGCACGGTCGAGGCGACGGACGCGCGAGATTTCGCGCGGAAGATGGTGAACCTGCTGGGCGATCAGCTGGAAGCGTCGGACTGGACCGTCGGGTGCCCGGTGGCGGCCGTCGCGTTGGACACCGCGTCGACCAACGATGCTGTGCAGCAGGCTTGTTCGGCGACCTATCGACTCTGGGAGGAGGCGATCCGGGAACGATTGATCGGATTCGGCCACCCCGAACCCGAACGGATCACCACGGTCGCGCTCGCACTGATCGAAGGCGGGCTGGTGCTGGCCCGCACCCACCGCTCCCGCCAGCCACTTCAGCACCTCGCCGACACCATCGACATGCTGATCTGAGCCGTTCCCGACCCGCAGCTCACGTCATATCCTGAAAATATGTAAATCGGTCTACTGAAAGTAGGACACCATGGCACACACCGACTCCGTCGTTTTCGGCGCCGCCGGGTTCATCGGCCGCTCCCTGGTCGCCGAATTGCTGCGAAACGGGAACACCGTCACCGCCGCACTGCGTGCGGGCAGTCAGGATCGGCTGCGGACCTGGCTCCACGGGCAGCGTGTCGACACCGCCGGTTTGACCATCACCACCACCGATATCGGCGAACCGGATCTCGCGCTGGGCGACACCGTCGAAGGGGTGCGTGATGTGTACAACGCGGCCGCGTTGATGAAGTTCGGGCTGGATGCGCAGGTGGCGCGGCGGGTCAACCTCGACGGGGCGGTGCACGTGCTGGAATGGGCCGCACGGCAACCGGATCTGCGGCGCGTCGTCCACATCACCGGCTATCGCGCGGCCGACGACGGGGGCGAGCAGGACTACGGCAACGGCGCGTACGAGGCGTCGAAGGTCGAGGCCGATGCCCTGCTGCGGCGGCTCGCGGCCGAGCGCGATATCCCGCTGACCATGGCGAATCCTGCCGGAGTGCTCGGACCCGGCCAGTACTTCGGGCTCTCCGACATCATCGACAATCTCTGGCAGGGCCGGTTGCCCGCGTTGCCGGGCTCGGCCGATACCTTCGTTCCGGTGGTCGATCTCGATTACGTGGCCCGGTTAATCGTGGGGCTGCCCACGCACGCCGATACAGTCGGCAAGTCCTATCCACTGCTGGATGCCGCGACTCCCGTACTGCCCGAACTGATTCGGCTCGTCGCCGACCATCTGCACGTCGGCGCGCCGCGCTTCACGCTGCCGACCGCGCTGGTTCGTCGATTGCCCAGGGCAGTGACCCACGCCGATCCCGAAGCGCTGTCCTTTCTCAGCAGCGATCGGTACGACACCAGCCGAAGCGACGCCATCGCACAGCGTCTCGGCATCAGCCATCCGCCGGTCGACGAACTGCTGCGCACCTACGCCGACGGGATCGTCGCCGGCCGCAACGGCACCGTCGCACCCACACCGAAATCCGGATTCCGTGACGGGACCTGGTTGGTCGGCGAGCGAACCGACCCGGAATATGTGCTGTTGCACGGGATTCCGCTCGACAGCGAATCATGGTCCGACGTGGTGCGGGAGTTGGATGCCCCTACCCTGGCGGCCGACCTTCCCGGGCTCGGGCGCTCGGCGGTGTCCGCGCAGTCGACCGGCGACTGGATGGAGGATCTGATGGCGCCGGTGCGGACGCGGCCGATCATCGTCGGTCATTCGTTGGGCTCTTGGGCCGCAATCGAATTCGCGCTGCGCCATCCCGATCGGGTGTCACGGCTGGTACTGATCGCGCCCGCTTTCCTCCAGCAGCCCGCCTCCCGGCTGACGGGTTCGCCCCTCGCCGCCGAGGTCGTCAAGCGGATGTCCGCCGCGACAGTGGCTGCGCGACTGGGCATTCCGGAGGGTCCTGCCATTGCCTCCGCTCTCGCGGCTCTGCGACGACCTGGCGTTGCCCAGCGCACGTGGGCGGCCCTGCGCGCCGCCGGTGCTTCCCGAGACGAACTCGCCGCGAAGCTGACCCGGGTCACCGTTCCGGTCGACATCATCGTCGGTTCGGACGACCCACTGGTCGAGCCGACCGATCGGCCGGTCACCACGATCGCCGGAACCGGCCACTATCCGCAACTGACCCATCCGGATCTCATCGCGCGTGCCCTGCGGGGCGAATCGGTCTCTGCCGCACCGTAAGACCCCCGACGAGCAGCAGCCGCTAGTTGGGCCGACAGCCAGATCGGTCCGCGACGCTCACCCGGCCGGAGCCGTGAGTTCGATCCGGAGTGCGGGGTCGTTCACCATCTCCGGCTGGAGTGCGATGGTTTCCTCGGTTCGCCACCGTGCGTGCCAGATGGGAACGCCGCCGGGGAGATTCAGTTCCCGCGGGGTGGTGAGCAGGGGTAGGTCGAGGCGGGCCGAAGTGACGGTAACGGCGGCGTTCGTCGGCGTGTGCGACCATACGTCGTCGACCGCGTTGGTGATCCGGACGCCGAGTCGGTGGCCGGTGGCCAGGCGGGCATCCTGCCAGAGCAGCCGGATCCCGGATTCCGATCGGACCGGGGCGATACCGCGGGTGATGACGGTGGCGCGTCCGTCGGGGGCGATGTCGTAGAGCTCCAGTGCGACAGTCGCTTCCGGCGGGCCGCTGAGGGTCAGCGCGGCAGTGGCGCGGCCTGCGAGGTGCACGGGCTCGGCGACCGGGGCCGAGATCGACCAGATCTCCCGGTCCGCGCCGGGCAACAGACCACGATCGCTGTAGCTGCCGGTGCGCAATGCGATGGCTGTGCGCTGGGCGTCAGCAGGCGGCCAGGCGGGTTCACCGCGCCACCCACCATCGAACTGGCCGACGGTCACCGGCGGTCCGGGTACCTCGACATCGGCGCCCGCCACGTGTTTGTCCAGGAATGCGTAGAGCTCCGAGGCGAAGTGGGGTGTGCCGCACTTCTCGCGGCAGTCCGAGTGGCCCCACTGGCCGAACCAGGCGCGGTGTTCGCCGGGGCCTCTGGCTTCCCATGCATCGATGATGCGGTCGGCGCGGGTATTGGAGTCGAGGAAGCTCTGGCCGAGGAACATCGGGGTGGTGTTGCCGCGGACGGCCTCGACCATGTCGCGCTCGCGCCAGTCCGGGTTGGCGCCGTTGTGGTCGGTGGTGAGGGCGAGGTAGCGGGCGGCGCAGTCCTGGGTCATCTGGACGGCATTGGCTTTGTACTCGTCACCGTCGTCGGGGTGAGCGGGGGTCGAGGCGATGGCCAGGTGTTCCGCGCCCGCGGTGTCGGCGGGGCGGATACCGTCCTCGGTCAACGGTTTTCCGCCGAACTTCCACGCCGTGCCCTGCATGTAGAGGTAGGAGTACGGATCGACGACCGGTTCGAACGCCGCCACCGCCGCGAGCCCCTTCGGCTTCGCGGCCAGCGCCATCATCCCGGTCCATCCCTCATAGGACGTGCCGACCACGCCGACCCGCCCCGTCGACCACGGCCTGCTCGCCGCCCACTCCACCGCCGCCGCCACATCCGACCGCTCCCCCGGGCCGCCGAAATCCGGGCACCCGTTGGACCCACCGAATCCGCGCAGATCGACGATCACATACGTGTACCCGGCCCGCAGCGCCCACTCGACCGGCAAGTTGTCGGTCGAGGGCCCACCACCCGGGCGAGGCTGGGACAGGTATGCCAGATGCGCCCGGTACGGACTGGCCGTCAGCAGCACCGGAGTCCGCGCGTCGGCGGCCACACCCGCCGGCCGAAGGACATCGGCGTGCAGCCGCGTGCCGTCCGGGGCGGTCAAATACTCCTGCGTCCACGTGAACGCCACATTCACCGGTTCCGCCGTCGCCGGCGCCACCATCCCGAGCACCAACGCCACACCGGCCACCGCCCGCGCCACCACAACACCCAATCGCACCCCCGGACTATTGCCGGTCCCCGCCTCGCCGTCCAGCCCCGATAATCCGGGGCGTGTCGCCGATCAGCGATCCGCCCGGGCATCCAGCTCGGCGAGCAACTCCAGACTGTCGCCGTAGAGAGCGTGCTGCACCCGTTCGTCATAGGACGCCGCCGAGGACCGGACCGGTGTGCGGCGCACCAGATACTGACCGGTGATTCCCTCCCGGTCAGGTGCCGCGACCAGCCATGCGAGATCCGCGCCGGACCCGCGCGGCGTGCGAACTCCAGGGAGTACGACAAGGGCGCGGGCGATCGTCTTCCAGCCCAGCCGCTGGACGGCACTCGCGTTCCTGGCCAATCCGGTTCCAGGCATCAGGCCCGGGTCGAACGCGTTCACTGTGATGTCGCGTGGGGCCAACTCGCGAGCGAGGTGATAGGCGGTCTGGAGGTTCGCCAACTTCGAGGTGGTGTAGCGGCGGCGAGCGTCGCGCTGTGCCGATTCGGTCGATGGCGGCGGATAGGCGAGTTCGCGGGCGGTGGCGCGCAGTGGGTGCGGCATCCCGGTGAACTGGTCGGGATCATGAGTTCCCGAGGACACCACGATGATTCGCGCGGGTGCGGTGAAGTGGGCGAGCAGGTCGATGACGAGGCCGAGGTGGCCGAGGTGGTTGGTGGCGAACGTCGCCTCCATGCCGTCGGAGGTAAGGGTCCGGCCGGTGAATTGAACGCCCGCGTTGCACACCAGGCCGGACAGCGGTGGCAGGTCCGCGGCGACGAGTTCGGCGACGAACCCACCGACCGACGGGCGCGAGGACAGGTCGAGTGCCATGCCGTGCGCGCCGATCGTCGCGGCCAGTTCCCGAGTTCGCGTCGCGTCGCGACCGGTGATCACCACCGTGTTGCGCGGGTCGAGGGCGAGGTTCCTGGCGCATTCGTAGCCGAGTCCGCTCGTGCCGCCGGTGATCACGATAGTTCTGTCACTTGATGTCATATGGCATAGTCTGCCAGATTGCGGAGTCGTGCGACACTGTCTCGATGTCGCTGCGGGAACTCAAACGGGAACGGACCAGGCAGTCCATCGTCGACACCGCGTTCCGCCTGTTCGCCGAACGAGGCTTCGACCGCGTCACTGTCGCCGAGATCGCGGCGGCCGCGGAAGTCGGCACCCGCACCCTGCACCGCTACTTCACCAGCAAAGAAGAGCTCGTCTTCCCCGAAGACGATGACCTGCGTGCCGACCTGGCCCGACTCCTCGCCGAACGCCCAGAGGGCGAACACCCCGAAACCACCCTCGCCGTCGTCATCACCCCGCTGGTCAGCAGATTCGGCGGCGAACAACTCGCACAGGCGCGCACTCGCGACGCCCTGATCACCAGCACGCCGGCGCTACAAGCCCGCGACCTGGCCAAACAGGCCGCCGTGGAAAAGCTCATCGAACACCACCTGGCCCGCCGACTCGGTGTCGCTGTCGACAGCGACGTGCGACCGGCCCTGTGGGCGAAGATCGGGATGGCGTGCTTCTTCTCCGCGTACCGAGTCTGGCTTCATGAAGGCGGCGACCTCGCTCAATACCTGATCGATGCCCGCACGGCGTTGGCCGAATCCGTTCCCCGACGCACGTGACGCGCCTCGTTGTGCTTGACCGGTACTCCCGTAGCGGTCGGTAGTGCGGACCCGTGCTGCGCCCACGAACCGGTCCTGCGCTGGATCGATGAGCGTCTGGCAGGGCGGGCCGCGCCGGACGGTTGCTCGACGCGCACGGTGACGTCCATGTCGCTCGGTGGTGCCTAGCGCGCGGTCGGGACTACGAGTCGGCGCCTCCGGCCGGATACAGACGAGTCCGCCCGCTCCGTGATCACGGAGCGGGCG
>NZ_JBSGVG010000064.1:0-23094 GCF_053608345.1 Nocardia sp. NPDC055050
CGCGGTGTCGGGTACCCGTGCCGGCCGCGCCACAGGAACGGTCGCAGGCCGGTTCTCGGCCGCCTTGATCTGGACTGAGTGGAGGGTGCGACGAAGGAGTGCCCGGAGGGAGGGAAGATCGAGGCCTCCGGGCCGAGAACACGCGGCGCCAGCCGCCAAAATTACGGTAGCGGCATGATCCGGACGACGGTTGTGGTGACGCCGCCGACCACGAACCACAGGCGCAGCACCATCTGCCCGGTCCGGTCGCCCGGTTCGTGGCGGGCGCGCACGGTGATGTGCTCGCGGGCCAGCACCGGCGCTACGTACTCGATCACGGCGCGATGCGGTCCGGCGACCAGCTTCGGGAAGTCGACCAGGAACTGTTCGACAGCCTGCCAGTAGCAGGCGTTGTTGACATGGTTGTACTGGTCGATATCGGTCGCCCGCACCGGGAACGGCAGGTCGGCGTCGGATTCGCGCGGCGCCGGATCGGTGAGATAGGGCCGCCAGCGCAGGCGATGCTCGTCGGTGGATCGGGCCAGGTAGGCGAGGCCGTCGTCGCTGATCCGGGCGGGCAGATTGCTCGACTCGCTGAGGTTGATCCAGAATCCCTCGGTCTCGATCAACCCACCGCGTTCGCTGGTGATCCGCGTGCGCATATTCGTCCACCGGGTGGACATCGACGAACACCAGCGCTCGAGATGCACGTGATCGGGCCACACGACCGGGCGGATCACGTCGATAACAGTGCGGCGCACGATCCAGGTGGGGTCGGTGAGGTGCAGCGCGGTCTGATTGAGCTCGTCCCAGGCGATGTCGGACAGGTAGCGCGCTACGGCGTCCAGGCGGAGTCGTTGATAAGGATCCACGTCGCCTGCCCGGACGGGCCACGCCGTGGCGAAACCCGTGCCCTCCTCGGGAAGCGGGGCCAGTGGCTGATCGAGTGACACGTGTGCTCCTTGCGCGACACACCAGTGCGCCGCGACTTCTTGCGTAGTTCTGTAGACGACTTTACGGGTCGCAGATCACACCCTCACGCCGAGCCGGGACTAGCGGTACCAGTGTGGGTCACCAAGGGCCCAGCAGCGGGGTTGTCCTACATGACAGACCTATCGGCGCCCAGGTAGCCTGCTGTAATGGCCGGCGGAGCGATGGCGGGCTCGATGTTCGGGCGCTATGAAATTCGCAGACTTCTCGGAGTCGGCGGTATGGGGGAGGTCTACGAGGCATACGACACGTCCAAGAATCGTGTTGTCGCCCTCAAGATGCTCAACCGTGAACTCGCTGGTGATCCCACCTTCGTGCAGCGTTTCCGTCGCGAATCGCAGGCTATGGCGAGTGTGCAGGAACCGCACGTCATCCCGGTGCACGACTGGGGCGAGGTCGACGGTGTTCTCTACATCGACATGCGCCTGGTCAAGGGCGTCGATCTCAAGGAGCGCTTGCAGCAGTACGGCAGGCTCACGCCGGTCGAGGCGGTGCAGGTGGTCGAGCAGATCGCGTTCGCGCTCGACGCCGCGCACGAGGTCGGCTTGGTCCATCGCGACGTGAAACCGGGCAACATCCTGCTCACCGGCAACCTGTTCGCCTACCTGGTCGACTTCGGCATCGCCCACACCGCCACCGACCCGCAGCTCACCAGCGCGGGCAGCGCGGTCGGCTCGATGGCGTACATGGCGCCGGAGCGGTTCGAGAGTGTGCCGATGTCGCCGTCGGTGGACACCTACGCGCTCACCTGTGTTCTCTACGAATGCCTGGTGGGCCGGGTGCCGTACCCGGTGAACAGCCTCGCGGGCGCGATCGGCTCGCATCAGATGGCGCCCGCCCCGCGCCCCAGCGCGGCCGACGCCACGCTGACCACCTTCGACCCGGTCGTCGAACGGGGCATGGCCAAGCGGCCCGACCAGCGCTACGCGACCCCCGTCGACCTGGCCCGGGCCGCCAGAGCGGCGCTGATCCAAGCCGAACGCTCCACTCCCGCCACGGTATCCGGGCCCCGGATCGAGATCACCGGCCCGCAGACACCGCCGAGCCGGGTCGGCGATCTCGCTTCCCCGCCGACAACCCGCGGCTCGGCGGTCGTGCCCGCCGACTCGCAACCACCGCCGACTCGCGACTCGGCGGCTCTTTCGCCGGATTCGCATTCGCCCCCGACGCGGGATTCCGCGGCGCTGTCGCCGGACTCGCGGTCACCCGCTACCCGGGATTCCGCAGCGCTGTTTCGTGATTCGCAATCGCCCCCGGCGGTCTACGGCTCGGCGGCCTATGCGCCCGACTCGCACTCACCGGTGACGGCAAGGGGGCCGGTGTCCCGGTCGGGAGGGCAGGCGACCGGCGCCGGGCCGACCACTCGGGTCACGGGGCCGCAATCCGGCGAACCGTATTCGACGCATCGCGTGAGCGGCCCGCAATCCGCCGGACCGCAGCCGACGCGCCGGGTGACCGGACCCCAACCCGCAGGCGCGTATCGGGCAGCAGAGCACCAACCGACGGTCCTGCGCGCGGCACCCGGTGTGACCGGTCCCGGCCAGGGGAGTGGCTATACCCATCCGTCGGCACCGCTCCCGATTCCCCCGCAACGTAATTCGGCCACGCCGGTGCTGGCCGGTGCGCTGGGTTCGCTGATCGTGTTGGCGGCGGTCGGTATCGGGGTGTGGTTCATGATGACCGTCGACGACCGCCGCGATGTGGCCGTGCCGCCGCCGCCCGCGTCCGGCGTTGTCGATCCCTCGGTGATCGAGACCGTCAGCCAGACGGTCCCCACCACAGAACAATCGCCGATCACGACCACTGTCCCCCCGCTGCAATCGAGTGTCTCCGGCGCCGACGGCCAAGGTTTCCTGAACGCGGGCCCGCGGTGCAACGACAACGACGCCGCGATGTCCATCGCCCGCACCACCAGATCGCGTGTCGTCATCTGTCACACCGGCGACCAGCGGTATTACTACAAGGGTGTACGCGCCAGCGACGGTGCCGGGATCGAACTCGATGATCCGGTACCGAACGGCGGTGGCGCGTACACCGTCACCAACCTGACCGACGGGACGCAGTACCAGCTCGACTCTTCCGGTCTGACGATCATCAAGGCCGGTTCGGTGCTCGCCAGCGAGCCGGTCACCGAGTTCGCCCATCGCTGATCCCACCGGCGGGTTATGTTCGCGGGTGAATGTCATCAAGAGAGGTGTCGGAAATGCGCGCAGCCCAGGTCGGCAAGTTGGACGGACCGTCGGCGATCGAGATCGTCGATCTGCCCGAGCCGGTGGCCTATCCGGGCGGTGTGCTGATCGACGTGCACGCCGCGGGCATCGCCTTCCCCGACGTGCTGATGACGCGCGGTCTCTACCAGATGAAGCCGGGCCTGCCGTTCGTCGTCGGCGGCGAGGTGGCCGGTGTCGTGCGCGAGGCGCCGGAGGGTTCGTCGCTGCGCCCCGGTGACCGGGTGGCCGCGCTGACCATGCTCGGCAACGGCGTCGCCGAGGTGGCGGTCTCGCCGGAACACGCGGTGTTCGCCCTGCCGGACAACGTCTCTCTCGAAGCCGGTGCGGGCGTGCTGTTCAACGACCTCACCGTCCACTTCTGCCTGACCAAGCGCGCCAGGATGGTCGAGGGCGAGACGGTGCTGGTGCACGGCGCGGCGGGCGGTATCGGCACCTCCACGCTGCGCATGGCCAGGGCGCTCGGCGCGGGCCGGGTGATCGCGGTGGTCAGCACGGATACGAAAGCACAGGTGGCCAAGGCCAATGGCGCCACCGATGTGGTGCTGACCGAAGACTGGCTCGCCGCGGTGAAGGACCTGACGGACGGTCGTGGCGTCGATATCGTCCTCGACCCGGTCGGCGGCGACCGCTTCACCGACAGCGTCCGTTCCCTGGCGGGCGGCGGCCGGCTGCTGGTCGTCGGTTTCACGGCGGGGGAGATCCCGACGGTGAAGGTGAACCGCCTGCTGCTCAAGAACGTCGAGGTCGTCGGCGCGGCCTGGGGCGAATGGGTGATGAGCCATCCCACCTACCTCGCCGAGCAGTGGGCCGAGATCGCCCCGCTGCTGGCGTCGGGCGCGATCCCCGCTCCCGATCCGGTGCTGTACCCGCTGGAACGCACCGCCGAAGCCGTTGCGGCACTGGATAACCGGACCGCCACCGGCAAGGTGGTCGTGCGGCTGCGCTGACCGCGCCGGCTGTCACAGGTCGGCGGTACTGTCGGCGGGTCATCGCGGGTCGACGAAGGAAACCGAATGCAGCTGTCGAACAGAACACTCAACCGGACGTTGCTGGCCCGGCAGCATCTGCTGGAGCGTTCGACGCTGACCACCGACCAGATGTGCGAGCACCTGGTCGGCTTGCAGGCCCAGGACGTACCGCCGCCGTTCATCGGCTTGTGGAGTCGGATAGCCGATTTCGATCCGGCGACGGTATCGAAGGGCCTCGATGATCGGTCCCTGGTGCGGATCACCTTGATGCGCGGCACGATTCACCTCGTCACGCCGCCGGATGCGTTGCGGATCGCGCCGCACATTCAGCCCGTGCTCGAGAAAGCCCCGTTCCGTCAGGGTTTCAACTACGGTGCGATGGTCGGCCTCGACCCCGACGAAGTGCGCGCGCACGGGGAGGCGGCGCTCGGTGACGAGCCGAAGTCGGCGGCTGACCTGCGCGCCGAAGCCGCCCGCCGCTACCCCGACCGCGACGCCGGTGCGGTCCTGCAGACCTGGCTGTATCAACTCCCCGTCCTGCAAACACCCCCGCGCGGCCGCTGGGGCGACAACAGCCGCCCGGTCTGGTCGCGGGTTCAACCCTGGCTGGGCGCCCCACTCGATCCGGACTACCCGGTATCGGAGTTGATCCTGCGCTACCTGCGCGCCTTCGGCCCGGCGAGCACGATGGACATGCAGGCGTGGTCGCGCCTGCCCGCCATGAAGAAGGCCGTCGCCGAACTCGGCGACCGGGTGCGCACCTACACCGACGCCCGCGGCCGCACCCTCTACGACGCGGCCGACCTCGAACTCGCCGATCCCGACCTGCCCGCCCCGGTCCGGCTGCTCGGCTGGTACGACAACGCGCTGTTGTCCCACCAGGACCGCGCGCGGATCACCGGCGACGACAACCCGCCGACCCTGCGCGCCTTCGCCACCAACGTCTCGCCGATCCTGATCGACGGTTTCGCGGCCGGGGTGTACAAGATCTTCGTCAAGTCCGGAACCGCTCGCCTGCGGATCAGTCCGGCCCGCCCGTGGACGAAAACCGAAGCGGCGCAGGTGGAAGCCGAAGCGGGTGCCTTGCTCGCCTTCCTCGAGGCCGAATCCGAACCGGTCGTCGAGATCCTCGAGCCCGGCGCCGACCTTCGCCCGTGACGTCGCTTTAACGTCGAGGCAACAACGGCTTCCTAGGGTCGGTCCCACGACGTTCATGGCTGCAACGGACGACGTGCTCCGCTGAATCCGGCGAGCGAACCAGCCGCATCCCGAAAGAGGTGCGCGCATGGATTCTGTCGCGTCCGTAGTCATTACCGATGTCACCGTCTACACCGAGCGGGGCTGGGCGCCCGGCGAAGTCGTGATCGAAGACGGCGTGGTCATCGCCGTGGGGGCCACCCCCGAACACGCGGAGCTGCCCCGTTTCGACGGTGGTGGCGGTTATCTGCTGCCGGGCTTCGTCAATACCCACACCCACCTTCAGCAGGCGGTTCTGCGCGGAGTCGGCGAGGGCCTGCCGTTGCTGGAATGGCTGCGTTGCGTCGGCGAACGCACCGTGGCCGCCACCCCGGAACAGACCTATCTCTCGGCGCTGGCAGGTGGCCTCGAGCTGCTGCGTAGCGGCGTCACGACGGTCGTCGAACACATGTGGCCGAGCCCGTCCGACGAGATCCACCAGGCGATGATCCGCGCGCTGCGAGAGCTCGGAATCCGTGTGGTCCTCGGTCGCGGCATCGCCGACCGTGCCGACATCACCCGCAAATGGGGCCTCGATCCGCGGCTCCTGCAGCCGCTCGACGAGGCTCTCGCCCACGTCGACGAGCTCGACAAGCAACTCGTCGGTACCCGCATCACGACGGCGCTCGCCGTTCCCAATCCGCGTTGCCTGACCCCCGACGGCATGGCGGCCGCCCGCGAGTACGCCCGAGCCGCCGGCAAAACCGTGTCGATACATGTACTCGAGACCACCACCGACGACGACATGTGCCGATTGCATGCGGGTGTCTCAGCCGTCGACTACCTCGACGCGAGCGGTTTCCTCTGGGACCGCACCTTGGCCGTGCACTGCGTCAACCTCGACGAGCGCGGCCGCGAGGTCTTCGCCGAACGCGGTGTCGCCGTCTCCTACAACCCGGTTTCCAACATGCGCCTCGGCAGCGGCGTCGCCCCGGTTCCGGAGATGCTCGCGGCAGGCATCGACGTCACCCTCGGTGTCGACGGCGCCGCGAGCAACGACACTCAGGACATGCTGCTGGCCCTGCGCGTCGGCGCATACCTGCAGCGTGCGGCCCATAAGCAGGCCGACCTGCTCGGTTTCGACGAGATGCTGCGGATGGCGACCGGGGCCGCGGGCCGGGTGCTCGGCCGCCCTTCGCGCACCGGCATCGCCGTGGGCGACCGCGCCGATCTCACCCTGGTTCGCTTCGACCGCGACTTCGCCTGCCTGCCGGTTCTCGACCCCGGTGCCACCCTGCTCACCGCCGCGTCGCCGCGCGTGATCGACACCGTGTGGGTCGACGGCGAGGCCGTGATCCGCGACGGCCGCAGCACCCGCGTCGATCATCAGGATCTCGCGCGACGTCTGATCCGCATGCGATGACTGTTAATACATCGGAAACGAACGACACATTGCATGTAATTCAGCTAGATCAATCTGAATCCATTCCAAGGTTGCACGCAAAACCGATATACCGCAGGAGAAGGTGATCACGGTGACGCTCTACGACACGGTGAACGACGCCGACGCGAGGACGCTGTTGTCCGGCATGGAGGTTTCCTTCGCCGGTGTGAGCAAGTGCTTCGGCGGCGAAGGCGGCACACTCGCCCTGACCGACGTCGACCTCGACATCCGCGAAGGCGAATTCGTCGCGGTGGTCGGCCCGTCCGGCTGCGGTAAGTCGACGCTGCTGCGCCTGGCGGCCGGTCTCGAGCCGGTGAGCTCGGGAGCCGTTGCGGTGCGCACGAATTCGATCGGCTTCATCTTCCAGGAGGCCACGCTGCTGCCGTGGCGCAAGGTTCGCCGCAATGTCGAACTCTCGGCCGAACTGGCCGGGGTCGACCGCAAGACGCGCCGCGACCGGGTCGAGCGGGCGATCGAAGCCGTCGGCCTGGCCGACTTCGCGAACAAGCTGCCCAGCCAGCTCTCCGGCGGCATGCGCATGCGCGTCTCGCTGGCCAGGGCGCTGTCGCTGGAACCGCGGCTGATGCTCCTGGACGAACCGTTCGGCGCGCTCGACGAGATGACCAGGCTGAACATGCAGGAGGAGCTGCTTCGCCTCTACCGCGACAACGCCTTCACCGCCCTGTTCATCACCCACTCGGTCTCCGAGGCCGTATTCCTGGCCTCGCGGGTGGTGGTGATGTCGGCCCGGCCGGGCCGCATCCACGAGGTGATCGACGTCGACCTGCCCTACCCGCGGGAACGCGAACTGCGCTTCGAACCCGCGTTCACCCAACTCGTCTCGCGCATCTCGCGCTCGTTGAAAGAGGCTGCCTGATGGTGAGTGTCGCGGCCCGTGTTCCCGCCGCCACGAAGATGCAGCTGCCCACCGCGCACCTGCGCAAATTCGGCAGTTCGCTGGTAGCGCCGATTGTTTCGATCACCTTGGCGCTGGCCGCCTGGTACGCGGTGTCGATGCTGGTCCTCAGCGAGGGTCGCCGCTTCCTGCTGCCGCCGCCGCACGTGGTGTTCAGTGAATCGCTGGCCGACCCGAAGAAACTCGAGGTGATGCTGGAGGCGCTGGCCGTCACCGCCAGGGTCGCGATCACCGGCCTGCTGATCTCGGCGGTGCTGGGGGTGGCGATCGCGGTGCTGATGAGTCAGGCCAAACCGATCGAGAACGTGGTCTACCCGTACGCCGTTGTTCTCCAGGCGATCCCGGTGCTAGCAGTGGTCCCGCTGATCGGCTTGTGGCTGGGCTACGGCTTCGCCGCCCGCACCACCGTGTGTGTGCTGATCGCGATCCATCCGATCATCGCGATGACCCTGTTCGGTATCAAATCCGTCGACGGCAATCTCCAAGAGCTGTTCACCCTCGGCCGAGCGGGCCGCCTGCGCCGCCTCTGGTCGCTGCAACTGCCTGCCGCGCTGCCCTCGACCCTGACCGGATTGCGCACCGCCGCGGGACTTTCGGTCACCGGCGCCATCATCGGCGACATGTTCTTCGCGCAGGGCAAGCCCGGCATCGGCACCCTGCTCGACACCTACCGCGCCCGCTTGCAATCCGAGGATCTGATCGGTGCACTGCTGCTGGCCGCCCTGTTCGGCGTGCTCGTGTTCACCGTGTTCACGGTCATCCAGAAGGTCAGCGTCGGCCGCTGGCACAACTCCGCCAACTAAGGATCACCATGAAGACACTTCCCCTACGTCGCGTAGGTATCGCCGCGCTGGCGGTGCTGCTGGCCGGCACCGCGTCCGCCTGTTCCGGCGACGCCTCCGACGCCCCTGCCGTCGCGCTCGAACCGGCCCCGGCCGAACAGCAACTCGCGGGCGCTTGCCCGGCCACCGTGGTCGTCCAGCTCCAGTGGGCGCCGGAAACCGACTCCGGCCCGATCTTCGGCATGCTCGGCCCGGGCTACACAGTCGACGCCGACAACAACAAGATCACCGGCCCGCTCGTCGCCGACGGTAAGGACACCGGCGTGCAGCTGGAGATCCGCGCGGGCGGCCCGGCCATCGGCTTCCAGACCGTGCCGTCGCAGATGTACGTCGACCAGAGCATCACCCTCGGTCTCGCGCACTCCGAGCACGCCATCGCCGCCGCGGGTCAGCAGCCGATCGTCGCCGTCACCACGCTGCTGCGCAACAGCCCTCAGATGCTGATGTGGGACCCGAAGACCAACCCGGACTGGAAGGGCATCACCGATATCGGCAAGTCCGGCAAGCCGGTGGTGGTCTCCAAGGGCCAGCTGTACCCGGACTGGCTGGTCGCGCGCGGACTGGTGAAGAAGGAGCAGGTCGACGCCTCCTACGACAACTCGCCCTCGCGCTTCGTCACCGATCCGTCCTTCGCTCAGCAGGGCTTCGCCAATGCCGAACCCTTCACCTACGAGCACGAGGTGCGGGCCTGGAACAAGCCGGTCGGCTACCAGCTGCTCAAGGATGTCGGCTACGAGGGTTATGCCCGCACCGTCAACGTGCGCGCCGACAAGCTCGCCGAGCTGCGTCCGTGTCTGCAGAAGCTGGTGCCGATGATCCAGCAGGCCACGGCCTCCTTCAAGGCCGATCCCAGCCACGTCGACGACGTCGTCGTCGATGTGGTCGAGCAGAACCCCAAGCTCAATCCCTACAGCGCCGAACTGGCCGAATTCGGGTCAAAGGCCCTCATCGACGGCGGCCTGATCGGCAACGACACCGACGGCGTGCTCGGCAGTTTCGACGAGGCCCGCGTCCAGCGCATCATCGACGAATTCGCCCCCATCCTGCGATCGGGCGGCGCGAACGTGCCGACCGGCCTGACCGCGAAGGACCTGGTCACCAAGGAATTCCTCGACCCCGCCATTTCCGTCACCGGCTAAGGAGACACCCATGACCACCAGCTACGACCTGTCCGAAGTCTCGCGCGAGAAGCAGATGGGTGGTCTCGGCAAGGAGACCACCGACCGCGAGATCCGCGTCGTCGACCTCACCGACTTCGACAACCGCCGCGCCGAGATCACCGACGAACTGTGGGCCGCCGCCACCGAGATCGGCTTCTTCCAGCTCTCCGGCCATGGCATCCCGCAGGACCTGATCGACGAGATGTTCGGCGCCACCGCCGATTTCTTCGCCCTCCCCGAGCAGATCAAGGGGCAGTACCCCCTGGTCAAGCAGAACAACGCGGGCTGGGAGAGCCTGAGTCAGGTGCGCCCGTCCATCGGGGTTCCCGATCAGAAGGAGTCGTATCAGATCACCCGGCCGCACATGGACCAGCTGTGGCCCAGCGAGACCGAGCTGGCCGGATTCCGCACCCGCGTCCTCGATTTCGAGAGCCGGGCCTGGGCAGTGGCGATGCGGGTGCTGTCCTGCTTCGCCGACCGCCTCGGACTCGACCGTGAACACTTCACCGCCGCACACGATCCCGGCTCCGAGAGCTACCAGAGTGCCCTGCGGCTGCTGCACTACTTCGCTGTTCCCGAGGAACTGCGCGGCGTCCCCGGACGCTGGCGGGCCGGCGCGCACACCGACTTCGACTGCCTCACACTGCTTTTCCAGCGCGACGGGCAGGGCGGGCTCCAGGTGTGTCCCGGCAAGGAGATGCAAGAGCAGGAGTGGACCTCCATCACTGCGTCGTCGAGCCTGATCACCTGCAATATCGGTGACATGCTCACCCGCTGGAGCGACGACCTGCTGCCGTCGAACTTCCACCGCGTGCGCAGCCCCGGCGAGGGCGAGTACCAGGGCGAGCGTTACAGCATCGCCTACTTCGCCCAGGCCGACCGCGATGCCGTCATCCAGGGGCCCGCGGGCAAGTACCCGCCCGTCACCGCGGCCGACTTCCTGACTCAGCGGGTACAGGCGAACTACCGCCCCCAGGGATAATCACCGCAACCAACGGAAAGGGCACTGCGATGACCGAAGCCTCGCTGCTCGGCCAGTCTGTCCATCGACGGATCCGGCAGATGGTCCTCTCCGGCGAGCTGACCTCGGGCCAGTCGCTCAGCGTGCCCGCGCTGGCGACCGAGCTCGGGGTCAGTCGCAGCCCCGTCCGCGAAGCGGTGCAGCAGCTGATCTACGAGGGTCTCGCGGTCAGCGCACCGCATGCGGGGGCGAAGGTCGCCGCCGTCGACGACGATCGCATCCGCGATGTCCTGGCGGTCCGCGCCGCCCTCGACGGTCTCGCCGCCGCCGCGGCGGCCACCCGCCTCACCGAGGCGGACCTCGACACGCTCACCGGCATCATCACCGCCCAGCAAGCGCATCTGGACGATCCCGCCGATCCCGCTCGCGACGCCCAGCTCGACCTGGAGTTCCACACGTTCATCCGCGACGCCTGCGGCAACGCGTGCGTCGTCGACGAACTGGCCCGCCTGGAAGCCCAGGCCCACCTCTACCGCGGCGACCTGTGGTGCTCGGCCCGCAACCGCCGCGTCGCCCTGCGCGAACACCGCCGCATCGTCGAAGCCCTCGAATCCGGCCACCCCGAGTCCGCCCGCGCGGCCGCCGAGGCACATGTGCAGGGTCTGCTCACCCGCCTCGCCAGGCAATAGCAGCTCCGTCCGAGTCGGCTCCCGGCAGTAACGGTCAGCGGTGATCGCGGTACGCGGGGGCCTTCGCGGTCCCCGCCGGGGCCAAGGTGTGCAGCAGCGGCATGGTCCGATGGGCGACCACCGTCGACAACACGATCACACTGTGCGACCGCACCACCGACCCGGTCCGATCGATGCTCAACAACACCGCCTGCAAACCGGCATGGGAATCGGCCCCGATCCGGCACAGCACGTCACCGGAACCGGTCGTCGCGTACGCCTCGAGCACTCCCGGAATCGCCGCCAGCTCCGCGCTCACGGTATCCAGCGCGCCCTGCGCGATCTCCAGGGTCACGAACGCCTGCACATCGAAACCCGCTGCGGTGACATCGATCTGCGGATCGTAGGACGCGATCACCCCGGATTCCTCCATCCGGTTGATCCGCGCCTGCACCGTCGCCCGCGCGACCTTCGTCCGCCGCGACAGTTCGAGAATTCCGGCCTTCTGGAACTCGTGCATCGCGGTGAGGATCGCCAGGTCGAGCTCATCCAATTTCGCGGGGGTGCGCATGCGAAGACCTCCATGTCCGGTTGCTATTCAAATTGTCCATCATTTGTGGGCATCCGGTGTCTTCTCGAGCCAGCCTGCTCAGACAAAGATGGTGTAGTTGCCCACCTGCGGCCCGGCGCGATTTCCTAGGTCATGACCATTGAGCAGCAGCTCGTCGGGCTGATCGAGCACGACGACAGTGTCGATCCGTTTCCGGTGATCGGATGGGACGCCCTCGTCTGGGTCGTCGGCAACGCGACCCAGAGCGCCCACTTCCTGCAGTCCGCGTTCGGCATGCGGCTGGAGGCGTACTCGGGCCCCGAGACCGGTAGTCGCGACCACAAGTCGTTCGTGCTGCGCAGTGGGGGAGCGCGATTCGTGATCACCGGCGCGGTCGACCCCGACAGCTCGCTCGTCGCCCACCACGACCGCCACGGCGACGGTGTCGTCGACATCGCGCTCGAGGTCCCCGACGTGGACCGCTGCATCGCCTGGGCTCGCGATCACGGCGCGACCGTTCTCACCGAACCGCACGACGAGACCGACGAATTCGGCACCGTGCGCTCGGCCGCACTGGCCACCTACGGCGACACCAGGCACACCCTGATCGACCGCTCCGGCTACGCGGGTCCCTATCTCCCCGGCTATATCGCGCGCACCTCCACCCGCGAGCCGGGCAAGCGCGTGTTCCAGGCCATCGACCACGTGGTCGGCAATGTCGAACTCGGCATGATGGATCGCTGGGTCGACTTCTACCGCGACGTCATGGGATTCACGAACATGGCCGAATTCGTCGGCGACGACATCGCCACCGAGTACTCCGCGCTGATGAGCAAGGTCGTCGCCAACGGCAATCACCGGGTGAAGTTCCCGCTCAACGAACCGGCGATGGGCCGCAAGCGTTCTCAGATCGACGAGTATCTCGAGTTCTATCGCGGCCCCGGCGTCCAGCACATCGCACTGGCCACCGGCGACATCCTCGAAACCGTCGACGCCCTGCGCGCCGAGGGCGTCGAATTCCTCGCGACACCCGACACCTATTACGAGGATCCCGAACTGCGCGCTCGCATCGGCGCCGTGCGCGTACCGGTCGACGAACTCCAGCGCCGAGGCATCCTGGTCGACCGCGACGAGGACGGCTACCTCCTGCAGATCTTCACCCGTCCCCTCACCGATCGCCCCACCGTCTTCTTCGAACTCATCGAGCGACACGGCTCACTCGGCTTCGGAAAGGGCAACTTCAAGGCCCTTTTTCAGGCCATCGAGCGCGAACAGGAGGCTCGCGGCAACCTGTGACCGGGTCCGCGGACCTACTACAGTTGCGGCCATGCGGATCCCCTCGGCGATCATCACCGGCATGACCTTGGTCGTCATGCTGACGTCGTGCGGATCGGGGGGCGACTCCGATACGCCGACAGGACCCAACCGACCACCACCGAAGGTCGCCTCACTGGGGCCCTTCGTCGGTGAGTGCGGCCACGTCACCGACGACGAAGTGCGCAACCTCGCCGGCCTCGGCCAAATCGCGCGGGTCTACAAGAACGCGACCGGCTGCAACTGGCAGTCGGCCGGAATGAATTCCCCCAGTGTCACTTTCGCGTCCTACCGGGGCAGTCCGATCGAACGTGAGAAGGCGTGGGTTTCCAACGTGGGGCGTGCACCGGAGACCATCGACGTGGGTGGGCATACCGGCTTCATGGCGCTCGACCCGCAGAGCGGCACTGTCTGCGACCTCGCCGTGCAACTCGACGACGACTTCTTCGAGTGGTCGATGTCCACCGGCATCTTCGCCACCGGCGGCAACCCGTGCGACCGGACCAGGAAACTGGCCGAGCTGACCGTGGGACGGCTGCAGTGAGCGCCGGCAAGGTCGCCGCCGCGGCGCTGATGCTCACCCTCGCGCTGGCAGGCTGCGGCCAGAAGATCGAGGGCACTGCCCAGCCGCTGGGGAAGGGCGGCGGCGGTGAGACGATCAATACCGACTTCGACAAGCTGCTGCGCGAGTGCGAGGTGGTGGCCGCGGCCAAGATCGGCGAGATCATCGGCAACGCCAAGAGCGTGAGCGCCTCGTTCAGCGGTGCCGTCTGCATGTGGGACATCGAGGACGCACCCGGTGGGGGCGCCATGGCCAGCCTCAACTGGTACGAGATGGGTACGCTGAACAACGAGAAGACCACCAACGACAAGTTGGGCTACACCTCCGGCGACATCACCGTGCAGGGCCGCAGGGCGTTGCAGGTGCGCAGACCGGGCGACAACGACTCCTGCGGCGTCACCGCCCCGGCCGCCGATGTCGGCGTCGTCGGGTGGTGGATCAACTACCGGCCCGGCTCGGCGCACCCCGATCCGTGCGTGGGCGCCCAGAAATTGGTCGAGCTGACCCTGGATCTCGCCCGGTAGAAGGCTTGACGCGGCCCCCCGCTTTGACCCCGAATCGGGCACGCGGGTATCGTGGATCCCTGTGCCCGGATTACTGCGGGCAAGTTCGTGTGTGAACGTAGGCCAGCGAAAGCGGCCGATACGTTCCAACGTGCCTTGAAAAGGGCACTGAGCGCCTCAGCGACACGCCCGACCACGGGTTAAGGGAAACGTGGTCTGACGTGCGGGTGAAAGCTCGATGAACTGCAAGACACTGCACACCAAGCGCAATTACCAATAAGGAAAGCCGGTCTATGCCAACCATCAACCAGCTGGTCCGCAAGGGTCGCCGCGACAAGGTCACCAAGACCAAGACTGCGGCCCTGAAGGGGAGCCCGCAGCGTCGTGGCGTGTGCACTCGCGTGTACACCACCACCCCCAAGAAGCCGAACTCCGCGCTCCGTAAGGTCGCGCGTGTTCGCCTGACCAGCGCGATCGAGGTCACGGCGTACATCCCCGGTGAAGGCCACAACCTGCAGGAGCACTCCATGGTGCTCGTTCGCGGCGGTCGTGTGAAGGACCTCCCGGGTGTCCGTTACAAGATCATCCGTGGATCGCTCGACACCCAGGGCGTGAAGAACCGCAAGCAGGCGCGCAGCCGCTACGGCGCCAAGAAGGAGAAGAGCTGATATGCCACGCAAGGGCCCCGCACCCAAGCGTCCGCTGATCAACGACCCGGTCTACGGGTCCCCGCTGGTCACTCAGCTGGTCAACAAGATCCTGATGGACGGCAAGAAGTCCACCGCCGAGCGCATCGTCTACGGTGCCCTCGAGCAGGCGCGTGAGAAGACCGGCACCGATCCGGTCGTCACCCTCAAGCGCGCGCTGGACAACGTCAAGCCCGCCCTCGAGGTGAAGCCCCGCCGTGTCGGTGGCGCCACCTACCAGGTGCCGGTCGAGGTCCGTCCGGGCCGCGCCAACACCCTGGCGCTGCGCTGGCTGGTCAGCTACTCCCGCGCCCGTCGCGAGAAGACCATGGTCGAGCGTCTCGCCAACGAGCTCCTCGATGCCAGCAACGGCCTCGGTGCCGCCGTGAAGCGTCGCGAGGACACCCACAAGATGGCCGAGTCGAACCGGGCCTTCGCGCACTACCGCTGGTGATAGCCCGGCCCGTCACTTAAAAGGGAGAATTTCGTGGCACAGGACGTGCTCACCGACCTGAACAAGGTCCGCAACATCGGCATCATGGCCCACATCGATGCGGGCAAGACCACCACGACCGAACGCATCCTGTTCTACACCGGTATCACGTACAAGATCGGTGAAGTTCACGATGGCGCGGCCACGATGGACTGGATGGAGCAGGAGCAGGAGCGTGGTATCACCATCACCTCCGCGGCTACCACTTGCTTCTGGAAAGACAACCAGATCAACATCATCGACACCCCCGGGCACGTCGACTTCACCGTCGAGGTGGAGCGTTCGCTCCGTGTGCTCGACGGCGCGGTCGCGGTGTTCGACGGCAAAGAGGGTGTCGAGCCCCAGTCCGAGCAGGTGTGGCGTCAGGCCGACAAGTACGACGTGCCGCGTATCTGCTTCGTGAACAAGATGGACAAGCTCGGTGCGGATTTCTACTTCACCGTGCAGACCATCAAGGACCGTCTCGGCGCTCGTCCGCTCGTGATCCAGCTGCCGATCGGCGCTGAGAACGACTTCGAGGGCATCGTCGACCTGGTCGAGAACAACGCCAAGGTCTGGAAGGGCGAGACCAAGCTCGGCGAAGAGTACGAAGTCGTCGAGATCCCGGCCGACCTCAAGGAGAAGGCCGAGCAGTACCGTCAGGAACTGCTCGAGACCGTCGCCGAGTCCGACGAGGCACTGCTCGAGAAGTTCTTCGGTGGCGAGGATCTCACCATCGAGGAGATCAAGGGCGCCATCCGCAAGATGACCGTCAACTCCGAGCTGTACCCGGTGCTGTGCGGTTCCGCGTTCAAGAACAAGGGCGTTCAGCCCATGCTCGACGCGGTCATCGATTACCTCCCTTCCCCGCTGGACGTCGAGGCCACCACCGGCCACGTGCCCAACAAGGAAGAAGAGCTGATCACCCGCAAGCCGAACGTCGACGAGCCGTTCGCGGCCCTGGCGTTCAAGATCGCGGTGCACCCGTTCTTCGGTGAACTCACCTACGTGCGTGTGTACTCGGGTCAGGTCGCCTCCGGCGCCCAGGTCGTGAACTCGACTAAGGGCAAGAAGGAGCGTCTGGGCAAGCTGTTCCAGATGCACTCCAACAAGGAGATGCCGGTCGCCACGGCGTCGGCAGGCCACATCTACGCGGTCATCGGCCTGAAGGACACCACCACCGGTGACACCCTGTCCGACGCGCAGAACCAGGTCGTCCTCGAGTCGATGACCTTCCCGGATCCGGTCATCGAGGTCTCGATCGAGCCCAAGACCAAGTCCGACCAGGAAAAGCTCGGCACCGCGATCCAGAAGCTGGCGCGCGAAGACCCGACGTTCTCGGTCAAGCTCGACCAGGAGACCGGCCAGACCGTCATCGGCGGCATGGGCGAGCTCCACCTCGACATCCTCGTCGACCGTATGCGTCGCGAGTTCAAGGTCGAGGCCAACGTCGGCAAGCCGCAGGTGGCCTACCGCGAGACCATCACCAAGAAGGTCGAGAAGCACGAGTTCACCCACAAGAAGCAGACGGGTGGCTCCGGCCAGTTCGCGAAGGTCATCATCGCCCTCGAGCCGTTCGTCGGCGAAGACGGCGCGACCTACGAGTTCGAGAACAAGGTCTCCGGTGGTCGCGTGCCCCGTGAGTACATCCCGTCGGTCGACGCGGGCGCCCAGGATGCCATGCAGTACGGCGTGCTCGCCGGCTACCCGCTGGTGAACCTGAAGGTCAGCCTGCTCGACGGCGCGTACCACGACGTCGACTCCTCGGAAATGGCGTTCAAGATCGCGGGTTCGCAGGCCCTCAAGGAAGCGGCCCGTAAGGCCGGTCCGGTGATCCTCGAGCCGCTCATGGCGGTCGAGGTCATCACGCCCGAGGAATACATGGGCGACGTGATCGGCGACCTCAACTCCCGCCGTGGCCAGATTCAGGCCATGGAGGAACGCAGTGGTGCCCGTGTCGTCAAGGCGCTGGTTCCGCTCTCGGAGATGTTCGGTTACATCGGTGACCTGCGGTCCAAGACCCAGGGTCGCGCGAACTACTCCATGGTGTTCGCCCAGTACGCGGAGGTTCCGGCCAACGTGTCCAAGGAGATCATCGCCAAGGCGACCGGCGAATAAAACCCTCTTGCGGTCCAGTGGCACACTGGACCGCAAGTGCTGGACGTCAAGAAAAAACCCGATCCCCACCCCCAGTGGGGATGACACACGCACTGCTGCAAATGCACGCACCAACAAGTCCAGGAGGACCCCAAAGTGGCGAAGGCGAAGTTCGAGCGGACGAAGCCGCACGTCAACATCGGCACCATCGGTCACGTCGACCACGGCAAGACCACGCTGACTGCAGCGATCACCAAGGTGCTGGCTGACAAGTTCCCGACCCTGAACGACGCGTTTGCGTTCGATCAGATCGACAAGGCGCCGGAGGAGAAGGCTCGTGGTATCACGATCAACATCTCCCACGTCGAGTACCAGACCGAGAAGCGCCACTACGCGCACGTCGACGCCCCGGGTCACGCGGACTACATCAAGAACATGATCACCGGTGCGGCGCAGATGGACGGCGCCATCCTGGTGGTCGCGGCCACCGATGGCCCGATGCCGCAGACTCGCGAGCACGTGCTGCTCGCCCGTCAGGTCGGCGTGCCTTACATCCTGGTCGCGCTGAACAAGTCGGACATGGTCGACGACGAGGAAATCCTCGAGCTCGTCGAGATGGAGGTCCGCGAACTGCTGGCCTCGCAGGAATTCGACGAGGACGCGCCGGTCGTGCGTGTCTCCGGTCTGAAGGCCCTCGAGGGCGACGAGAAGTGGGCCGAGGCCATCGTCGAGCTCATGCAGGCCGTCGACGACTCGATCCCGGACCCGGTCCGCGAGACCGAGCTCCCGTTCCTGATGCCCGTTGAGGACGTCTTCACGATCACCGGTCGTGGCACCGTCGTCACCGGTCGTGTCGAGCGCGGCATCGTCAACGTGAACGAGGAGGTGGAAATCGTCGGCATCAAGGAGAAGTCGACCAAGACCACCGTCACCGGCATCGAGATGTTCCGCAAGCTGCTCGACCAGGGCCAGGCGGGCGACAACGTCGGCCTGCTGGTTCGTGGCATCAAGCGCGAAGATGTCGAGCGTGGCCAGGTTGTCGTCAAGCCGGGCACCACGACTCCCCACACGGAGTTCGAGGGCCAGGCGTACATCCTGTCGAAGGACGAGGGCGGCCGCCACACCCCGTTCTTCAACAACTACCGCCCGCAGTTCTACTTCCGTACCACGGACGTGACCGGCGTCGTTACCCTCCCCGAGGGCACCGAGATGGTCATGCCCGGCGACAACACCGAGATGCTGGTCAAGCTGATCCAGCCGGTCGCCATGGACGAAGGCCTGCGCTTCGCGATCCGCGAGGGTGGCCGCACCGTCGGTGCCGGTCGCGTCACGAAGATCATCAAGTGAGTCTCTGACTTGCTGACACCGCAACGGCGTCGCTCCTTCGGGAGCGGCGCCGTTCGGCGTTTTCAGGGGCGATCGTGTGACTCGGACGGATCCACTACGCCGGTCGGACGCGGACGGTTACTCGGCCGCGGTCGTCTCGGTGGGCTATGGCGTGGCCGGGGTGGTCGATGCCGTCGATGCGCAGAGTGACAGAGGCTCCCTCGTCCAGGAAGTTGCGCCACCAGGACTTCTTGTCCGGCATCGCTACGCCGATGAGGTATTCGTCGCCGGAGCGGCGGTAGTTGACGGGGGTGCTGAACGTGCGGCCCGAGCGGCGGCCGGTGTAGGTGATCTGGGCGAAGGCTTTGCCGAGTAGCTTGCCGATGACGGGGGCATTGGTCAGGGCGACCACGCCGGTGTTGAACGCGCCGACACCGCGGCGCAACAGCGATTCTTGTCCCATCGGATTCTCCTGTAGTCGACGAACCGTCAGCCTACCGACGGTGGATGACTTCTGACGTCATCGTGGTTGTCGGTCGTGCTCGGTAGCGTTGGGGCACTATCGCATTCGAGAGGATCGGAGACCTCGTGGGCAAGGCCGCGCTCGAACGGGAATTGGATGTCAGCGAAGGGGTGCTCGAACACGGGATGCCCTATCTCGCGTTCGGATCGGGGCGGCCGCTGGTGTTCTTGCGGTGGTTCATGCCCGACCACGCCAATCCGCGTGGCTGGCTGCGGTCCAGCGAGATCAAGACGATGGCGCCGTTGGCCAGGAACTTCCGGGTGTACGCGGTCAATCGCGCGCCGGGGATGGCGGCCGGTACCTCGATGGGCGATATCGCGCGGGAGCACGCGGAAGCCCTGCACAACGAATTCGGTGCTCCCGTGGACGTTCTCGGCATCTCGTCGGGCGGCTCGGTAGCGCTGCAACTCGCCGCCGACCACCCCTCGGTGGTGCGCCGATTGGTGATCGCTTCCTCCGCCTACCGTCTCGGTCAGTCCGCACGGGTGTCGCAGATGAACTACGCGGAGGCCGCCGCCGCGGGCAAACGCTCGCTGCACCACATGGCGACCCAGGGCATCGAATCGCGGCTGAAGGCCCGGCTCATCGGTGCCGCGGCCTGGCTTGCGGACCCGCTGTTCCGCCCGAAGAACCCAGCCGACACCCTCGCCTTCGTGCATGCCGAAGATGCCTTCGATCTCACCGACCGTCTCGCCGACATCACGAACCCCACTCTGGTCGTCGCAGGCGACCGTGACGAGTTCTACGACCAATCCTCCTTCCGCTACACGGCAGACGGCATTCCTGACTCCCGCTTGATCGTCTACCCCGCGACAGATCATCTCGGTGCGATCAAACACGCCCGGTTCGCTTCGGACGTCACCGAGTTCCTGTCGGCAACAGGCTGATTCAGCGAATCTTGGCCCCGTATACGTGCTCGACGGACAGTGCCATGAGTACGCGGCGGTCGGCGACCATGACCTCGCGGTACTCGTTCCAGTCGGGGTGCTCGCCCGCGGCGGCGCGGTAGTAGTCGACCAAGGCCTCGACTTCCGGGCCGTTCGGGTCCGTGCCGGGGCCGGTCAAGGTGGTGGTGCCCTCGGCGGTGGCCCAGGACCAGCCGTCGGCGCTGGTGACCTCGAGGGCAGCGCGCGGGTCGCGACGGAGGTTGATCGTCTTGGCGCGGCCTTCGGTCATGGAGACGTAGATGATGCCCGCGGCGCGGTCGTAGTACGGGGTGACGGGGGAGAGTTGGGGGCGGCCGTCGGATTTGATGGTGGCCAGGATGCCGATGCGGGAGTCGGCGATGAGGGCGTGCAGGTCGAGCGTGGTTTCGGGCATCGATCGGCTCCTAGGGGGTGGCGGGGCTGTTCGTTGTGTCGAACCGTGGTGGTCGCGCGTTTATGCCCGGGCGGCGGAAATCCCGTCGACAGCGCGCGATCGGGCGCGTAGAACTTGTCGCATGGTTACAGCACGTCCGCAGTCGCGGTTCTAGCTCGCATCGGGTCCTTCGGCGCCGGTGCGGCGCCGCGTGATCCGACGCCCGTGCCGTTCCCGGAACGCCCCACTGGCGAGCGTCGATTCATCGACAAGAACCAGCCTGGGGGATTCCCATGACCAGAATCGATCTCGCCCGAATTCGCAATATCGGCATCGCCGCCCACATCGACGCGGGCAAGACCACGACCACCGAACGGGTGCTGTTCTACACCGGTGTCACCCGGACCCTCGGCGAGGTGCACGACGGCACCGCGGTGATGGACCGGATGATCCAGGAGCGCGAACACGGCATCACCATCGCGGCGGCGGCGACCACCTGCTGGTGGGACGAGCACCAGATCACCATCCTCGACACCCCCGGCCACGTCGACTTCACCGTCGAGGTGGAGCGTTCGCTGCGGGTGCTCGACGGTGCGATCGCCGTGTTCGACGCCAAGGAGGGCGTGGAGCCGCAGTCGGAGCAGGTGTGGCGGCAGGCCGATAAATACGGCGTCCCGCGGCTCTGTTTCGTGAACAAGATGGACAAGCTCGGTGCCGATTTCGCGTTCACCGTGCGGACCATCGCGGAGCGACTCCGGGTGCGCCCGTTGGTGATTCAGCTGCCGATCGGTGCGGAACGCGAGTTCGACGGCATCATCGACCTGGTCGAGATGACCGCCAAGGTGTGGCGTGGCGACACCGACCGCGGTGCTCGTTTCGAGACGATCGAGATTCCGGAAGATCTGCGTACCAAAGCCTTCCAGCATCGTGATGCGCTGGAGGCGGCCGTCGCGGAGGCCGACGAGGAAGTACTGGAGCGCTACCTCACAGGCAAGCCGATCACCGTCGATGTTCTCGAGGCGGCTATCCGGCGGATGACGATCGACGCACGGGCCTACCCGGTGCTGTGTGGCTCGGCGCTGGCCAACATCGGCGTGCAGCCACTGCTGGACGCCGTCGTCGACTACCTGCCGTCGCCGCTGGATGTCGTTGCTGTGCACGGGTTCTCGCCGGAGGGCGAGCACATCCACCGCGCGCCCGATATCGCCGAGCCGTTCGCGGCGCTGGCGTTCAAGGTCGCGCTGCACCCGTTCTTCGGCAAGCTCGTCTACCTGCGGGTGTACTCCGGTACCGCCGAACCCGGTGCGACCGTACTGAATTCGACCAATGGACGAAAGGAGCGTCTCGGCAAACTGTTCCAGATGCATTCGAGCACCGAGATCGCCGTCGAGCGGGTGCAGGCCGGGCAGATCTGTGCCGTGATCGGCCTGAAGGCGACGGGAACCGGCGACACCCTGTGCGATCGGGCAGCCCCCGTCGTCCTGGAGTCGATGACCTTCCCCGACCCCGTACTCGCCGTCTCGATCGAACCGAGGACCCGCGCCGACCAGGACAAGCTGGGCACCGCCTTGGCGCGCCTGGCCGACGAGGACCCGACGTTCACCGTGCGCATCGACGCCGAAACCGGCCAGACGGTCATCGGCGGCATGGGCGAACTGCATCTGGAGATCCTGGTCGACCGGATGAAACGGGAGTTCCGGGTCGACGCCGACATCGGCGCCCCACGCGTGGCCTACCGCGAAACCATCACCGCGGCAGTCGATCTGTTCGAATACACCCACCGCAAGCAACAGGGTGGGCACGGGCAGTTCGCCAAGGTGGTGATCGCGCTGGAACCCCACGTGGCCGAGGACGACGCGATCTACGAATTCGAGAGCCGGGTCACCGGCGGGCGCGTACCGCGGGAGTACATCCCCGCGGTGGACGCGGGCGCGCAAGACGCGCTGCGCGTCGGCACGCTCGCCGGCTTTCCGCTGGTGAACGTGAAGGTGACGTTGCTCGACGGCGCCGCACACGTGCAGGATTCGTCGGAACTGGCGTTTCGTCTCGCGGGAGCGGCGGCGGTGCGCGCGGCGCTCGCGCGAGCGAAGCCGGTGCTGCTCGAACCGGTGATGGCCGTGGAGGTCGTGACACCGGAGGAGTACGTCGGCGAGGTGATCGGTGACCTCAACGCCCGTCGTGGCCGGGTCACCGAGCTCACGGAACGCGGCGGCGCGCACATCATCCGCGCGCTGACCCCGCTCCAGGAGATGTTCGGCTACATCGGGGACCTACGCTCGAAAACCCGTGGCCGAGCGAACTACTCGATGGTGTTCGACTCCTACGCCCCGGTCCCGCCGGGTGCTGCGGAGTCGATCATCGCGGGCAGTTGATCGACACCGGTGGGGGCGCCCGGCCCCCCGCCCCCCCCGGGGGGGGGCCAACCCC
>NZ_JBSGVG010000065.1:0-21436 GCF_053608345.1 Nocardia sp. NPDC055050
CCGTTGCGTAGGCGACGAAGGAGCAAGCAACGGCACCTGATCGACGGGACCGGCGGGGCCGCGAACTCGAGCGCGCCAGCGCTCCAAAAATAGAGCTCTCAATCGCCGACGGTGATGGCCTGAGCCTCCTCGATCGAGTGCGGGGTCGGGTCGTGGTCGTCGATGTGGGCCAGGGCGCCGCGGCCGATGTAGAGGACCGCGACCGCGGCGGCCGTGCAGACCGCGCCGAGCCAGAACGGCAGCGACATGTTGTGCTCGCCGAGTTTGCCCGCCACCCACGGAGCGGCCGCACCGCCACCGAATCGGACGAAGCTGTACGCCGCCGACGCGGTCGAGCGCTCGACCGGCGCCGAGATCATCACGGCCTCGGTGATCAGCGTGTTGTTCACGCCGAGGAACGCACCGGCGATCACCACACCGACGATCAGCACGACCTTGTGTTCGGTGAACATCCCCATCACGGCCAGGTCGACCGCGAACAGGCCCAGCGACAAGGCCATCATCGGCAGCGAACCGAAGCGCGCCTGCAGTTTCGGGGCGAGGAACACCGAGGACAGGGCGAGCAGGATGCCCCAGCCGCAGAAGATGAAGCCGATCGCGTAGGTGCCCATGTCCAGCGGGAACGGGGTGAACGCGAGCAGGGTGAAGAAGCCGAAGTTGTAGAGCAGCGCGGTGATGCTCACGGTGAGCAATCCTCTGTGCCGCAGGGCTTTGAACGGCGCGGTGATCGAGGTGGGGTGCGCGGCCTTCGGCGTTTCGGGCAGCAGCACGACGATCGCGATGAAGGCGACGGCCATCAGCACCGAGACTCCGAAGAACGGTCCGCGCCAGCTGATTCCACCGAGCACGCCACCCAGCAGCGGGCCGGTCGCGATGCCGATGCCGAGCGCGGCCTCGTAGAGAATGATCGCCTTGGCGACGCCGCCGGTGGCCGCGCCGACGATGGTGGCCAGCGCCGTCGCGATGAACAGGGCGTTGCCCAGACCCCAGCCCGCGCGGAAGCCGATGATCTCGCCGATGCTGCCGGACATGCCCGCCAGCGCGGCGAACACGATGATGATCGCCAGCCCGGACAGCAGCGTCTTCTTCGCGCCGAAGCGGCTCGAGATCACGCCGGTGACCAGCATGGCGACGCCGGTGACGGCCATGTAGCTGGTGAACAGCAACGACACCTGGGACGGCGTCGCGTTCAGCTGTTCGCCGATGGGCTTGAGAATGGGATCGACCAGGCCGATGCCCATGAACGCGATGACGCTCGCGAAAGCGACGGCCCACACGGCTTTGGGCTGGGAGTTGGTGGTTGCGGCGTTGTCGTCGCGAGTCAGCTGGGGGGTGCTCACTGGCGCTCCTGTTTGCATCACTGATGACCGCGGGCAACCGAGCGAAGGGCTGTCAGCAGGTCGTTCATGTCGGTATCGAGGCGGATCAGCCGATCGAGATCGAAATCGGCCAGTCCGGGTGCCATGGCGGCGGCGAACGCGCGTCTGGCCTCGGTGAGGCGGGACCGGCCGGCCGGGGTGAGCTCGATGAGCACTGCCCGGGAGTCGTGCGGGTCTTTGGTGCGGGATGCGAAGCCGTCGGTGACGAGTCGACCGATCAGCGCCGTTGCCGCCGGTTGGGAACATCTGTCGATCCGGGCGAAATCGCTGACCCGCAGCCCGCCGTGCTCGTCGAGCACGGAAAGGGCCCGCAGGACCGCGCGGGGCAGGTCGTCGTTGCTGATCGCCCCGGCCAGTCGGGTGAGCCGACCAGCGGTGACCAACAGGTCGACCACGATGTCGTCTGCCGATGGCTGCGCTGTCTGCTTCACAGGAGATTATATTACATAAGCTAATTATCTAAATCCAGACCGATCCGCGCCCAAGCCCGGTGAAATGGCGCACAGCATGCCGAAAGCCCTGGTCGCGGAGCTGCGACCAGGGCTTTCGGTGAATACGGCTAGGCCGCGACCGGACGACGCCCGGTGCCGAACAGCTCGGCGGTGGCGTGCGCCCGCTTGAAAAAGAGGTGGGCGTCGTGTTCCCAGGTGATGGCGATGCCGCCGTGCAACTGGATGGTCTCGGCCGTCACCGTGGAGAAGGTCTCGGTGCAGTGCTTGCGCGCGACCCACACGTCCTCCGCGGCAGACGGACTGTCCTCGGCCACCGCGAGTGCGGCGGCCAGCGCCGCCGATTCGGCCGACTCGACCAGCACGTACATATCGGCCATCCGGTGCTTGAGCGCCTGGAAGCTGCCGATCGGACGACCGAACTGCACGCGCGAGGCCGTGTACTCCACCGTCATCTCGAGGCAGCGCCTGGCCGCGCCGACCTGCTCGGCGGCCAGTGCCGCCCAGGCGATCTCGCGCAGCCGGCGGCGCAGCGCGGCGGGGTCGCCGGTGCCGATCCAGGTGGCGGGGGCATCGGTGAAGGTGATGGTGGCGAGCTTGCGCGTGGGATCGAGCGCGGGGGTCGCGGTGACAGCCACGCCGGGGGCGTCCGCTGTCGTCTCGAACAGTCCGTCATCGGTCAGCACCAACAGCAGGTCGGCCTGAGCGCCGTGCAGCACGTAATGGGCCGCGCCACTGAGCTTTCCGCCGGTCGCGCTGACCCCGGCCGCATCCCACCCGGTGGCGTCCGCCCAGCACAGGGCCGCCGTGCGTGACCCATCCGCCAGATCGGGCAACAGCCGGGCGCACGACTGCTCGTCACCGGCCAGCAGAATCGCCTGCACCCCGAGCACCGCTGACCCGAGCATCGGCACCCCGCTCAGCGTCCGCCCCAATTCGCCCACGACCATGAGCGATTCGACGAGCCCGGCGCCCGCGCCACCCCACTCCTCCGGCACCGCGAGCGCGGCGACCCCGACCTGCTCGCACAGCATCCGCCACAACTTCGGGTCGTACCCGAGGTCGGTGTCCATCGCGGTACGCAGCGCGGCCGACGTGGCGTGCTTGCCGAGCAGGGCCCGCACGGAGGTCCGGAATTCGAGTAGTTCATTCGATGACATGGGGTTCCTCGTAAGGCTCGGTGATGGCGGCGGCGGTGGGAGAGCGTCGGCTGCGGTTCGGCGGGACTCGGCTGCCACCGCGACACAGACCCGCGCGGCATTCGGCCGGTGTCGTCGGTGGCATCGCGGGTCTCAGCTCGTTGCGGCCGCAGGTTCGGCGGCGCGTAGCGCGTCGGCGATTCTGCCGCGATGGAAGTCGGCGGTGCCCCACGCAGTTCGAAGGGCCGCGACCTTGGTCAGCCACAGCGACAGGTCGAATTCCGCGGTGTAGCCGATGGCCCCGTGCACCTGAAGCCCGGCACGCGCGGCACGATGGGCGGCGTCGCCGCAGGTCACCAGGGCTGCCGAGACATCGCGAGCGCGGTCGTCCGAATCCAGTGTGAGGGCCGCGCGGTACACCAGCGGCTCGGCCAGATCCAAGGCGATCAGCACGTCGGCGAGTTGCTGTTTCACCGCCTGGAATTCACCGATCGCACGACCGAACTGCTTGCGCTGCTTCGCGTAAGAGGTGGTCTGCTCGAGAATCGAGCGGCCCGCACCGAGGAGCTGTGCGGCACAGGCGAGAACACCGATGTCGAAGGCGTAGTCGATGGCGGCTTCGGCCTCGGGGCCCTGGGCGATCACTTCCTCGGCCCGCACGCGAAACAGCTTGCGGGCGGGGTCGATCGAGGTCACCGAATCCGTCGGCGCGACGCCGAGTGTCAGTCGGCCGTCGGCGGCGACGAGGACCGGCTCGGCGATGTCGGCGTCGAGGGCGATGCCGCGCTGCGCCTCGAAGGTGATGGTGCCGAGCGCCTCGCCGCTCGCGAGCGCGGGCAACCATCGCTGGGCAGGTGCGTCGTCCGGAAGACGTTGCAGCAGAGCGGGAATCACGGCGGCGGACTCGATCACGGGCCCGGGCGCGGCGCCGCGGCCCAGTTCGATCAGCGCGACCACGAGATCGACGGTGGTGGCATCCGCCCCGTCGTACTTCTCGTCGACGATCAGACCGAAGACGCCCATGTCGGCGATCTGCCGCAGCAGGGCGCGCCCCTTGGTGGTGTCACCGTCGGCCCAGACACGCACCGCCGCGGGCACCTGTCCGGCATCGAGAATCTTGCGCAGTTCGGCGGCGAAGTCGAGCTGTTCGGTACTGAGCGCGAATCTCATCGCAGACCTCCTGTGTTCGCAAGGGCGATTCGGCCCGAGAAATTGACGTTCATCGCTTGCTCTCGCGGGGCAGTCCGAGGATGCGTTCGGCGATGATGTTGCGCTGGATCTCGTTGGTGCCCGCGTAGATCGGGCCCGAGAGCGAGAACAGATAGCCGTCGGTCCAGGTGCTGCGCTGCTCGGCGGCCGAGCCGAGCAGGTCCAGCGCCGTCTCGTGCATCGCGATGTCGAGCTCGGACCAGTACACCTTGGTGATCGACGACTCCGCGCCGAGCTGGCCGCCGTCGGTGAGGCGGGTGACGGTGCCGAAGGTGTGCAGGCGGTAGGACTCGGCGCCGAGCCAGGCGTCGACCACCGAGTTCCTGGCCGCGGTGTCGCTCGGGTCGGCGGTCTCGCGCCACAGGTCGATGAGGCGCTGCGCGGTGGCGCTGAACCGTCCGGGGCTGCGCAGCGAGAGGCCACGTTCGTTCGACGAGGTCGCCATCGCGACCCGCCAGCCCTCGTTCACGCCGCCGATCACGTCGTGGTCGGGCACGAAAACGTCGTCGAGGAAGATCTCGGCGAAGCCGGGTTCGCCGTCGAGCTGGGGGATCGGCCGCACGCTCACGCCCTCGGCGGTGAGCGGGAACATCACGTAGGTGAGTCCGTGGTGGCGCTGTGCCTCGGGATCGCTGCGGAACAGGCCGAACGCCCAATCGGCGAACGACGCACGCGAACTCCACGTCTTCTGGCCATTGAGCAGCCAGCCGCCCTCGGTGCGCCGTGCGGTGGAGCGCAGGCTCGCGAGGTCGCTGCCCGACTCGGGTTCCGACCAGGCCTGCGCCCAGATGTCGTCACCGCGCGCCATGCGCGGCAGGATCCGCGCGAGCTGTTCGGGGGTGCCGTGCTCGAACAGCGTCGGCGCGAGCAGGAAGATGCCGTTCTGCGCGACCCGACCCGGTGCGCCCGCGGCGTAATACTCCTGCTCGAACAGCACCCACTCGAGGATCGACGCGTCACGCCCGCCGAACTCGCGCGGCCACGAGACCGCGGACAGCCGGGCCTGCGCCAGCTTCGCTTCCCATTCCCGATGCGCGGCGAAGCCTTCCGCGGTATCCATCGACGGCAACGGCTCCGCCGGTACGTTGGCGGCGAGGAACTCGCGCACCTCCAGCTGGAATTCCCGGGCAGCCGGGTCGATCTCGAGATCCACTTACTTCGTCCCGTTCTGTTCGGTAGAGGTGGCGGTGGCCTTCATCGAGCGGGCGTTCATCCCGCCGAGTGAATCGGCGCCGACCTCGGCGTTGTGCGCGTGTGCGAAATGATGCAGCCCGAAGACCGAGTCCATGCCGGAGCGCATGCCCATCAGATCCTCGGCCTGGTTGACAGCCTTCTTGGTGAGCGCGAGCCCGAATTGCGGCATGGCGGAGATCTTCTCCGCGAGCCCCATCACCTCGGCCTCCAGCTGCTCGCGCGGCACGACCCGGTTGACCATGCCCCACTCTTTGGCCTGGGCCGCCCCGAACCGGTCGCCGGTGAACAGGAACTCCTTGGCCGCGCGCGGCCCCATCACCCACGGATGCGCGAAGTACTCCACACCCGGAATGCCCATCCGGACCACCGGATCGGAGAAGAACGCGTCATCGGAGCAGACGATCAGGTCGCACACCCAGGCCAGCATCAGCCCGCCCGCGATGCACGCGCCCTGCACCATCGCCACCATCGGCTTGGGGATCTCCCGCCAGCGCCTGCACATGCCGAGATACACCTCGGACTCGCGCGCGAAGCGCTGGTCGCCACCGGGGCGATCGAGGTGGTCCCACCACAGCGCGGCCTTGTTCTCGTAGTGCACGTCGTGGTCGCGGCCCGGGGTACCGATGTCGTGGCCTGCGCTGAAGTGCTTTCCGTTGCCCGCCAGCACGATCACCTTGACCTCGGGATCCTCGACCGCGCGCACGAAGGCGGCATCGAGGGCATAGGTCATCTTCGAGTTCTGCGCATTGCGGAAATCGGGCCGGTTCATGGTGACGACGGCGACCGATCCGCGCACCGCGTAGGTGACGACCTCGGTCTCGGTTTCGGAACTCACGACTTCTCCTCACGTAGCTCACGCTTGAGCACTTTGCCCGCGGCGCTGTAGGGCAGCTGGTCGCGGAACTCGACAAGCCTGGGCACTTTGAAGTTCGCCAATTTGCCTGCGGCGAAGGCGATGACCTCGTCGGCGGTCAGCGTCGATCCGGCCTTGCGGACGACGACGGCCTTGCCGACCTCGCCCATCCGCTCGTCGGGCACGCCGATCACCGCCGACTCGGCGACGCCGTCGAGCCGGGCCAGGGTCTGTTCGATCTCGGCGGGGTACACGTTGAACCCGCCGGTGATGTACATGTCCTTGAGCCGGTCGGTGATCTTCAGATAGCCGCGCTCGTCGACGATGCCGATGTCGCCGGTGTGCAGCCAGCCGTCGGCGTCGATGGCCTCGGCGGTGGCCTCGGGGTCGTCGAGGTAGCCGAGCATCACGTTCGGTCCGCGCAGCAGCACCTCACCGGCGTCGGACAGGCGCAGTTCGAAGTCGGCGATCGGCCCGCCGCAGGTGTTGGCGATGGTGGCCGCGTCGTCGGACGGACGGCACATGGTGCCGAAACCGGCCGTCTCGGACAGGCCGTAGGCGGTGATCACCACCTCGAACGCGAGATCGTCGCGCATTCGCTCGATCAGCACCACCGGCACGGTCGCCGCGCCGGTCACCGCCACCCGCAGCGAGCTCAGGTCACGCTCGGTGCGCTGGGGATGCTCGAGGATGGTCTGGTAGATCGTCGGTGGCCCGGTGAGCACGGTGATCCGCGCGGACTCGATGAGCGCCAGCGCGGCGGGCACGTCGAAGGTGGCCTGCGGCACGATCGTGGCCCCGGTGACCAGGCACGCGAGAATGCCCGCCTTGTAACCGAAGTTGTGGAAGAACGGCGGGATCACCAGGTAGCGGTCGCCCGCGCGCAGGGTCGAGCACTCGACCCAGCCGCGCACCACCCCCAGCGCCTGCCGGTGCGCGACGAGAGTGCCCTTGCTACGGCCGGTGGTGCCGGAGGTGAAGAGAATGTCGGAGATGTCGTCGGGGGAGACCTGGGCCGCCCGCTCCTCGCCGACCTCTTCGGACACCGTCGCGGCCTGTGCGAGCAACTCGTCCCACGTCACCGTCGTGCGTGCGGGCTCGGCGGTGGCCGGGGCCGCTTCGCTCTCGATCGGAATGACGACGACGGTCCCGATGCCCAGTTCCGGCGCCGCCGCCGCGAGTTCCGCCGCCCGATCGCGACCGAGGAACGGACCGGCGACGAACAAGGCCTTCGCGTCGACGCGGGCCAGCACGTCGACGGCCTCGGCCGCCACGTAGCGGGTGTTCAGCGGCACCAGCGCGGCCCCGGCGGAGTGCGCGGCCAGGGCGGCGATCACCCAGTGATAGGTGTTCGGCGCCCACATCGCGACCCGGTCGCCGGGGGAGATGCCACGGGCGATCAGGGCGCGGGCGGCCACCCGGACCTGGTCGAGTAGCTCGGTCCAGTCCAGGCGGATCGCGCCGTCGATCAGGGCAGGCTCGTGCGGATGCGCCGCTGCGATGTGGCGCAGCGCCTGCGGAGTGGTTTGTGCAGGGGGTGTCACGGGGTCCTCACCGTTGTGCGGTTCGCTGTTCTTCCGAAGCAGCTAACAAAGCAAGTGCTTGGTAGGTTATCCTACCGAGGTGGGCGTGATCCAGACCTCAGATTCCGATACCGCGACTTCCGACGCGGAGTTTCGCGCGGAAATACGCGATTGGCTCGCCGAAAATCTTTCGGGCGAGTTCGCTGACCTGCGCGGCACCGGTGGACCCGGCCGCGAACACGAATTCTTCGACGAGCGGCTGGCCTGGGACCGCCACCTCGCCGCGGCGGGGTGGACCTGCCTCGGCTGGCCGGTCGAATACGGCGGTCGCGGCGCCAGTGTGCGTCAGCAGGTGATCTTCCACGAGGAATACGCCAAGGCCGACGCGCCGGCGCGGGTCTCGCACGTGGGCGAGGAACTGCTCGGCCCCACCGTGCTGGCCTTCGGCACCGAGGAGCAGAAGAAGCGCTTCCTGCCGGGCGTGCGCTCGGTCGGCGAACTGTGGTGCCAGGGCTATTCCGAGCCCGGCGCCGGTTCCGACCTGGCCGCCGTCTCGACCACCGCGCGCCTGGACGGCGACAAGTGGGTGATCAACGGCCAGAAGATCTGGACCTCGCTCGCGCACGTCGCCGACTGGTGCTTCGTCATCGCCCGCACCGAGCGCGGCTCGAGCCGTCACAAGGGCCTGTCCTATCTGCTGGTCCCGATGAACCAGCCGGGCATCGAAGTGCGGCCGATCGAACAGCTCACCGGCACCTCCGAGTTCAACGAGGTCTTCTTCGACGATGCCGTCACCGATGCGAACCTGGTGGTCGGCGCGCCGGGCGACGGCTGGCGAATCGCGATGGGCACGCTCACCTTCGAGCGCGGCATCTCCACCCTCGGCCAGCAGATCCGCTTCGCGCGCGAGCTCTCCGACATCGAAGACCTGGCCCGGCGCACCGGCGCCGCCGACGACCCGCTGATCGCCGATCGCCTCGATCGCGCCTGGGTGGGACTGCGGGTGCTGCGCGCGCACGCGCTGCGCACCATGAGCGAGGACCACGATGACGCGGGCGGCGCCTCGGTGTCGAAGTTGCTGTGGGCCAACTGGCATCGCGACCTCGGCGAACTGGCGATGGCCGTCCAAGGCGCGACGGGCCTGCTCACCGGCCCCGACGACATGACCGCATGGCAGCGGCTGTACCTGTTCAGCCGCGCCGACACGATCTATGGAGGTTCGAACGAAGTGCAGCGCAACATCATCGCCGAGCGTGTGCTCGGTCTCCCGCGAGAGGCACGCCCGTGAGTGAGCAGACCTATTCGGGCGCGAACAAGTCCCTGTCGATCGCGCCGGCTTCGATCCCCGGACACGGCCTGCTCGCGGGCCGGACGGCCGTGATCACCGCCGCCGCGGGCACCGGCATCGGCTCGGCGACCGCGCGCAGGCTCCTCGAAGAGGGCGCCGACGTGGTCGTCTCCGACTGGCACGAGCGCCGGTTGACCGAGACCGCCGAGCTGCTGGCCAAGGAGTTCCCCGAGCGCCGGGTCGGTGCCGTGGTCTGCGATGTCCGCGACACCGCGCAGGTGAATCAGCTGCTGGCCGACGCGGCCGCCGAACTCGGCCGGATCGACATCATGGTCAACAACGCGGGCCTCGGCGGTGAGACCCCGGTGGTCGACATGACCGACGAGCAGTGGGACCAGGTTCTCGACATCACCCTCACCGGCACCTTCCGCTGCACCCGTGCGGCGCTGGGGTACTTCCGCGGCGCGGGCCACGGCGGCGTGATCGTGAACAACGCCTCCGTCCTCGGCTGGCGTGCCCAGCACGGCCAGGCGCACTACGCCGCCGCCAAGGCGGGGGTGATGGCGCTGACCAGGTGCAGCGCGGTCGAAGCCGCCGAATTCGGGGTGCGGATCAACGCCGTCGCGCCGAGCATCGCCCGCCACCCGTTCCTGGACAAGGTGAGCTCGACCGAGTTGCTCGACTCGCTCAGCGAGCGCGAGGCCTTCGGTCGCGCCGCCGAACCGTGGGAAGTAGCGGCGACGATCGCCATGCTGGCCAGTGACTACACCTCGTATCTGACCGGCGAGGTTGTCTCGGTGAGCAGCCAGCGCGCATGATCGCCGTGGCGGGTTCTCCGAAACCAAGCAAGTGCTTGGTTGTACGATGACGGGTGTGACCGCACCCGACACCGTGAAACGCACCCGCCGCGCCGAACTCCTCGACCTCGCCGCCGACCTGTTCGCCGAACGTGGACTGCGCGCCACGACGGTGCGCGATATCGCCGACTCGGCGGGCATCCTGTCGGGCAGCCTGTATCACCATTTCGACTCCAAGGAATCGATGGTCGACGAGATCCTGCGCGGATTCCTCGACGACCTGTTCGGTCGCTACCGCGAGATCGCGGGCGCGAGCATGAGCTCGCGAGACACCCTGGAGTCCTTGGTGATCGCGTCCTACGAGTCGTTCGACCGCCATCACGCCGCCGTCGCGATCTACCAGGCCGAGGCCAAGAACCTGCGCGACGCCGAGCGGTTCGGCTATATCCGCGACTTCAACACCGAGTTCCGCGACCTATGGCACCGCGTGCTCGCCGCCGGCGTGGCCGACGGCAGCTTCCGGCCCGAACTCGACGTGGAACTGGCCTTCCGCTTCCTGCGCGACACCGTGTGGGTCGCGGTCCGCTGGTACACCCCCGGTGGCCCGATCACCGTGCAAAACCTTGCCCAGCAATATCTCACCATCGTGCTCGACGGGCTGACCCTGCCCGGGAGCACCGCGAAATAGGAGTTCCATCATGACCGCATCCGCCGAGCGCCGCCCCTATGCCCCGTTGCGGGAGGCCTATGTGATCGATGCGGTGCGTACCGCGGTGGGCAAGCGCGGTGGCGCGCTGGCCGAGGTGCATTCCGCCGATCTCGGCGCGGCCGCGCTGCGTGGGCTCGTCGAGCGCACGGGCATCGACCCGGCCGTCGTCGACGACGTGATCGTCGGTTGTGTCGACAACCTCGGCCCGCAGGCGGGCAATATCGGCCGCACCATGTGGCTGGTCGCGGGCTACCCCGAAGAGGTCCCCGGCGTCACCGTCGACCGGCAGTGCGGTTCCAGCCAGCAGGCGATCAACTTCGGCGCGCAGGCCATCATGAGCGGCACCGCCGAGGTCATCGTGGCAGGCGGCGTGCAGAACATGAGCGCCATCCCGATCGGCGCCGCCATGCTCGCGGCCAAGCCCTACGGCTTCGAGTCCTCGTTCATCGGCGCCAAGGGCTGGGACTCGCGCTACGGCACCGGCGAGGTCTCCCAGTTCAAGGGCGCCGAGATGATCGCCGAGAAGTGGGGCATCAGCCGCGAGGACATGGAGCGCTGGGCGCTGCAGAGTCATCAGCGCGCCAAGACCGCCATCACCGAGGGCCGCTTCGACAACGAGATCGTGCCGGTCGGCGAGTTCACCGTCGATCAGGGTCCGCGCGAGACCAGCCTGGAGAAGATGGCGTCGCTGCAGCCGCTGTCGGAGGGCAGCCCGCTCACCGCGGCGGTGGCCAGCCAGATCTCCGACGGCGCCAGCGCCACCCTGCTCGCCTCGGAATGGGCGGTCAAGGAGTACGGCCTGACCCCGCGCGCCCGCATCCATCACGTCAGCGCGCGCGGCGCCGACCCGATCTTCATGCTCAGCGCGCCGATCCCGGCCACCCAGTGGGCGCTGGAGAAGACCGGCCTGACCATCGACGACATCGACGTCATCGAGATCAACGAGGCCTTCGCCCCGGTGGTGCTGGCCTGGATCAAGGAGATCGGCGCCGATCCCGCGAAGGTGAACGTCAACGGCGGGGCCATCGCGCTCGGCCACCCGCTCGGCGCGACCGGCGCCAAGCTGTTCGCCACCCTGCTCAACGAGCTCGAGCGGGTGAACGGCCGCTACGGCCTGCTCACCATCTGCGAGGGCGGCGGCACGGCCAACGTGACGATCATCGAGCGTCTGGACGCCGACAAGAAGTAGGACTTCGGTACGAGAAGTGGTGGTCCTCGGCGGTTTCGCCGGGGACCACTCTTCGTTCGCCACCACTGGGTCGCCGCATTCAGCGCTGGGTCGCCACATCCCAGCGCCGCAGCGGCGGGCACGTCCGGTCTCGGCGTGGGTGATTCATCCCACCTATGATGGCCTGGTGAAGGTGCTCGGTGCATGCCCGCTCGATTGCCCCGACGCGTGCTCGTGGGTGGTGACCGTCGAGGACGGGGTGGCCACGGGGCTGCGCGGGAACAAGGACCATCCGGTCACGCGCGGTGCGCTGTGCGTGAAGGTGAACCGGTATCTCGAGCAGGTCGGCGCGCCGGGCAGACTCCGGTATCCGATGCGCCGGGTGGGGCCGAAGGGGTCGGGCCAGTTCGAGCGGATCAGCTGGGACGATGCGCTCGACGAGATCGCCACGCGCCTCACCGGCATCATCGACGAATTCGGTGGTGAGGCGGTCTGGCCGTTCCACGGCACCGGCAGCCTGGGCTATGTCCAAGGGCTGGAAGGCTTTCCGGGGCGCAGGATGTTCAACCTGCTCGGGGCGTCGCATCACGCGCCGACCATCTGCTCGGTCGCGGGCGGCACCGGCCTGCGCTACACCCTCGGCACCTCCGGCGGCATGGACCCCGAGGACTTCGCACAGTCGAAACTGATCCTGCTGTGGGGCACCAACCCGCTCACCTCCGGCCATCATCTGTGGAAGTTCGTGCAGGACAGCGGCGCGTACCTGGTGTCGATCGACCCGGTGCGCACCAAGACCTCCGAACGCTGCGACGAGCACATCGCCCCGCTGCCCGGCACCGACGCGGCGCTGGCGCTCGGCCTGCTGCACGTGATCGTCTCGCTCGGCGCGCAGGACGAGGAGTTCATCGCCGAACACACCGAGGGCTGGCCCGAATTCCGGGACCGCATCATCGAATTCACGCCGGAACGCACCGCGGCGATCACGGGCGTTCCCGAAGATCAGATCGTTGCGCTCGGTGCGCGGATCGCGCGCACCAGGCCGACCGCGATCCGCGCCTCCCAGGGCATGCAGCGCCACGCCGGCGGCGGGATGGCCCTGCGCGTGCTCGCCTGCCTGCCCGGCGTCACCGGCGACTGGGCGATACCCGGTGGGGGACTGCACTATTCGACCAGCGGGCACTTCCGGCTCGATGAAGCCGCGCTGACCCGCGACGACCTGCTGGCGCACCCGGTCCGCACACTCTCGATGACCAGACTCGGCGAAGCCCTGCTCGAGACCGATGAGCCGCCGGTGAAGGCACTGTTCGTGATCGGGGCCAATCCGGTCGGCTCGAATCCCGACCAGCGTCGCGTGATCGAGGGGCTGTCGCGCGAGGACCTGTTCACCGTGGTCCTCGAGCACTTCGGCACCGACACCGTCGACTACGCCGACATCGTGCTCCCCGCCACGATGCAACCCGAGCACCTCGACGTGCTCGCCGGCTACGGCCACCTCTACCTGATCTGGAACGAGCCCGCCGTCGAGCCGCCGGGCGAATGCCTGTCCACGACAGAGACTTTCCGCAGACTCTCGCATCGGCTGGGTCTGACCGAACCGGCGCTGTACGACTCCGACGAAGAATTGGCCGGTCAGCTGCTGAAGGGCTACGACCTCGACCGGCTCAGGGCCGAGGGATTCCTCAAGGTGCAGGCCGGTCCGGTGCCCGCCGGCAAGCTCCAGTTCGTTTCCGCCAGAGCGGAATCGGCGGGTCACGACCCGCTGCCCGACTACACACCCCCCGCTGATTCCGGCGACGGTCTGGTGCTGATCTCCGCCGCCTCGCACTACTTCCTGAACAGTTCCTTCGGCTCCAACCCGGAATTGCGGCGTCGCGCAGGCGAATCCAGCATCACGCTGCACCCCGGCGACGCCGCCGCGCGGGGCATCGCCGACGGCGCCGCGGTGGTCGTCTCCAACGATCGCGGCTCGTTCGAGGCCGTCGCCGAGGTATCGGACCGGGTGCGGCCCGGAGTCGCGGGTACCACCAAGGGCCGCTGGGCGAAGTTCACCGGCGGTGCCACCGTGAACGCCACGATCGCCGAACGAGATTCGGACTACGGCGGTGGCGCGGTGTTCCACGACAACCGCGTCGAGGTGCGCTCCCGCTGATCGCCGCGTTCAGAACTCGACGGCGTCGCGGATCAGCGGACAGGTCATGCAGTGGCCGCCGCCGCGGCCTCGGCCGAGTTCCGCGCCGACGATGGTGATCACCTCGACGCCTTCCTTGCGCAGGGCCGCGTTGGTGTGGGTGTTGCGGTCGTAGGCGAACACGACGCCGGGTTCGACCGCGACCAGGTTGTTGCCGCTGTCCCACTGCTGGCGTTCGTTGGCGTAGTAGCCGCCGCCGGTCTCGACCACCCGCAGCTTCGGCAGGTTCAGCGATGCGGCCACCACGTCGAGGAACGGCGCTGTCTCCTCGGTCACCTCGACACCGGGTGCGCGGTCGCTGGGCCGCAGGGAGAACGGGTGGATGTTGTAGACGATGTCGGGATACACCGTCACCAGGTCGCGGTCGGCGAAGGTGAACACGGTGTCGAGGTGCATGGCCGAGCGCAGCTTCGGCATCCCCGCCACGATCACGCGCTCGGCGGCGCCTGCGGCGAACAGCGACGCGGCGACCTGGGTGATCGCCTGCCGGGACGTCCGTTCGCTCATCCCGACCAGCACCACCCCGTTGCCGACCGGCATCACATCGCCGCCCTCGAAAGTGGCCAGCCCCCAATCCTGTTCGGGATCTCCCCACCAGACCTTCGCGCCGGTGAAGTCGGGATGGAACGCGTAGATCGCCGCCATCAGCAGCGTCTCGTCGTGCCGGGCGGGCCAGTACAGCGGATTGAGGGTGACGCCGCCGTAGAGCCAGCAGGTGGTGTCGCGGGTGTAGAGCGTGTTCGGCAGCGGCGGCATCAGATACTCACGGACCCCGGCCTGCTCGCGCGCCAGCGCCAGGTAACCGGAACGGAATTCGGCGGGCAGGTCCGCGGTCGCGAGTCCGCCGATGAGGTAGGTCGCCAGGGTCCGGTCGTCCACCGAGTCCAGGTAGGCCCTGGTGTCGTCGATCAACCCGAGCCCGACTTCGTTGGCCACGATCTTGCGGTCGAGAATCCAGTCCTTCGCGCCGGGCACGGCGAGGGTCTCGGCGAGCAGATTGTGCAGCTCGACCACCTCGACGCCACGGTCGCGCATCTTCGTCATGAAATCGAAGTGGTCGCGCTTGGCGTTCTGCACCCACAGCACGTCGTCGAAGAGCAGGTCGTCGCAGTTGGTCGGGGTGAGCCGTTCGTGCGCCAGGCCGGGCGCGCAGACCAGCACCTTGCGCAGCGTGCCGACTTCGGAATGGACGCCGAACGCGGTGGCGGGGGTTCCGGTCATTTCTGCTCCTCGAAAGATCGGGCGGACTCAGATCGAGATGGCGCCGGTCGCCAGGCCGACGATGCCGACAACGGCGCCGAGGGCGACGGCGCCGAACAGGACCGCCTCCCAGAGCGAGAAGATCCGCTTGCCCGCCTCGCGACGGGTCAGGGCGAACAGGATGGTGCCGGGCGCGTAGATGATGCACGACAGCAGCAGGAATTCGAGGCCGGCCGCGACGAGCATGAACGCGGTGTAGAAGGTGGCGACGAAGGCGATGACGAGCTCTTTGGTGCGGTCGCCCGGCTGGATCCGCTCGTAGGTCTCCCTGGTGTAGGCGAGCTTGAGCGCGTAGGCCGCGGCCAGCAGGTACGGCACCAGCGACAGCGAACTGCACAGTTTGAGGGTGAAGGTGAACGCGTCGTCGGAGAACAGCGTGGTGACCAGCACGATCTGGATCAGCACGGTGGTGAAGATCAGCGCGACCACCGGCACATTCGCGGCGTTGACCCGGGCCAGGAACGACGGCATGTCCCGGTCCTTCGCCGCCACGAACAGCACCTCGGCGGCCATCAGCGTCCAGGCCAGGTAGGCGCCGAGGACCGAGATGATCAGTCCGATACTGATGAACCAGGCACCCCAGGTACCGACGGCGGATTCGAAGACCGGCGACATCGACGGCTGCTGCGCCACGGCGAGTTCGTCACGCGGCATGATGCCGAACGACACCATGGTCACCGACGCGAAAATAGCCAGCACGCTGAGGAAGCCGAGCACGGTGGCGCGACCGATGTCCTCGCGCTTGCGCGCGTACCTGGAGTACACACTCGCACCCTCGATGCCGAGGAACACGAAGACTGTCACCAACATGGTCGAACGCACCTGTTCGACCAGCGATTCGGAATACGCGTCGCCGCCCCAGAAGTTGTCGGCGAAGACACCGGGGTCGAAGTAGAACAGCAGCACCACGATGAACACCAGGATCGGCACCAGCTTGGCCACGGTGACGATCTGGTTGATGGTGGCGGCTTCCTGGATCCCGCGCAGCACCATGAAATGGAACGCCCAGATGCACACCGTGGACAGCAGCACCGCGGGAACGGTGTTGCCCTCACCGAAGATGGGCAGCACCTGCCCGAGGGTGGACTTGATCAGCACCCAGTAGCTGACATTGCCGACACAGGCGCTGGCCCAGTACCCGAACGCGGAGAAGAAACCGAGGTACTCACCGAAGCCGGCCTTCGCGTAGGCGTAGACACCGGCGTCGAGGTCTGGTTTGCGCACGGCCAGCGTCTGGAAGACGAACGCCAGCATCAGCATTCCGGTGCCGGCGATCGTCCAGGCGATGATCGCGCCGAATCCGCCGGTGGCCTGGCCGAAGTTGCGCGGCAGCGAGAAGACGCCCGCACCGACCATGGAGCCGACCACCATCGCCGACAAGGTCAGCAGCGGCATCTTCTTGGTCGCGGTCTGTTCCGAGGCTGTCATCGCGCTACTCCTGCGGGTCGGTGTGGCGATGGGGCGGACACGGGCCGAGGGGCGCGGCGAGGAGGGTGGCAATCATCGCGCATACCGGCACCGTAGAGCCGTGGACCTGCCGTGAGAACTCGGCGTCCATGCGACCTCCCGGTGCAATGTCGATGTCCGGCAAACTTTAGGCGACCGGGCGCCGTCGGGAGCGGGTTCGGGCGCGTGTCGCGACTATGAGACGCCCTGAACCGAAAATGCACCGGACCCGATGCGCACCTCGTGAGTGCGGCATCGGGTCCGGTGCTCGATCGCCCCCGTGGGACCGACGGTTGGCTCAGGGCCGTCGATCGGGGCGAGTTCGTGGCGGGAGCCGGGTGAGGCTCCGGGTCAGTGGGCTTCGGCGGCGGACTCGACGGTGAGCGCCGAGACCGCCTCGATCCGGGCGATGGCGTCGGCGACGATCCCGTCGATCAGCTCCGCCACCGTCGGCAGGCTGTCGATGATGCCGGTGACCTGGCCTGCGGGAAGCACGCCCGCGTCGGTGCGGCCCTCGACGAGACCGGCCTTGGTCAGCATCGCCGAGTTCGCCGCCATCACGACCTGAGACCAGCTGAGGTCCTTGGTCTTTCGCATGGCCAGACCGTCACGCATCAGCGTCGACCATTTCATGCCGGTCATGCTCTTGAACTTGGCCGCGTTCGACACCGCCGCCGACAGGCCGCGCCAGCCGCCGGAGTGTTCGAGCTTGGTCACCAGTTCGGTGTTGAGCATCCGATGCGGCATGCCGTCGACCTTCACCGACACCACCGTGTCCCCGAGGCCGCGCGCCAGGTACTCCTGCTTCACGGCCTCGGGAACGGTGCTCTCCTGGGTGAGCAGGAAGCGGGTGCCCATCGCGACACCGGCCGCGCCGTAGGACAGCGCGGCAGCCAGGCCGCGACCGTCGAAGAAGCCACCCGCCGCGATCACCGGGATATCGACCGCGTCGAGCACCGACGGCAGCAGCAGCGTGGTGGCGACCGGGCCGGTGTGCCCACCGCCCTCACCGCCCTGCACGATCACCGCGTCGGCACCCCAGGACGCCACCTTCACCGCGTGCTTGGCGGCACCGATCGACGGAACTACCACGACACCGGCGTCTTTGAGCCGGGCGATGAGTTCCTTCTTCGGCGCTAGCGCGAAGGACGCGACGCGTACCTGCTCGCGGATGAGCAGCTCGATGCGCTCGCCCGCGTCGGTGGCGTCGGCGCGGATGTTCACGCCGAAGGGTTTGTCGGTGAGCGACTTGGTCTTGGCGACCGCCGCCTCGAGCTCCTCGAACGTCATCGTCGCCGAGGCGAGGATGCCGAGTCCGCCCGCGTTGGCGGTGGCCGCGACCAGTCGGGGGCCGGCGACCCAGCCCATGCCGGTCTGTACGACCGGGTGCTCGATGCCGACCAGCTCGGTCAGCGGAGTCCGCAAGCGTGCGCTCACGCCGTCACTTCCTTCTCCCGGAAACCCTTGGGATCGAGCACGGTTCGGATGATCCGCAGCTCTTCCTCGGTCGGCAGCCTGGTCTCGCCCGCCGAACCCAGCTCGGCGATCTCGAAGGAGGTGTTCTCCGCGACCTCGGCCGCGCTCACGCCCGGGTGCAGCGACAGCGCGCGCAGGGTGTGGTCGGGGCCGTTGAAGTCGAACACGCCCAGGTTGGTCACCACCCGGTGCAGATGATGAAAGCGGTACGCGGGATTCTCGGGATCGATTCTGTCGTAACCGATTCCGGAGATGATGTCGACCTTCTCGACGAACACCCGGTTGTTGTGGCGGGGCACGAAGTAGCTGGTCGCGTGGTTGATGGTGTTGCCTGGCGCGCCACGCACACCGAACATCTGCCTGGTCGGCTGCTGGAGCGGACCGAAGGCCGACAGGTTCTGGTTGCCGAACCGGTCGATCTGGTTGGCGCCCATCACCACATGGCGACGGCCCGAGGCGACCACGTCGAACACCCGGGAGAACGGAATCCAGCCCTCGACAGGGGCTTTGGCCCCGATCGCCGGTACCTCGGCGAAGAACAGCGCCTCGCCGTCGGACAGCAGCAGGTCGGGTTCGAAGGTGAGCCGGGCCAGCCGGGCCCCGATGGTGGTGACCGTCGACATCGGGCTGGCCATGATCTCACCGGCACCGCGGAAGATCTCCGCGGCGGCGACAACGCAGACCTCGGCACGAGTAATTGTCATAGCTTCTGCTCCTCAGCGAACGCGGCTACCGCGGACTGGTATTCCTCTTCGGAGACATCCAGGTAGCGGGCCTTGAACTCGGCCCACGACTCCGGCGTCTTCGCGGCCGCCACATAGTGCTTCTGAAACTTCTCGTCGCGCCCGTAGCTGCCGGAGAAGGTGAAGTGCGCGCCACCGGGTGACTCCACCACACCGTCGACCAGCATGCGGTTGAGGATGATCGACTGTTGCGGAACGGCTTTCACCAGTTCCTCGGTCTCGACGATGCGATCCACCGAGACGTAGCGACGCTCCGCCGCCAGGCAGTACAGATCGTCGAAGTACGGGTCGACGCCCGTGTAGGCCGCGTTGCCGTGCTTGTCGGCCAGATCCAGGTGCACGAACGAAGCGTCGAGATTCAACGCGGGCATCGCGACCAGGGTCTCGACACGACCGTCGGCGGCGGGATACGGCGACGCGACGGTCTTCAGCTCGCCCTCCCAGAAGTCGAGCACGGCGGATCCGAGCCCGGCCCGGATCGGCAGGAAGGGCAGTCGCGCGGCGGCCGCTTGCAGCCCGCACTTCACCATTCCCTCGTCCATCTCGCGCACGGTGATCGCGCCCTCGGTGCGCGCCTTCGCGAACCACGGATCGTAGAACGGCGCCGAATCCAGCGACACGAACCCGTAGTACGCCTTGCGGACCTTGCCCGCCGAACACAGCAGCCCCAGGTCGGGGCCGCCGTAGGTGACCACGGTCAGGTCGGTGACATCGGAGCGCAGCAGGGCGCGCACCAGCGCCATCGGCTTGCGTCGTGAACCCCAGCCGCCGATGCCGATGGTCATGCCGCTGCGCAGCTCACCGACCACCTCGTCGAGGGTCATTCTCTTGTCGCGCATGGCTTTCAGCTCTCCTTCTTCTGCGCGGCGAGATCGTCGTCGAAGCGCGCCCTGATCTCGTCGGCGACACCGGCGAGGTTGAGCTCCATCGTGAAGCCCTGCTCGTAGCGGTAGGAACGGTGCACGTCCTGCACGTCGATGCCGTTGAGCGCACGTTTGGCGGCGCGGATCACGCGGCCGTCCTTGTTCGCGATGTTCTTCGCCACGTCCATCGCGGCGGCGTCGAGTTCGGCGCGCGGCACCACCTTGTACACCGAGCCGAAGTGGTGCAGCTGCTGGGCGGTGAGCTTGCCCGCGGTGTAGAACATGGTGCGCATCAGGTGCTGGGGGACCAGCCGGGACAGGTGCGTGGCGGCGCCGAGCGCGCCACGGTCCACTTCGGGCAGGCCGAAAGTCGCGTCGTCGGAGGCGACGATGACGTCGGAGTTGCCGACCAGGCCGATGCCGCCGCCGAGGCAGAAGCCGTTCACTGCGGTGACCACGGGCACCTCGCAGTCGTAGACCGCGGCGAAGGCGTCGAAACAGCCGTGGTTGGCGCGGATCAGCGCGGTATGGCCGACGTCGGCGTTCATCTCCTTGATGTCGACGCCCGCGTTGAACCCGCGGCCCTCCGCGCGCAGCACGACCACCCGGGTCTCCTGGTTGCGGCCCGCTGCCCGGACGGCGTCGGCCAGTGCGAACCAGCCGTCCGAGGGCAGGGCGTTGACCGGCGGGTAGTCGACTGTGACGACCTCTACCCCGTCGGCTTCGGTGTGACGGTTTATCCCCATCGCGATGTCTCCTCGTGCGCGCCCCGGCGAATCCGAGACAAAGCAAGCAATTGCTTGGTAGGTTAACACGGTGGCTGTAGAAATCGACCTTTCCGAGCAGATCGTTCTGGTGACGGGTGGCGTCCGAGGTGTCGGCGCCGGAATCAGCCGGGCCTTCCTCGCCGCGGGCGCGACGGTGCTGACCTGCGCACGCAGACCGGCCGACGAGCCGATCGCGGTAGGGGACCGCGGCACCGAACACCTCACCTGCGATGTGCGCGATGTCGACGCGGTGCCGGCGATGTTCGCCGAGATCGTCGCCAGGCACGGCCGGATCGACCATGTGGTGAACAACGCGGGTGGTGCGCCGTTCGCGATGGCCGACGCCGCGAGCCCCAAATTCCACGCCAAGATCGTGGAGCTGAACCTCCTCGCGCCGCTGCTGATCTCGCAGCAGGCGAACGCGTTGATGCAGAAGCAGGACGCGGGCGGCTCGATCGTGATGATCACCAGCGTCAGCGGCCACCGCCCCTCACCCGGCACCGCCGCCTACGGCGCGGCCAAGGCGGGCCTGGACAACCTGGTCTCCTCGCTGGCCGTCGAATGGGCCCCGAAAGTCCGGCTCAACTCCGTCGTCGTCGGCCCGGTGGAAACCGAACTCAGCCACCTGCACTACGGCGACGCCGACGGAGTCGCCGCCGTAGCGAAGACCGTCCCCCTCGGCCGCCTGGCCAACCCCGCCGACGTCGGCAACGCCGCGCTGTTCCTGGCCTCCCCCCTGGCCGCCCACATCAGCGGCGCCGCCCTGCTCGTCCACGGCGGCGGCGAACGCCCCGCCTTCCTGGACGCCGCCAACACGAACAACTAGCCGCCGATGCGAACCCGCAGTAGTCATCCCGTCCAGCGACTGAACATTCCCCACCTGCCGCAACCAACGCCACCCACCCAACCCAACCACCACGATTTTCGGCCGCCTCGCATCCGAAGGGCGAGACGGAACGCCGAAGGCGCAGTATCGCCCTTCGGA